>JALOSW010000079.1 GCA_025458245.1 Burkholderiales bacterium
ACGTCGGCGCCCTTGGTGAAGATGCCGCCGCCGAGTCGCGCGAAGATCGAGATCAGCGAGCCGCCGAACGCGAAGCCCACGAGCGGCTTCAGCAGCGCGGCCTGCGAGGCGCCGTGCGGGGCGGCCGCGAGCAGGACCGCATAGAAACCGGCGACGCCGAGCAGACCGAGGCCGACCACGAGCAGGCCGGTAATCGCACCGCCCCGGAAGGCGATGGTCAGGGCCTCGTTGAGGCCCTTGCGCGCGGCCTCCGCGGTGCGAACGTTGGCGCGCACCGAGACGTTCATGCCGATGTATCCGGTGGCGCCGGACAGGAGCGCGCCAAGCGCGAAGCCCCACGCCGTGGTCCAGCCGAGGAAGATGCCTATGACGATGAACAGCACCACGCCGACGATGCCGATGGTCACGTACTGGCGGTTGAGATAGGCCTTCGCTCCCGCCTGCACCGCGGCCGAGATTTCCTGCATCCGCGGATTGCCCGCCGGCTGCCGCACGACCCAGCCGATCGAGTACGCCCCGTACGCGATCGCCAGGACGGCGGCCACGAGCGCGAACCAGAGTCCCGCTGTCATGTTCGTCCTCTCCTTGATTACCCTAGTTGTTGTGCTGCAAGCAAAAAAGCCGCGGGATTATAGCAGCGCGCCCCGGCAGGAGACAGCCCGAAGGGAGAGCCGGGTACGCCGCGTCGGGCGCGCCCCGGAGCGCCTTGCAGCCCCGCGTCCGCGGTCTCGGGGCTGCGCCGGGACGGGAGCAGGTGCGCGCGGCCGGTTCAGAGCTTGAACGGGGGCAGTTTCTTCGCGATCGGGACGTTCTTGAGCCTGACGTACGCGGGCAGCCCGTCGCGATAGGGGGGCGGATCCTCGCCCCGGATCAGGGGCTCGAGATAGGCGCGGCACTTGGCGGTGATGCCGAAACCGTCCTGGGTGATGAAGTCGCGCGGCATCGTCTTCTCCGCATTGGCCGCATCGGCGAGGTTCGCGACGCCCACCTTCCAACGGTAGGGCTTGTCCGACACGCGCAGCACGACCGGGATGGTCGCGTTGCGCCCTTCGAGCGCGAGCTTCACCGCCGCCTCGCCGAGCCGATACGCGTGCTCGACGTCGACCCGGGAGGCGATGTGCCGCGCCGAGCGCTGCAGGTAGTCGGCCACGGCCCAGTGGAACTTGTAGCCGAGCTTGGTCTTCGCGAGCTGCGCGATCATCGGGCCTGCGCCGCCGAGCTGCTCGTGGCCGAAGGCGTCGGTCAGGCCGGTCTCGGAGAGAAACTTCCCGTCCGCGCGCTTCACCCCCTCCGACACGCCGATCGCGCAGAAGCCGTCGCGCTCGACCGCCGTCTTCACGCGCGCGAGGAACGCGGCCTCGTCGAACGGGATCTCGGGGAAGAGCAGCACCTGCGGCGCATCGCCCGGCCGTTCCGCCGCGAGCCCGCACGCCGCAGTGAGCCAGCCCGCGTGCCGGCCCATCACTTCGAGGACGAACACGCGCGTCGAGGTGCGCCACATCGAGCGCACGTCGTAGATCGCCTCGCGCATCGAGGTGGCGACGTACTTGGCCGCGGACCCGAACCCCGGGCTGCAGTCGGTGACGGCGAGGTCGTTGTCGATCGTCTTCGGAACGCCGATGGCGACGAGCGGGTAGCCGAGCCGCTCGGAGATCTGCGAAACCTTCCAGGCGGTGTCGGCCGAGTCGTTGCCGCCGTTGTAGAGGAAATAGCCGATGTCGTGCGCGCGGCAAACCTCGATCAGGCGCTCGTACTGCGCGGTGCTCTCGTCGAGCTTCTTCAGCTTGTAGCGCGCCGAGCCGAACGCACCGCCGGGCGTGTGCCGGAGCGCAGCGATCGCGCGCGCCGGCTCCTTGGAGGTGTCGATGAGGTCTTCGCTCAGCACGCCGATGATGCCGTCGCGCCCGGCGTAGACCTTGCCGATGCGGCCCTTGTGCTTGCGGGCGGTTTCGATCACGCCAGCCGCGGTGGCGTTCACGACGGCCGTGACGCCGCCGGACTGTGCGTAGAGGACGTTGCGAGGCTTCGCGCCCATGGCCGGTCTCCCCGAAGAGCGGCGCCACGCGATGTTGCGCGCGCCGCTGCTAGCCTAGCGCCGCCGCCGGCTGCGCGCCACCGCGCGAATCGGCCGGGTCTTCGCACCGCAGTTCGCGCGCACCGGGGCAAGACACGCCCCCCAGCGGCGGCGGGCCGGACTCAGGCGAGCGCGGCGAAGGCGCGGGCTTTGATCTCGTCCACCGGGCCGAGGCCCGCGATCTTTCGGTAGCGCGGCGCCCGCGCATCGCCCGTGGCGGCCCACTTGGAGTAGTAGTCGACCAGCGCCTTCGTCTGCGAGTGGTACACGTCGAGGCGCTTGCGCACGGTCTCCTCGCGGTCGTCGTCGCGCTGGATGAGATCCTCGCCGGTCGCGTCGTCCTTGCCCGCCACCTTCGGCGGATTGAACCTGACGTGATAGGTCCGCCCGGACGCGACGTGAACCCGTCGGCCGCTCATCCGGGTGATGATCTCGTCGTCGGGCACATCGATCTCGAGGACATAGTCGATCGCGACGCCCGCGTCCTTCATCGCGTCGGCCTGCGGAATGGTGCGGGGGAAGCCATCGAAGAGATAGCCCTTCGCGCAGTCGGGTTCCTTCAGGCGATCCTTCACCAGGCCGATGATGATCTCGTCGGAGACGAGCCCGCCCGCATCCATGACCTTCTTCGCGGCGACGCCGAGCGGCGTGCCCGCCTTCACCGCGGCGCGCAGCATGTCGCCGGTGGAGATCTGCGGAATGCCGAAGCGCTCCTTGATGAAAGCCGCCTGGGTCCCCTTGCCGGCCCCGGGCGGGCCGAGCAGGATGAGCCTCATGTTCTCCCCCTTGATCGTTGGTGGTACTGCGGCGGGCCGTCGCGCGACCCGCATCTGCGATCGAAGTTACCGAGTTTGACTGCGCGGGTCAAACCGCGCCGCGCACGGGCTTCACGGTGCGTCGCGGAATGCGCGGCGAACGCGCTCCAGGTCGTCCGGCGTGTCGACCCCGGCCGGAGGCGCCTCGTCGGCGACTGCCACCGCGATCCGGTGGCCGTGCCAGAGCGCGCGCAACTGCTCGAGCGCCTCGAAGCCTTCGACCGGCGCCGGCGCCAGTCTGGCGTACGCGTGGAGGAAGCCGACCCGATAGGCGTAGAGGCCGATGTGACGCAGCGCAGGGAGCGCCTCGGGCAGCGCGGCCTTCGACGCGGCAAACGCGTCGCGTGCGTAGGGAATCGGTGCGCGGCTGAAGTACAGCGCGTAGCCGTGATGATCGCAGACCACCTTCACCACGTTCGGGTTGAAGAACTCGGCCGCGTCGTGGATCGGGTGCGCGGCGGTCGCGATCGACGCGGGCGTCCGCTGCGCCAGGGTGTGCACGACCGAGGTGACGAGGGCCGGCGGCAGCAGCGGCTCGTCGCCCTGCACGTTCACGACGATCTCGTCGGCCGCGAGGCCGAGCGACGCGGCGACCTCGGCGATGCGGTCGGTGCCCGACGCGTGGTCGGGCCGGGTCATCGTCGCGTCGAAGCCGTGGCGCTTCGCCGCGGCGACGATCTCTTCGTGATCGGTCGCGATCCAAACGGCTGCCGCGCCGCTTTCGCGCGCGCGCTCGGCGACGCGCACGACCATCGGCTTGCCGCCGATGTCGGCGAGCGGCTTGGCGGGAAGTCGCGTCGACGCGTAGCGGGCGGGGATGACCGCCGTGAAGCGCAGCAACCCGGCCATGGCGCGCCGCCGGCCGGCCCGCTCAGCCGATCTCCTCGAGGGGATCGAGTTTGCGGGCCTCGTCCTCGAGCATCACGGGAATGTCGTCGCGGATGGGAAACGCGAGCCGATCCGCCTTGCACACGAGTTCCTTCTCCGCGCGGCGGTGCACGAGCGGGCCCTTGCAGATCGGGCACACGAGGATGTCGAGCAGTTTGGCGTCCATGCGCATTCTTCCGGAGCATCGGCGGATCGACCGCCGGCGGTGGTATCGCGGACCGTCGGCCCCGGCGCGCGCGCACCGCAGCGCGTGCTCAGAGCTTTCTCGCCACCACCTCGGCGAGCTTCGGATCCACTTCGGCGTCGACGCGCAGCGCCGCAAGCGAGCCGACGCCGAGCCGTTCGCATTTTACTGCATCCTTCTCGGTCATCACGACGAGATCGGCGTCCGCGAACGCGAGGTCCGCAGCGGCGAACGGATGGTGGTCGGGGAACGCGTGGGTTTCGGCAACGATGCCCGTTTGCGCGAGCGTCGCGAAGAATCGCGCCGGGTTGCCGATCCCGGCGACCGCGTGCACGCGCTTGCCGACGAGTTCGCCGGGATCGATGCGCCGCCGTGTCGCATCGAGCGCGTGCAGCCCCGCCGGCACGAGGCGCATCGCGAACGTGCCGGGCCGCGCCGGCGCGCCGTTGATCACCGTGGCGTCGACGGCGCGGGACGCCGGCTCGCGCAGCGGACCGGCCGGCAACAGCAGCCCGTTGCCGTGGCCGCGTTCGTCTTCGACCGCGATCTCGACGTCGCGCGCGAGCCGATAGTGCTGCAGTCCGTCGTCGAGCACGATCACGTCGCAGTCCGGATGCGCGGCGAGCAGCGCGCGCGCCGCAGCCGCGCGATCGGCGCCGATCCACACCGGGCATGCCGCGCGCTCGGCAAGGAGCACCGGCTCGTCGCCGAATAGTGCGGGGTCGCCGCCCCTGGGCACCGCGGACGGCGTCGCGCCCGCGCCGCCGTAGCCGCGCGAGACGATGCCCGGACGGAAGCCGCGCCGGCGCAACTCGCGCTCGAGCCACAGCACGAGCGGCGTCTTGCCCGCGCCGCCGACGGTGAGGTTGCCGACGACGACGACCGGGACGCGGAGCCGCTCCGCGCGGAACCACCCGGCCCGGTAGGCGAGCCGGCGAACGCGAACGATCAGCCCGAACACGAGCGAGAGCGGCGCGAGGAGCATCGAGAGCGGCGAGAGGCGATACCAGTGCTGCGCCGGGAAATCGCCCTTCAGGTCCACGCGAGCCGCTCCGGCATGGCGGGACCGCGCGCTACTTCGGGGTGGCCTGCGTGGTGAAGGTCACCTGCGTGTAGCCGGCGAGCCGCGCCGCTTCCATCACGTGGATCACCGACTGGTGCGTCGCGCTCGCGTCGGCGTCGATCACGACGGTCGGCTCCTTCAGTTCGCCCGCGGCGCGTTTCAGGTCTTCGGCGAGCCCCGCAACGTCGCGGAACGTCACCGGCCGCTTGTCGATGACGTACTGGCCGGCGGAAGTCACTGCGACGTTGATCTCGTTGGGGCGATCGAGCGCCTTCGCAGCATCCGCGCTCGGCAGGGTGATGTTGAGCTCGGCGAAGCGGCTGTAGGTGGTGGTGATCATGAGGAAGATCAGGATCACGAGGAGGACGTCGATCAGCGGGATCAGGTTGATCTCCGGATCCTCTTTGACGTTGCCGCGAAACTTCATGGCGCGTGCGTCCCGGCGCCGTTCAGGTCTTGGGGCGCAGCTCGCGGTCGCCGTGGACGATGTCCACCAGCCTCGCCGCCGCTTGCTCCATGTCCACGACGAATCCCTCGACCTTGCCGCGGAAGTGCCGGAAGAAAATCATGCTGGGAATCGCGATCAGGATGCCGAACGCCGTGTTGTAGAGGGCGATCGAGATGCCGTGCGCGAGCTGCTGGGGATTCGTGCCCGAGGGCGACTGCGACCCGAAAATCTCGATCATGCCGATCACGGTGCCGAAGAGTCCGAGCAGCGGGCTGATGGACGCGATCGTGCCGAGCGTGGTGAGGAAGCGCTCGAGCTGGTGACCGACCGTTCGTCCTTCGTCTTCGATCGCCTCTTTCATCACCGGGCGCGGCGCGCGGTAATTGCGCAGGCCCGCTGCGAGGACCCGGCCGAGCGGCGAGTCCTTCGCGAGGTTGTCGACGAGCTGCGGCGTCACGCCCTGCTTCTGATAGGCCTCCACCACCTTCTCGAGCAAACCCGTCGGGACGATCTTGTCGCGGCGCAGGACGATCAGCCGCTCGATGATGAGGGCGACCGCGACGACGGACGCGAAGAGGAGCGGCCAGATCGGCCAGCCCGCGGCCTTGATGATGTCGAACAACGCGCTCTCCGACGAAAGTGAAGCGCCGAAATGTAGCCTGCGGCCCCTCTTTCGGCAAGGACGCGGTCGTGTCGGCGCGCGGCGACGACGCACCTCGTTCGTCGCATCTGCTCGGCCCTCACGTTATCCACAGTTGCTGTGGATAAGGCTGTGCATAGTCTGTACACACGCGGGCTAAGTGGACCGCAGCAAAGAGTTTTTGCCCGCTGATCAATTTTTGAACGACTAAAATTTTCATTCAATATCAGTTAATTAGCACACCGTCCCGGAGGGGGCCGCAGCGCCGCGGCAGGCGCAACCGAGAATCGCCCGCGATTGTGGATAGGCTAGAATCACCGCATGCCCGAACCCTCGGATTTCATGCGGTTTCGCGAGGATTCGGCCGCACCGCTGCTGTCCGTCTCGGCGCTCGCGCGGAGCGTGCGCGACTTGCTCGAACACGGGTTTCCGCTGCTCTGGGTCGCGGGCGAGATCTCCAACTTCACGCTTGCCCGATCCGGCCATCTTTACTTCTCGTTGAAGGACGACGCGGCCCAGATCCGCTGCGTGATGTTCCGGCACCGCGCGCAATACCTGGATTTCGCCCCGCGCGAGGGTCTGCAGGTCGAGGCCCGCGCGACCGTCACGCTGTACGAGCCACGCGGCGACTTTCAGCTGAACGTCGACTTCATGCGCCCGGGCGGGCTCGGCGCGCTGTACGAGGCCTTCCTGAAGCTGAAGACGCGGCTGGGTCGCGAGGGCCTGTTCGACGACGCCGCGAAGCGTCCCCTCCCCGCCTACCCGCGCGCGATCGGCGTGGTCACCTCGCCGCAGGCGGCGGCGCTGCGCGACGTGCTCACGACCCTCGCGCGCCGCAACCCGTCGATCCCGGTGGTGGTGTATCCCGCCGCGGTGCAGGGCGCCGACGCCGCGGCGGAGCTCGTCGGTGCCCTGCAGGCCGCGGGGCGCCGCCGCGAAGTCGACGTGGTGCTGCTCGTGCGCGGCGGAGGCAGCATCGAGGATCTCTGGTCGTTCAACGACGAGGCGCTGGCGCGCGCAATCCGGGCCTCGCCGATCCCCGTGGTCTGCGGCGTCGGCCACGAGACCGATTTCACGATCGCCGACTTCGCCGCCGACCGCCGCGCGCCGACGCCCACCGCGGCGGCTGAACTCGCGAGCCCGTCGCGGGACGCGCTGGTTGCGCGAGTCGGCGGTCTGGCGGAGCGCCTCGCGCGGCGCACGCAGCGCGACCTGGAAACGCGCATGCAGCTGCTCGACCATCTGTCGCGCCGCCTTCTGCACCCGGGGCGCCGGCTCGACAGCCAGCGCCGCATCCTCGAGCAGCTCGAGCGGCGGCTCGCGCATTCGGCCGGCGGCCTCGTCGACCGCTATCGGTGGCGCATCGCGCGCCTCGTCGAGCGAAGCCGCGGCCGCTTGCCGCACGTGGATGCCCTTCGCGCCCGCGCGGCCGATCTCGCGACGCGAGACGTGCGCGCCATGGACGCGATGCTGGCGCTCCGCGCGCGCAATCTGGAGTCGCTGACGCGCGCGCTCGAGCACCTCGGGCCGCAGTCGGTCCTCGAGCGCGGCTACGCGATCGTGCGCGACGCGAGCGGGACCATCGTCCGCGACGCCGACCCGCTCGCGCCGGGCGATCCGCTGGAGATCACCTTCGCGCGCGGCGTCGCGAATGCGAACGTGGCGCGCAAACGTCCGCGCGAAGGCTGAGGCCGCGCCACGCGTCGACAGAGCGCGAAGACCCTGCCTCGCGCACGGTTGCTTTGGCGGATGCGCCCTCCTAGAATCCGCGTTCTTCCACCCTCGTCACTCCCGGAGCGCCAACAATGGAGCACAAGCTTCCCGACCTGCCGTATGCCATCGACGCGCTGCAGCCGCACATCTCCAAGGAGACGATGGAGTTCCACTACGGCAAGCATCATCAGGCCTACGTGACCAACCTCAACAACCTCGTCAAGGGCAGCGAGTTCGAGAAGGCCGCGCTCGAGGAGATCGTGAAGCGCGCGCCCGCCGGCGGCATTTTCAACAACGCCGCGCAGGTGTGGAACCACACCTTCTTCTGGCACAGCATGAGGCCGGGCGGCGGCGGCCAGCCGGGCGGTAAGCTCGGCGACGCGATCAACCGCAAGTGGGGTTCGTTCGAGGCGTTCAAGGAAGCATTCGGCAAGAGTGCCGTGGGCAACTTCGGCTCGGGCTGGACCTGGCTCGTGAAGAAGCCCGACGGCTCGGTCGACATCGCCAACACCTCGAACGCCGGCACGCCGCTCACCGGCACCGACACGCCGCTGCTCACCGTCGACGTCTGGGAGCACGCGTATTACGTCGACTATCGCAATCGTCGCCCCGACTTCGTGGGCGCGTTCCTGAACCACCTCGCGAACTGGGATTTCGCGGCGAAGAACTTCGGCTGAGGCCGGAGCCAAGTCGGACAGCGAGGCCCCCGCCGGGGGCCTTCTCGCTTCAGGAGGGCCCGATGAAGAACCCGCTCGAGTCGCTCTGGAACACGGTCGTGATCGGCCTCGTTCTCACCGCGGTCCTTTATTTCGTCGTGCGCGGCACGCTGGGGGCCTGACCGTGGACTGGGTGCCCGCACTTTCGCGGTGGCTCCACGTGCTCGCCGGCATCATGTGGGTGGGGCTGCTCTTCTATTTCAACTTCGTTCAGGCGCCGGCGCTCAAGGCGGCGCAGGCGGACGGCACCGCAGCCGGCATCGCCAAGCATGTCGCGCCGCGCGCGCTATGGTGGTTCCGCTGGGCGGCGGTGGTGACGTGGCTCGCGGGCGCGGCGCTGCTCGGCAAGGATTTCGTCGCCGCGTTCACGCTGCAGAAGAGCCACCTCCCGATCGGCGTGGGCGCGTGGCTCGGCACCATCATGCTCGCCAACGTGTGGCTCGTGATCTGGCCTGCGCAGAAGCAGGCGCTCGGCCTCGTTCCGGCGAGCGAAGCCGAGCGGGCGAACGCCCGGCACCGGGCGCTCATCGTGTCGCGCGTCAACCTCGCGCTCGTTTTCCCGATGCTCTTCTTCATGGCGGCGGGCGCGCACACCGCCGTCTATTTCGGGAAGTAACCGCTCAGTCGATCTCGACTTCCGACAGCAGGTCGGGGGCGAGGTGGGGCAGGTTCGGGGTGTAGGCCTCGAACTTCGGCTCGCGCTGCTCCGCCGGCGCCGCCGCGCCGGCTTGCGCGTTCCTGAAGCGCAGCGACTCGGGATACGGGAAGAAATCCATGACCTGCCCGTTGCGAATGCGCGCCTGCGCCCCCTGCCAGAACTCGGGCGTGAGCAGGTCGGCGTGATGGCGCATGAAGATCTCGCGCACTTTCGGCGAGCCGAGCAGGAAGCTCGCGAACTCCTCCGGGAAGACGTCGTTGCGCGCGACGGAATACCAGGGCTCGCCCGACATCTCGAACTCCGGGTACGGGGGCGGCGGGATGCGCCGGAAGTTGCAGTCGGTCAGGTACTCGATCTCGTCGTAGTCGTAGAACACGACGCGCCCGTAGCGGGTGATGCCGAAGTTCTTGAACAGCATGTCGCCGGGAAAGATGTTCGATAGCGCGAGCTCCTTGATCGCGTTCCCGTAGTCGCGCACCGCCTGCTCGAGCTCCGCCGGGTCGGCACGGTCGAGATAGAGGTTGAGCGGCGTCATGCGGCGCTCGATGTACACGTGCTCGATGACGAACTGGTCGCCGTCTTCCTCGACCAGGGACGCGCAACTCGCCTTCAGCTCGGCGACGAGGTCCTGGCTCATCCGGCTCGCCGGCAGCGCGACGTCCGAGAACTCCAGCGTATCCGCCATGCGCCCGACGCGGTCGTGCCGCTTCACGAGCTGATACTTCGCCCTCACGGTCGCGTGGTCGACTTCCTTCGGCGGCGCGAAGCGGTCGCGGATCACCTTGAAGACGTACGGGAACGAGGGCAGCGTGAACACCATCATCACGAGCCCCCGAACCCCCGGAGCGACGATGAACTCGTCGCGCGAGTGCCGCAGGTGGTGCGCCAGGTCGCGATAGAACATGTTCTTGCCCTGCTTCTGCAGGCCGAGCATGGTGTAGAGGTCGGCGCGCGACTTCCAAGGCATGATCGAGCGCAGGAACTGCACGTAGCCCGAGGGCACCGCCATGTCCACCATGAAATAGGCGCGCGAGAGCGAGAAGATGAGGCCGATGCGCCAGCCGTCGAGCAGGATCGCGTCGAGATAGAGCTCGCCGCCGGCGTTGCGCAGCACCGGGACGGCGAACGGGTACTCGTGATGCCCGTTCACGACCTTGCCGATCACGTACGCCGCCTTGTTGCGATAGAAGGCGGAGTTGAGCACCTGGATCTGCAGGTTCGCCTCGGCGCGAGGCCAGGCGCCGAGATGGCGCTCGACCGCTTTCAGGGCGCAGTCGATGTCGCGGTCGAGGTCCGCGAAGGGCACGTTCCAGCGGAAGTCCGAGATCATGCTGCGGAACGCTTCCCGCATGCCCTTCGAGGTCGGGTAATAGCTCCGGTAGGTGGGCGGATCGGACTCGATGTACTCGGTCGAGACCGCCGGCCGGAAGAAGATGAAATCGTTGTGGAAGTAGGTGCGGTCGAGGATCTTGCACGAGACCGAGTTGAAGAACGTCTCGGCGAGCTCGGGCTGGCGATGGTTCGTGAGGAGGCCGATGTAGAGCAGCTTCACCTGCTGCCACGTGTTCGCGTCGAGCGAGCCGGCGCCGAGCTCGTTGCGGAGCCGGCTCACGGTCTCCAGAACGCGGTCGTCGTAGAACTGGATGCGGTCGCGCACGGCTTTCTGGGCGCCCTCGCTCGACTCGCGGAATAGCCGGTAGTGCTTGTCGAAACCCTCGATGAGCGCGCGCGCAATGGCGAGCGCGGCCGGATTCTCTCCCTTGGGAATGTCCATGTTTGCGCGGCGTGATGGGGTTGCTGCGAGTCTATCACCCGGTCCGAGACCCTCTTGGCCCCGACGCACACGTCCGCCTCGCGGTTGGCGGCGGTCGGTGCTTTGCGCGATAATTCGCGTTTGTGTGCCGCACGACCCGGCTTATGACGCTCGCCAGAATGCGTCGAAGCCAACCGGAGGCGCGGGCGGGCGGGCTTAGTCGCCGTCCGTGCCCCGGACATCCAACCCGAAGAGCAGAAGGAAGGCCCATGAGCACGTCGAAGATCAAGGTCCCGGCTGGCGGACAGCGCATCGACCCGTCCAAGCCCGTCCCGGACAACCCCATCATTCCGTACATCGAAGGCGACGGCACCGGCGTCGACATCACGCCGGTGATGATCAAGGTCGTCGACGCCTCGGTGCAGAAGGCGTACGGCGGCAAGCGCAAGATCCACTGGATGGAGATTTACGCCGGCGAGAAGGCGACCCGCGTCTACGGCGGCGATGTCTGGATGCCGGAAGAGACGCTGCAGGCGGTCAAGGACTATGTCGTTTCGATCAAGGGTCCGCTCACCACGCCCGTCGGCGGCGGCATCCGCTCGCTCAACGTCGCCCTGCGGCAGGAGCTCGACCTCTATGTGTGCCTGCGCCCGGTGCGCTACTTCAAGGGCGTGCCCTCGCCGCTCAAGGAGCCCGAGAAGACGGATATGGTGATCTTCCGCGAGAACTCGGAGGACATCTACGCGGGCATCGAATGGGCGGCCGGCTCGGAGAGCGTGAAGAAGGTCCTCAACTTCCTGATCAAGGACATGGGGGTCAAGAAAATCCGTTTCCCGGAGACCTCGGCGATCGGCATCAAGCCCGTTTCGCGCGAAGGCTCGGAGCGGCTCATCCGCAAGGCGATCGAGTACGCGATCCGCCACAAGCGCAAGTCCGTCACCCTGGTCCACAAGGGCAACATTCAGAAGTTCACCGAGGGCGGCTTCCGCGACTGGGGCTACGAGCTCGCCAAGCGCGAGTTCGGAGGGGTGGAACTCGACGGCGGGCCCTGGCTCAAGCTGCCGCAGGGCATCGTGATCAAGGACGTGATCACCGACGCGTTCCTGCAGCAGATCCTGCTCCGCCCCGCCGAGTACGACGTCATCGCCACGCTGAACCTGAACGGCGACTACATCTCCGACGCGCTCGCCGCGCAGGTCGGCGGCATCGGCATCGCGCCCGGCGCGAACCTCTCCGACACCGTGGCGAACTTCGAGGCGACCCACGGCACGGCGCCGAAATACGCGGGACAGGACAAGGTAAACCCCGGCTCGCTCATCCTTTCTGCGGAAATGATGCTGCGCCACATGGGCTGGGACGAGGCCGCGGACCTGATCATCGCCTCCATGGAGAAGGCGATTTCCGACAAGGTCGTCACTTACGACTTCGCGCGCCTCACCACGGGCGCGACCGAGGTCTCCTGCTCGGCGTTCGGCGATGCCATGATCGCCCGCATGTAGGGCACGCGCGTCCGCAAAAACCAAGCCCCGCGCGAGCGGGGCTTTTCGTTTGGCGCGCGGGCGGCAGTCAGCGCGCCGATGCGGCCTTCTCGATGCCGCCGATCCGCGTTCCGGCCTTGAGGCCGCGCGACGCGAACCACCCCTTGTTCATCTCCAGCGCGTACTTCGCCGCGCCCGCCGCGCAGTGCGAGCTCTCGGTGAGCGGCTCCATGTCCTCGACGTTGAGGATCGCGCCGTTCGCGTCGATGAACGCGACCGACAGCGGCACGTAGGTGTTGCGCATCCACATGCACTGGCGCTGCGGCTCGTCGAACACGAACAACATCCCGTCGCTCGTCCCGAGCGTCTTGCGGAACATCAGGCCCTTCATGCGACTCTCGGGCGTGTTCGCGACCTCGGCGCGGATGACGTGGATGCCGGCATTCAGCTGGATCTGCGGCAGCTGCGCGTAGACGACCGTGGGCAGCGCGAGCAGGACGGCGGCAGTGAGCTCTTTGTTCATGGCGGCAGGATGGCGTTGGGCAGAATGGCCCGGATTCTACGGCGGAGCCACGATACCGCGCCGCCTCCTCGCGCCTTCATGCGCGGCCGCACGGAAGACCGGCAGGGAACACGCCCGCCATCTTCCGTGTGCCGGGCGCAGCTACTTCTTCGCCGCGTCGCTCTTCGAGGGTGCCGCCTTGTCGGACTTCTTCGCGTCCGCCGCGGGGGCTGGTCTCTGCTCCTTCTTCGACTCGGCATCGGCGGCGGCAGCCGGAAGCGAGGTGGCCGCGAACAGGGCGGCGGCGACGAGCGAAAGAATCTTGTGCATGGGCTCTCCTTGTCGTGTTCGTGAGCGGTTGACGTTGCCCGCCGGCACCGGCGGTCAAGCGCGATAACGTGCCCCGCGCGCAGGCGGTTGACAGCCCCCATCCGCGGCGGGCGGCCACGCCACGCGCCGCCACTCGCCCGGTGCGAGGCCGCCGAGAGCGAACGGTCCGATTGCGAGGCGCACGAGCCGCAGCGTCGGATAGCCCACGCGTGCCGTCATCCGGCGCACCTGTCGATTCTTGCCCTCGAACAGCACCAACTCGATCCAACTCGTGGGAACGTTCGCGCGAAAGCGTACGGGCGGTGTCCTGGGCCACAGGTCCCTCGGCGGATCGACGCGCTTGGCTCGCGCGGGCCGCGTCACGAACTCGCCGAGGTCGACGCCGCTTCGAAGCCGCGCCAGCCCCGCGGCGTCGATCGCACCTTCCACCTGAACGAGGTAGGTCTTGGGCCACTTGCCGCGCGGATCGGCAATCGTCGCCTGGAGGGCGCCGTCGTCGGTGAGCAGCACGAGTCCCTCGCTGTCCGCGTCGAGGCGCCCCGCGGGGTACACGCCTTCAAACGGTACGAAGTCACGCAGGCAGGCGCGTTCGTCGCCGAAGCGGCAAACCACGCCATACGGCTTGTTGAGCAGAATCACGCGCGCCGCCGCGACTGCGGTCGGATTCAGCCCGTGGCGTGCCCGACGCGAGGCCGGCGCGCCGTTCGCTGCGCGGCCATCCACTGCGCCAGAAACGAAAAAGCCCCGCGCACGGCGGGGCTTCGGGAACGACATCTGCGGTCTTCAGGCCGCCTGGATGTTCGACGCCTGCTTGCCCTTGGGGCCCTGCACGATCTCGAAGCTCACCTTCTGCCCCTCCTTGAGGGTTTTGAAGCCGGCCATCTGGATCGAACTGTAGTGGGCGAACAGATCCTCACCGCCGTCGTCCGGCGTGATGAATCCGAAGCCCTTGGCGTCGTTGAACCACTTCACTGTTCCGGTTGGCATAGTCCCTTCCCTGAACGTTGTTGCCTATCGGGGTCCCCCCCCACCTATGCCTGCATCCCAAGACAGCCGAGGCGCCCCGCCGGGGCGGCGAACCTGCGAACCGCTCGAACGACAAACACCGCGGGTTTTTAACCGCTTTTCCCTGCACGCGTCAAGTCGGGCAACGGCGTCAAGCGTCTGCCGCAAAAGGACGTTTTCGCAGTCTGGCGTCGCGTTGCGCAGGTCGGAAACTCTGCTAGCATTACACGCGAAACTCGTGCTTTCGGAGCGAAATCCGCAACTCGGAATGGCGCGCATTTGACCGGCAAGAGGCTCTGGCATAGCGTTCAGGCAGTATGGCGAACCGTTTGCGTGATGGATCGGTCCTAGAGGCCAAGAAGAGCAAGCTCAAGCCGCCGCCGCTGTTCAAGGTGCTCATCCTGAACGACGACTACACGCCGATGGAGTTCGTAGTGGTCGTCCTCCAGACCTTTTTCGGCATGACGCGCGAGAAGGCCACGCAGGTCATGCTGAAGGTCCACCGCGAGGGCATGGGGGTCTGCGGGGTCTACCCCAAGGACATCGCCACGACGAAGGTTGAGCAGGTCGTTTCGTATGCGCGCAAGCACCAGCATCCGCTGCAGTGCGTGATGGAGGAAACGTAGGTGATCGCCCAGGAGCTCGAAGTCACCCTCCACATGGCCTTCGTGGAGGCGCGCCAGAAGCGGCACGAATTCATTACCGTCGAGCACCTGCTGCTCGCGTTGCTCGACAACCCGACGGCCGCGGAGGTCCTGCGCGCGTGCGCGGCGAACGTCGAGGAGCTGCGCAAGCAGCTCACCGAGTTCATCAACGCCCACACGCCGACCGTCGGCGGCACCGACGAAATCGACACGCAGCCGACGCTCGGCTTCCAGCGCGTGATCCAGCGCGCGATCCTGCACGTGCAGTCCTCGGGCAAGAAGGAAGTGACCGGCGCCAACGTGCTGGTCGCGATCTTCGGCGAGAAGGACTCGCACGCCGTCTACTTCCTGCACCAGCAGGGCGTGACGCGCCTCGACGTGGTGAACTACATCTCGCACGGCATCACGAAGTCGCCGCAGCAGGGCGGCAGCAAGGAAAAGCCCGAGGCGCCGGAGGAGCCGCAGGAAGAAGGCCAGTCCGGCGGCGCACTCGAGACCTACACGACGAACCTGAACGCGCAGGCGCTTTCCGGAAAGATCGACCCGCTGATCGGCCGCGAGCGCGAGCTCGAGCGCGTCATCCAGACGCTCTGCCGGCGTCGCAAGAACAACCCGCTCCTCGTCGGCGAGGCCGGCGTCGGCAAGACGGCGATCGCCGAGGGTCTGGCGCGCCGCATCGTCGAGGGCAGCGTCCCCGAGATCCTCGCCCGCTGCCAGGTCTACGCTCTCGACATGGGCGCCCTGCTCGCGGGAACGAAGTACCGCGGCGACTTCGAGCAGCGCCTCAAGGCGGTGCTCAAGCAGCTGCTCGACAACCCCAATGCGATCCTGTTCATCGACGAGATCCACACGCTGATCGGCGCCGGCGCCGCCTCGGGCGGCACGCTGGATGCCTCGAACCTGCTCAAACCGGCGCTTTCCTCGGGGTCGCTCAAGTGCATCGGCGCGACCACGTACAACGAGTAC
This sequence comes from Burkholderiales bacterium, assembly GCA_025458245.1. Lineage (GTDB taxonomy): Bacteria > Pseudomonadota > Gammaproteobacteria > Burkholderiales > SG8-39 > JAOAEA01. Next base: position 15,878 of record JALOSW010000079.1, read on the forward strand.
CGCGGCATTTTCGAGAAGGATCACGCCCTGTCGCGGCGCTTCCAGAAGATCGACGTGAACGAGCCGTCGGTCGACGAGACGGTCGAGATCCTCAAAGGCCTCAAGAGCCGCTTCGAGGCGCACCACGGCGTCAAGTACAGCACGAACGCGCTCAGCACCGCGGCGGAGCTCTCCGCGCGCTACATCACCGACCGCCACCTGCCCGACAAGGCGATCGACGTGATCGACGAGGCCGGCGCGGCGCAACGGATCCTGCCCAAGTCGCGCCAGAAGCGCGTCATCGGCAAGCCCGAGATCGAGGAGATCATCGCCAAGATCGCGCGGATCCCGCCGAAGTCGGTCTCCACCGACGACCGCGCGGCGCTCAAGAACCTCGACCGCGATCTCAAGGCCGTGGTGTTCGGGCAGGACCAGGCCATCGACGCACTCGTGTCTGCGATCCGCACCGCGCGATCCGGCCTGGGCAACCCGCAGAAGCCGATCGGCAACTTCCTCTTCAGCGGCCCGACCGGCGTGGGCAAGACCGAGCTTGCGCGCCAGCTCGCCTACTCGCTCGGCATCGAACTGATCCGCTTCGACATGTCCGAGTACATGGAGCGCCATGCCGTGAGCCGTCTCATCGGCGCGCCGCCCGGCTACGTCGGGTTCGACCAGGGCGGGCAGCTCACCGAGGCGATCACCAAGAAGCCCTACTCCGTGCTGCTTCTTGACGAGATCGAGAAGGCGCACCCGGACGTGTTCAACGTGCTCCTCCAGGTCATGGATCACGGGACCCTCACGGACAACAACGGCCGCAAGGCGGATTTCCGCAACGTCATCATCATCATGACGACCAACGCGGGCGCCGATGCGCTCACCAAGACATCGATCGGGTTCAATCCGCCGGCGCTGGCGGGCGACGAAATGGGCGACATCAAGCGCATGTTCTCGCCGGAGTTCCGCAACCGGCTCGATGCGATCATCTCGTTCAAGGCGCTCGACCACGAGATCATCCTGCGCGTGGTCGACAAGTTCCTCATGCAGCTCGAGGAGCAGCTCCACGAGAAGAAGGTCGAGGCGATCTTCACCGACGGACTGCGCGACTGGCTCGCGAAGCACGGCTTCGACCCGCTGATGGGCGCGCGCCCGATGGCGCGGCTCATCCAGGACACGATCCGCCGGTCGCTCGCCGACGAGCTGCTGTTCGGTCGACTCGCTACCGGAGGGAAGGTCGCCATCGACGTCGATGCCGAGGAGAAGGTCGTTCTCCGCTTCGACGAGGGAGCGCCCGCGGCGCCGGCGCCCGCTGCGCCTGCGCCGGCCGAGACCTGACCAGCAGCGCACCCGTTGCGACGAAGCCGAGGGCCGCGTTTGCGGCCCTCCGCATTCTTGCGGGCACAGGGCTCTCATTCCGGCTGCGTATGAACACATTGCCGGACATCACTTGACTGCACGGGGGCCGCACCGGAAACTTTGGTACTTGCAGGGCGACCAACCGACGCGGCGTCCGAACGCTGCGCACTCTTTCGAGGAGACACACGCCATGAAGCGCGCATTGCTCGTGCTCGCCGCCCTTGCGGCGACCTTTCCGCTCGCGGCCGCCGCGCAGACCGCTTCGCCGAACGCGGGGCGCGACCTCGCTGCCGCCTGCGCCATCTGCCACGGCACCGACGGACGAAGCCAGGGCGGCGCGCCCGGACTCGCCGGCCAACCCAAGGACACGCTCGCAAAGCAGATGCGCGACTTCCGCGACGGCCGCAAGCCCGGCACGCTGATGCCGCAACTCGCCAAGGGTTACACCGACGCCCAGATCGACGCCGTCTCCGCGTTCTTCGCGGTGCAGAAGAAATAGGGGAAGCGCATGTCTTTCGAATTCACACGACGCGATTTCATCAAGCTTCTCGGCGCGGGAACGGCAACCGGACTCGCCGGCTGCGCCACCGACCCGGCACCGCCGGCGAAGCCCGTAGGAACGGTCATCGTCATCGGCGGCGGCTACGGCGGCGCGACCGCCGCGAAGTACATCCGCATGTGGAGCGGCGGCAGGATCCAGGTGTTCCTCGTCGAGCGGAATGCCACGTTCGTTTCGTGCCCGCTCTCCAATCTCGTGCTGGGCGGCTCGATGAACATCGAGGCGCTGACCATGGGCTATCAGAACCTGCGCGCCTACGGCGTGCAGGTGATCCGCGACGAAGTCACGACCATCAACGTCGACAAGAAGCGCGTCGTGCTGAAGCGCGTCGAGGACCTGCCCTACGACCGGCTGGTGGTCGCGCCGGGAATCGACTTCATGTTCAACGAGGTCGCGGGGCTCGACGCCAAAGCCCAGGAGACGATCCTGCACGCCTGGAAGGCCGGTCCGCAGACGGTCGCGCTTCGCAAGCAGCTCGAAGCGATGCCCGACGGCGGCACGTATCTCCTTTCGATCCCGAAAGCCCCGTATCGCTGCCCGCCCGGCCCCTACGAGCGCGCCTGCCAGGTCGCGTCGTACTTCAAGCAGGCGAAACCCAGGTCCAAGGTGCTCATCCTCGACGGCAACGAAGACATCGTGTCCAAGAAGGGGCTCTTCCTGGCGGCCTGGGACCAGCTCTACAAGGGCATAATCGAGTATCGCCCGAACCAGGAAGTGAAGCAGGTCGACGCCGCCAGCGGGACGGTGCGCACGGAGTTCGACAACTTCAAGGGGAGCGTGATCAACATCCTGCCGCCGATGCGTGCAGGCGACATCGCGCAGCAGGCGAAGCTCATCACCGCCAACAACCGGTGGTGCGGCGTCGATTGGCAGACGACCCAGTCGGTCGCGGTCCCGGGCATCTACGTGATCGGCGATGCGACGCTGTCTGCGCCGGCCATGCCCAAGTCGGGCAGCATGGCGAACAACCAGGCGAAAATCGCCGCGAGCGCGATCTGCGCCGAGATGCTCGGTCAGCCGCTCAATCCCCAGCCGCAGATCGTGAATACCTGCTACAGCTACGTGAGCGCCACGGAGGCCGTGCACGTGGCGTCGGTGCACCGCTGGGACGCCGACAAGAAGACGCTGATCACCGTGCCGGGGTCGGGTGGCGTGTCGGCCCAGCGCACCGAAATCGAGAAGCAATTCGCCGATGCCTGGGCGAAGAACATCTGGGCGGACACGCTCGGCTGACGAACGAGCGGGGCGAGAGAAAAAGGGCAGCCTCGGCTGCCCTTTTTCGTGCCTCGCGCGCGTCGCTCCGCTCAGGCGCGCCCGGTGCTTCCGAATCCGCCCGACCCGCGCTCGGTGGCAGCGAAGTCCTCGACGATGTTCAGGACGACCTGCAGGACCGGCACGACGACCAGCTGTGCGATCCGCTCCATCGGCTGGATCGTGAACGGCTCGCGCCCGCGGTTCCACACCGAGACCATGATCTCGCCCTGGTAGTCGGAGTCGATCAGCCCGACGAGGTTGCCGAGCACGATCCCGTGCTTGTGCCCGAGCCCCGAGCGCGGCAGGACGAGCGCCGCGAGAGCCGGATCGCCGAGATGGATGGCGATGCCGCTCGCCACGAGTTGCGTGTCGCCGGGCGCAAGCGTGACGGGACCCGGGAGGCAGGCACGAAGGTCGAGCCCTGCGGCGCCCGCGGTCGAGTACCGGGGCGGCACATCGTGCAGGCGCGGGTCGAGAACCTTGACGTCGATGGTGTGCATGGATCTTTCTAGGTCCCGTAAAGCGGGATGCCGCGCGAGGCCCGCACGGGGTGGCGCATCAACGCGAAGCGAGCATTCTCGCTACGTGTCCGACGAGCGCGCGGGCAAGCCGGATTTTCGGCGCGCGCGGCAAGACATGCTCGCCGTGATCGTCGAACAGGGTGAGCGCGTTGTCGTCCGCGCCGAACGCCTCCCGCGCGAGGTTTGCGGCAAGGAGCGGAATTTTCTTTTTCGTCCGCTTCGCCTGGGCGTACTCCCGAAGGTTCTCGGTCTCGGCAGCGAAGCCGACGCAGAACGGAGCCCTCGGCAGCGCCGCAACCTCGGCGAGGATGTCCGGGTTCTCCGCAAGCTTCAGCGACGGCGCGACGCCCGGCTGCTTCTTCATCTTGTGATCTTTCGCGTCGAGGACGTGATAGTCGGCCACGGCGGCGACCGCGACGAAGACGTCGGCGCCGCCGGCGCGCGCCATCACCGCGTCGCGCATCTCGCGGGCAGTGGTGACGTCGATGCGCGCCACGCGCGCGGGAGTCACCAGCGACGTCGGCCCGGACACGAGCGTGACATCCGCACCCGCCTCGGCCGCGGCCTGCGCGACCGCGTAGCCCATCTTTCCGGACGACAGGTTGGTGATGCCGCGCACCGCGTCGATTGGCTCGAACGTCGGACCGGCCGTCACCAGAACGCGCCGTCCGGCGAGCGTCTTCGGCGCGAGCAGCGCGACGACCTCGGCGTAAACGTCCCCGGGTTCGACCATGCGGCCCATCCCGGTCTCGCCGCAAGCCTGATCACCCGCGGCCGGACCGATCACGGCCACGCCGTCGCTGCGCAGCAGGCCGGCATTGCGACGCGTGGCGGCGTTGTCCCACATCTGGCGGTTCATCGCCGGCGCCACGGCGAGCGGACACTCGCGGGCGAGACAGAGGGTCGAGAGCAGGTCGTCCGCCAGCCCGTGGGCGAGCTTCGCCATGAAATCCGCGGTGGCCGGTGCCACGACGATGAGTTCGCGATCCCGCGAGAGCTCGATGTGCGCCATGTTGTTGGCGATCCCCGGATCCCACATGTCCGTGTGCACGGGCCGACCGGCGAGCGCCTGCAGGGTCACCGGCGTGACGAACCGGGTCGCCGCGTCCGTCATGACGACCTGCACGTCAGCGCCCGCCTTGACGAACAGGCGCAGCAGCTCGGCCGCCTTGTAGGCGGCCACGCCGCCGGTGACGCCGAGAAGAATCCGGCGGGAGGCGAGTTCGCTCATCGTGGCTTCCGAAGCAATTTCGCTAGACTAGGCTAGCCTAGGCGAGCGCGATTCTACGCGATCGACCGCTACCGCACTCCGATGCCGATCTCCGACTGGCCCGAAAACGAGCGTCCGCGCGAGAAGCTCCTCGCGCAGGGGGCGGGCAGCCTCTCTGACGCGGAACTCCTGGCGATCTTCCTCCGCGTGGGCGTGCGCGGCATGAGCGCCGTCGACCTCGGCCGGACGCTGATCAGGGAGTTCGGCTCGCTCGGCGGCCTGTTCGCGGCAGACCCCGCGGCGCTTGCATCCGTGCCGGGAATCGGGCCCGCGAAGTCCGCGCAGTTGAAAGCGGCACTCGAGATCGCCGCCCGCGCACTTCGCGAGCAGGCTCGCGAGCGCGACGCGCTCGCGTCGCCGGCCGCGGTTCGCGACTTCCTCCGCCTCACGCTGAGCGATCGCGAGCACGAGGTGTTCGTCGCCGTGCTGCTCGACGCCCAGAACCGGGTAATCCACGTCGAGGAGCTCTTCCGCGGCACGCTGACCCAGACGAGCGTGTATCCGCGCGAGGTCGTGAAGTGCGCGTTGCGCCACAATGCCGCGGCGGTCATTTTCGCGCACAACCACCCCTCCGGGATCGCCGAGCCGAGCCACGCGGACAAGCTGCTCACCGACGCCCTCCGCAAGGCGCTCGACACGGTGGACGTGAAGGTGCTCGACCACTTCGTCGTGGGCGCAGGCGGCGGAACCTCGTTCGCCGAGCGCGGGCTCCTCTGACCCGTGAGCGGGCGATCCCGCCCGCGCTCCCCCTTGCCCGCCAGAGCAGCCGGCCCCTTGAGCCGGGAGCCGAATCTCGCGTATAATCACCGGCTTTTCCGCCATACCGGAGCGCAGTCATGGCACGAGTCTGCCAAAT
>JALOSW010000225.1 GCA_025458245.1 Burkholderiales bacterium
GGAGGACGGCAAGCGGATCCGCACGCAGCAGCTCCCGAACTTCACCAACCCGCAGCAGGCCCCGCGCGGGTACATCGGCTGGCCGGGCTACCGGATGACAGGCGGCGTGATGCACACGCTGCAGTGGCGCATGAACGACTGCTTCCGCCAGCAGCGCTTTCCCGAGCCCGGCTACGTCTCGGACTCGGTCACCGCGCTCCTCACCTATCTCGGGGTGAACGCGAACGGGGCCGTGTATCGCGGCCCGGGCATCAAGCGCTGACCACGGCGGGACGAGGAGACAAACGATGAAGACGAAGATTCTCTGCGGAACGCTCGTCGCCGTGTCGCTCGCCGGGTGCGCGACCACGAAGGACGAGGCCGCCTATCGCGCCGAGGCGGATGCGGCCCTGAAGCGCGACTTCCACGCCCGGGGCATCGCAACGATGGACCGGTTGGACCAGGACGAGTTGCAGCGCATCTGCACGCAGTACCGCGACAACCCGCCGTTCGAGGTGCAGCAGCGCCTCGAGGCCGTGCAGCAGAAGACCATCAAGCTGCCTGCCGATGGCAAGTACATGGGCGACTGGAGGAGCGGCGCGCGCATCGCCGAAAGCGGCAGAGGGGTGACGTGGAGCGATAAGGCCGGCAACAACGGCGGGAGCTGCTACAACTGCCACCAGCTCTCGGCGCAGCAAACCTCGTTCGGCACGCTCGGCCCGAGCCTCCTGCAGTTCGGCAAGGCGCGCGGCTACACCATCGAAAACCAGAAGTACGTCTACGAGCGCATCTACAACTCGAAGGCGTTCAACACCTGTTCGACGATGCCGCGCTTCGGCACGTCGGGCACGCTCACCGAGAGTCAGATCAAGGATCTCGTCGCGTACCTGATGGACCCGAACTCGCCGGTGAACAGGTAGCCCCGGCTGCCCGGCGATCCTTGAAAGGCTTGGCCCCGCCAAGCCTTTTCTTTTACCGGACGACGCACCCATGAACCGCCGCGAATTCCTCGAAGTCCTCGCCGTCGGCGCCGCCGCCGGCCTCGCGCTCGACAGCCGCGCCGCGCTCGCGCAGGCCGGCACCGACACGCTCTACGCCGCGCCGAGATTCGGCAACGTCGGCCTGCTCCATTTCACCGACTGCCACGCGCAGCTCACGCCGATCCATTTCCGCGAACCGTCGGTCAACATCGGCGTGGGCGAGGCGAACGGCAAGCCGCCGCACCTCGTCGGCGAGCACCTGCTCAAGGCGTTCGGAATCCGCCCCGGCACGCGCGAGGCGCATGCGTTCACGTATCTCGACTTCGCGCGGGCGGCCGAGGCCTACGGCAAGGTCGGCGGCTTCGCGCATCTCGCCACCCTCGTGAAGCGCCTGCGCGCCGAGCGCCCGGGGGCGCTGTTGCTCGACGGCGGCGACACCTGGCAGGGCTCGGGGATTTCGCTGTGGACCAAGGGCGCGGACATGATCGAGGCGCAGAAAGCGCTCGGCGTGGACTTGATGACCGGGCACTGGGAGTTCACCTACGGCGCCGAGCGCGTGCAGCAGGCGGTCAAGAACGAGCTCGGCGCGATGGAATTCATCGCGCAGAACGTGAAGACCCAGGACTTCGGCGACCCGGTCTTCAAGCCCTACGCGACGAGGAACGTGAACGGCGTTCCGGTCGCGATCGTCGGCCAGGCGTTCCCGTACACGCCGATCGCGAACCCGCGGCACTTCGTTCCTGACTGGACGTTCGGCATCCAGGAAGACGAACTGCAGAAAGTCGTCGGTGAGGCGCGCGCGAAAGGCGCGCAGGTCGTGGTGCTCCTTTCGCACAACGGCATGGACGTCGATCTCAAGCTCGCGAGCCGCGTCACCGGCATCGACGCGATCCTGGGTGGCCACACCCACGACGGCGTGCCGCAGCCGACGCTCGTCAAGAACGCGGGCGGCCGCACGCTCGTCACCAACGCCGGGTCGAACGGCAAGTTCCTGGGGGTGCTCGATCTCGACGTGCGGGGCGGCAAGGTCGCCGATTTCCGCTATCGCCTGCTGCCGGTGTTCTCGAACCTGCTTCCGGCGGACCCGCAGATGGACGCCGTGGTGAAGAGAATCCGCGCGCCGCACGAAGCGAAGCTCGGCGAGAAGCTCGCGACGACGCAAGGCCTCCTGTACCGCCGCGGCAACTTCAACGGTACGTTCGACCAACTGATCTGCGATGCGCTGATGCAGGTGAAGGGCGCCGAGATCGCGTTCTCGCCGGGCTTCCGCTGGGGCACGTCGGTGCTGCCCGGGCAGGCGATCACGCGCGAGCATGTCCTCGATCACACTGCGACCACGTATTCGTACTCGACGCTCTCGGATCTCTCGGGCGAGCAGATCAAGGCGATCATGGAAGACGTCTGCGACAACCTGTTCAACCCGGATCCTTATCTGCAGCAAGGGGGCGACATGGTGCGTGTCGGCGGACTCACGTACACGTGCGCGCCGAACGCGAAGATGGGCGACCGCATCCGCGACATGCGCCTCCAAGGGAAGCCTATCGAGGCGGCGAAGACCTACAAGGTGGCCGGGTGGGCGCCGGTCGCCGAGGGCGCGTCCGGCGAGCCGGTCTGGGATGTCGTCGAGAGATATCTCAAGGACAAGAAGACGATCCCGGCGCTCAAGCCGAACCAGCCCGCGCTCGTCGGCGTCGAAGGAAATCTCGGGCTCGCCTGAGCGCCGCGCCCGACCGGCGCCCCGATCGCGACGGCGCGCGTCGCCCAGAGCCGAGAAAGCCGCGACGCGCCCCGCCGCCGCCGCGCCTCCTGTCGTCCCTTGCCGCCTCGCGGTCTTGCCGTTACGTTCGGTAACGGGTTCGGCGGCAGCCGCGTGCTAAGCTTCGCGGCCCTCTGCTCCCTCACGCTCCCCGCAGAGCCTTGCCGCCTTGAAGCTCGCTTCCCTTCCCCGCGCCGCCTGGATCGCCCTCGGCGCCGCGCTCGTCGCGCTCGCAGGTTTCGCGATCTGGCAATGGGTCGCGCCGGAGAAATCGGCCGGAACCTATCGACTCGCGAAGGTCGAGCGCGGCCCGCTCACCGCGGTCGTCTCCGCGACCGGATCGCTTACGCCGGTGACGTCGGTCCAGGTCGGCTCGCAGGTCTCCGGGCAGATCAAGGAGCTGTTCGTCGACTTCAACTCGGCGGTCAAGCAGGGCCAGCTGATCGCGCAAATCGACCCGGAATCGTTCCAGCTGAAGGTGCGCCAGGCCGAGGCCGATCTCGAAGCCGCGCGCGCGACGCTCCTCACCCAGGAGGCGAGCGTCGGCGCGCAGCGCGCGATCGTTTCGCGCGAGGAGGTGAACCTGGGCGACGTGAAGCGCGACTTCGAGCGCAAGGAGACGCTGTACGCGCAGAAATTCATCTCCGGCGCCGATCGCGACCGCGCGCTCGCCGTCTACAACCAGGCGCAGGAAAGCGTGAAAACGGCGAAGGCGCAGCTCGCGGTCGCCGAGGCCCAGACGCGCAACGCCGAGGCCCTCGTGAAGCAGCGCCAGTCGCAGCTCGCGCAGGCGCGCGTCGACCTCGACCGCACGGCGATCCGCTCGCCGGTGGACGGCGTGGTGATCAAGCGCAGCGTCGACGCCGGCCAGACGGTGGCGGCGAGCCTGCAGGCGAAGCCGACGTCGGCCGCATCCGTGTCGGCCAGAACGCGACGTTCACGGTCGACTCCTTTCCCGGCCGCACCTTCAGCGGCGAAGTGAAGGAGGTGCGAAAGAGCGCGCAGGTCGTGCAGAACGTCGTGAGCTACACGGTCGTTGTTTCGGCGCCGAACCCGGATCAGCTGCTCCTTCCGGGCATGACCGCGAACGCGCGGATCGTCACCGATCAACGCCAGTCTACGCTGCGCGTGCCGAATGCGGCGTTGCGCTTCCGCCCGCTGGGCGCTGCGGACGCGAAAGGCGCGTCGAGCACGCCGCAAGTCGGCACGACAGCCAACGCCGGCCCCGCTGCGACGCCGGCCGGTGCGCCCGGGGCGCTCGGCGGCGCGGGGCAGCAGCTCCGCGAGCGACTCGTCGCCGAGCTCAAGCTCGACGCTGCGCAGCAGGCGCGGCTGGAGCCGCTGTTCGCCGAATTGCGTCAGAAAACGGGTGCTGCGCGGGATCTCCCCGAGGCCGAGCGTGCCAAGGTCTTCGAGCGGGCGCGCGCAGACCTGCGCGTCAAGGTTCAGGAGTTCCTCACGCCCGAGCAGAAAGCCCGTTACGCCGAGCTCGTCGCCGAGAGCGCCGGACGCAGCGCGACGCGCGGGCGCGTATACGTCCTGGACGCGAACGGCGAACCGAAGAGCGTCGACGTCCGGCTGGGGCTTTCCGACGGCACGCAGACCGAGGTGCTGGGCGGCGATCTCGCCGAAGGCACCGAGGTGATCGTCGGCATCGCGAACCTCGCCGCGGCGAAATCGGGCTCGACCGCCGCGCCGGGCCCGCGCCTGCCGTTCTGACCGCGTTCGCCGGACGCGCGGCCATGCCTGCCCCGCTCATCGAGACCCACGACCTCGCCAAGGTCTATCGCGTGGGCGACCAGACGGTGGCCGCCCTGCGCGGCGTGTCCATCTCGATCGACGCGGGCGAGTTCGTTGCCGTGATGGGGCCGTCGGGGTCGGGCAAGTCGACGTTCATGAACCTGATCGGATGCCTCGATGCGCCGACGAGCGGCCGGTACCGGCTCGCCGGCGACGAAGTCTCGCGCTTCTCTGCCGAGGACCTGGCGGGCATCCGGAATCGGCGTATCGGCTTCGTATTCCAGCAGTTCAACCTGCTCGCGCGCACGAGCGCACTCGACAACGTGGAGCTGCCGCTTCTCTACGCCGGGATGCCCGCGGCGGAGCGCCATGCGCGCGCGAAGCAGCGGCTCGCGCAGGTCGGCCTCGCCGAGCGGACGCGCCACCTGCCCTCGCAGCTTTCCGGCGGACAGCAGCAGCGCGTCGCCATCGCGCGCGCGCTCGCCAACGACCCGGTCCTGGTGCTCGCCGACGAGCCGACCGGCGCCCTCGACACACGCACGAGCTTCGAGCTGATGGCCCTCTTCCAGCAGCTCAACCGCGACGGCATGACGATCGTGATCGTGACCCACGAATCCGACATCGCGCGCTTCGCGCGGCGCATCGTCGGGTTCCGCGATGGCCGGGTCGTCGAAGACCGCGCGATCGAGCCGGAGGATGCCGCTGCGCGGCTCGCCGAGTTGCCGGTCGAGGTGGAGGCGGCAGCGTGAGCGACCGAGCAGGGGCCCCGCTTGCGGGGATGCGAGCAACGCGAATCGCGGCCCGCCGCCGACTCCGCAACCTTCGCACCCGGCATGCGGGCTCGGAGGCGGCAGCGTGAGCGACCGAGCAGGGGCCTCGCTTGCGGGGATGCGAGCAACGCGAATCGCGGCCCGCCGCCGGGCTCACGGGGCGCAGCCGCCGTACTCGCCCGACGAGGCAGCCGCGTGAACCTTCTCGCGACGCTTCGCATCGCGCTGCGCGCGCTGCGCGTGAACAAGCTGCGCTCGGCACTCACGATGCTCGGCATCATCATCGGCGTCGCTGCCGTGATCACGATGATCTCGGTCGGTCGCGGCGCACAGGCGCGCGTCGAAGAGCAGATCAAGAGCCTCGGATCGAATCTCATGATCGTCGTGCCCGGGTCGACGACTTCGAGTGGCGTGCGGCTCGGTGCGGGAGCGGTGCAGACGCTCACCGAGGACGACGCGGCCGCGATCCAGCGCGACGTCGAGGAGGTGCAGGTCGCCGCGCCCAGCATGCGCGGGTCGGCGCAGATCGTCGCCGGCAACGCCAACTGGTCGACGGTGATTCAAGGCGTCACACCGGAATATCTCGAAGCGCGCGAATGGCCGGTTGTCTCCGGGCGCGGGTTCGAGGCGCAGGATGTCTCCGGCGCAGGCGCGAAGGTCGCTCTCATCGGTCAGACGACCGCGCGACAGCTCTTCGGCGATGCCGATCCGGTCGATCAGGAGGTGCGGATCAAGCAGGTGCCGTTCACCGTCGTCGGCGTTCTCGACCGCAAGGGCCAGAGCATGATCGGCCAGGATCAGGACGATGTCGTGATGGTGCCGCTCGCCACGGCCCGCAACCGCCTGCTCGGCACCGCGCAGGGCAGCACGCTACGGCGCGTGCACGTGATCTCGGTGAAGGTCCGCCCGGGCGTGGACATGAAGCTCGGCGAGGAGCGCGTCCGGGAACTGCTGCGCCAGCGCCACCGCCTCCAGCCCGGTCAGGACGACGACTTCACCATCCGCAACTTGTCCGAGATCCTCGCCGCGCAGGAGATGTCGAGCCGCATCCTCACGCTCCTGCTCGCCGCGGTCGCCTCGGTTTCGCTCGTCGTCGGCGGCATCGGCATCATGAACATCATGCTCGTGTCGGTCACGGAGCGAACGCGCGAGATCGGCCTGCGCATGGCCGTCGGAGCGCGCGGCCGCGACATCCTCACCCAGTTCCTCGTGGAGGCGGTCGTGCTCGCGCTCGTCGGCGGCTTCATCGGCATCGTCCTGGGCGTGGCCGGGTCGTATGTCGTCGGTTCCCTCGCCGGCTGGCGCACGGAGCTCTCGGCGGCGGCGATCGTGCTCGCGGCGACGTTCTCGGCCGCCGTGGGGATCTTTTTCGGCTTCTATCCGGCGCGCAAAGCTTCGCGCCTCTCGCCGATCGAGGCGTTGCGCTACGAGTAGCGCCGCACCTGAACGCAGGTCTTCGCCGACGCGAAAGTGCAGCCGCGCGGCCCGGTGCGAGGCCCTGGAAACAGAAAGGCCGGAGCGCCTCGCGGCGGTCCGGCCTCGTGCCGAGGACGCTGCGCGATCAGTCGGTGCGGCAGGTCGAGGGCGAGTACTTGATCGGCGCCACTTCGCACGACCAGATCACCGTCGTCGCCGTCGCGTTCCAGCTCGGCGTTTCCGCCCACGCCGATCGCGAGGCCCGAGCCCGAGCCGGTCACCGTGCCGAGGTTCTGCGCCGCTTCGGTGATCGAGGTACGCGCCGCGCTTGCCGCGAGCAGCAGCTCCGACACCTTCGAGCGGACCGTGTAGTCCTGATACGCGGGCAGCGCGATCGCCGCCAGAATGCCGATGATCGCAACCACGATC
>JALOSW010000080.1 GCA_025458245.1 Burkholderiales bacterium
GGCGATCTGCGTCTCCCAGAGCAGCTTGCCGGTCTTCGCGTCGAGCGCGACGAGCTTCGCGTCGAGCGTGCCCATGAAGAGCTTGCCGCCGGAGATCGCCACGCCGCGGTTGTTCGGGCCGCAGCAGAACGTCGTTACCGGCCCCATCTTGTGCTTGAAGTGCCAGAACTCCTTGCCCGTCTTCGCGTCGATCGCATAGACGTGGTTGTAGGAGGTCGTGAGATACATGATGCCGTCGACGACGATCGGCGCCGTCTCCATCGACTCTACGACCTCGGTCTGGAATACGAACGCGGGGCGCAGCTTCTTCACGTTACCCGTGTTGATCTGGTTGCCCGGGTAATAGCGCAGCTGGGAGTAATCGCCGTTGGTGTGGAGCCAGTTCGCCGCCTGCCCGCCCGCGCCGCTCAACTGCTGCTGCGTGACGCCGATGTTCTTCGGCACGGCGCCCCCCATCGTCGCAGGCTTCTGGCCCTGCACTTCCTGCGCACCGGCCGATCCGGCTGCGACCACAAGGGCGCCCAACAAGGCGGCGCGGATCATCAATGAACGCTGGTTCATGCGAAGTGTCTCCTTTGTCTTCGAGCTCGTCCTGGAAACGAGCCCCCTGCGGCCCGCGAGCGTTGCGCCGCGGTGAACGACGGATCGCGACGCGATGGTTCCGCGCTGCGCCCCCTCTCGTGTCGATCGTTGCATTATCTTTCTTGATCGACCGCTGCAGCATAGGCGATGATCCGTCTCCCCGCAATCAGCCGCGCGGATATTTCTCGAGGGCCCGATCGATGCGCACTTACAGATCGCTTACCGCCGCGCTTGCGCTCGGCGCGCTTGTTGCGTCGCAATATGCGCTCGCGCAGAAGCAGCCGGAGCAACTCAACGTGAACGCGCAACTCATCGCAGCCGCGCGCGGCGGCAGCGAGCCGGCCGTACGGGCGCTCCTCGACCAGGGAGCCAACCCGAACTCACGCAATCGTCTGGGCGACACGCCGCTCAACACGGCAGCCCGAACCGGCAACGTCGCCATGGCGAGAACGCTGCTCGCGCACGGCGCCGACGTGAACCAGGCCAACCTGTCCGGGGTTACGCCGCTGATGGGCGCCGCCTACGCCGGCAATGCCGAGATCGTCCGGCTCCTGCTCGCGGCGAAGGCCGATCCGAAGCCGGTGGACCGCGTACGCAAGACGGCCATCGTCTACGCGGCGGGAGAGGGGAAGACCCAAGCCCTGCTCGTGCTGCTCGACGCCGGCGCCGACGTCAACCAGCGCTACGACAACGATCTGACCGTCCTGATGTGGGCTGCCGGGATGGGCCATGACGACACGGTGAAGACGCTGCTCGCGCGCGGCGCCGACGCCAAGCTCAAGGACAACCGCGGCAAGACCGCGCTCATGATCGCTGCGGAGGGCGAGCACGCGCGCACGGTCGCGGTCCTGCGCGAGGCGGGAGTGAGCGAATGAATCGCCCGTCGATGACTGCGGGCGCGCTTCGCGCCGTCCTCGCGTGCCTCGTCGCCGCGTCGGGTGCGGCCTTCGCGGCGCCGTTCGCGTACGTGCCGAACGAGGGCTCCGGGACCGTCTCCGTGATCGACACCGCGACCGACAAGGTCGTGGGTGAGATCAAGGCCGGCAGCAAGCCGCGCGGGGTCGCCGTCACTCCCGATGGCTCGCGGCTCTACGTGAGCGACCAGCCCGGCAGTCGGCTCGTCGTGATCGACCTCGCGACGCGGCGCGAAGTCGGAAGCGTGCCGCTCGGCGCGTCGCCCGAAGGGGTCTACGCGTCCGCCGACGGCAAGCTCCTCGCGGTCGCGAGCGAGGAAGCGAACAACGTGAGCTTCGTCGACCCCGCCACCAACCAGCTCGTGCATGCCGTAAAAGTGAAGGGCAAGAACCCCGAGCATGCCGTGTTCAGTCCGGACGGCCGCTTCGTCTACGCGAGCGCGGAAGACGACGAAACGATCGAGGTGATCGACGTCGCGGCGCGCGCGCAGATCGCGCAAGTCAAGGCAGGCGACCGGCCGCGCGGCATCGGCTTCCTCCCCGACGGGAGCCGCGCCTACGTGGCCGCGGAGAACGCGGACAAGGTGATCGTCATCGACACCGCGGCGCACAAGCCGATCGCGGTGATCGCTGCCGGCAAGCGAGCGAACGGCGTCGCGGTGCATCCGAGCGGCAAGCGCGTCTACGTGTCGAACGGCGGCGACGCGAGCGTCTCGGTCATCGACACGGCGACCGATGCGATCGTGGCGACGATCCCGGTCGGACGGCGCCCGTGGAACATGGCGATCACGCCGGACGGCCGCAAGCTCTATGTCGCAAACGGACGTTCGAACTCGGTGTCCGTCATCGACACGGAGAACAACGCGAAGATCGCCGACATCACCGTCGGCGAACTGCCATGGGGCGTCGCGATCCGCTGATCGAGCCCGGTCGCCGCGCCTGGCTGCGCGTCGTCTGCGCCGGGCTGGCGGGAATTGCCGGACAGGCATTCGGCATGCGCGCCTCGGGGAGCACCGACGAGCCGAGCGCCGCCGCGCGCGAAGCGATGCTCGAGGAGATCCGCGCCTCGACCCGCGTGACCGCCAGCTACACCGGCATCGAGCGACTGTCCGCCCCGGTGCTGCGCGCGATGGGGCGCGCGCCGCGCCACGAGTTCGTGCCCCCGGCCATGGCGTCGCAGGCCTATGCGAACAGGCCGCTCCCGATCGGCGAAGGCCAGACGATCTCCCAGCCGTTCATCGTCGCACTCATGACCGAGCTCGCGAATCCAGGGCCCTCGAGCCGGGTGCTCGAAGTCGGAACCGGGTCGGGGTACCAAGCCGCAGTGCTGGCCGAGATCGCGGCCGAGGTCGACACCATCGAGATCGTCGAGCCGCTCGCCCGACGCGCGGCCGAGACACTCGCGCGGCTCGGTTACCAGAACGTCCGGACCCGCATCGGCGACGGCTACAGGGGCTGGCCGGAGCGCGCGCCGTTCGACGCGATCGTGGTCACCGCAGCGCCGGATCATGTGCCGCCCGCCCTCGTCGCGCAGCTCAAGCCCGGCGGACGGCTCGTGATTCCCGTCGGGCCGCAGTCGGCAGTGCAGGAGCTTCTCGTGATCGAGAAGCGCGCCGACGGGCGAACGACGGAAACGCGGAAGCTGCCGGTACGGTTTGTCCCGCTGGTGCGGGACCGGCACTAGGCGGCCTCAGCCGGCCTTGCGCGCTTGGGCGGCGTTGGCCGCCCCGCACGGACGCAACTCGGGGCAGCGACCCTTGCGGCCGACGAGCACCTCGGGTTGATCGAGCATCGTGCCGAGCCGGACCGCCGCATCCTCGGAGATTCCGAGTATCAACAGCGTCGGGTCGGCGCCCTCCCCGGCGTCCTGCGTCGCGTAGCAGGTGTAGCCGATGCCGCGAACGTACTGCTCGATCAGCCGCTGCCGCGCCCGTCCCGCGTCGGCCGTGATCCGGCGCGCGAGCGTGCTGGACGCGCTGACGCAGGCCCATGAGTCCATGCCCGACTCGCGGAGCAACCGATCGAGATCCGGGCAGGGCCGCCCGGCGCGCAGACGCAGCGAGCCGCCCGGCGTCTCCGCCCGAAACGTATGCCGCAGCCCGCTCCCCAAGCCCCGTCCGTTCGACAGCATCGTGTGATTCTTTTTGGTTCCCGATTCGCCGGATCCATCGGCCGCTTCGCGGGCGGCGCGCTTCACTCGGAAATCGGGGCGTGTGTGAAATCCAGCTCCTCGGGTCATGCTACTCAGCGAGGGCAGGCCGTCACTCTCCGGCCGCCCGTGAACGTGCGGTTCTGCACAGGGCGAGCGTCGTCGTTGAAGTACCCCGCGTGAGGGGGCCGCGGATGCCCACATCCCGGCATCGAACGCCCTCGGGCACGGATGCGATTAAGGGAGCGACGCGGCGCTCACGAGCCCGCGGTCGAGCAGCGTGCGGAAGGCCGCATGCGTCTCGCGGATCCCGTCGGCGAGCGCGACCTCGCCGTAGTCGCCGAGGTAGTCGCGTAGCGCCGTGTCGGGAAGGTCCATCGGAAAGGCAAGCGGCGCGCCCGAGCACGTCAGCGCCGCAGCGGGGGCTACCGTCTTGACGATCGCGAGGCCGTCTTCGACCGTAACGTACGCGCCGTTCATGTCGAAAACCGGCGCGCCGCTTCGTTCCTGCTCGACCGACTTGATGAATGCGCTCGCCACTTCCCCCGCGTGCAGCCACGACACGCCGCCGCGGAACGGCACGTCGTAGGGCTTGCCCGCCGCTGCGGCAAGGATCGCGAACGTGGTCTTCGACGTGAGACCCTGATCCCGGCCCACGCCGTATACGACCCCGGGCCGGATGCCGACGCTCGCCACACCCCAGTCCTGCGCGTAGACCTTCGCGGTCTGCTCGTTGCAGTACTTGTACGCGCCGTAGAGCGTGCTCATGACGTCCTCGCCCTCCTCCATCGCGCCGTGCGCCGCGATCGAGCTGGCGTACGCGAGGCGCCGGATGCCGAGCTGCCGCGCGCCCTCGAAGACGTTCACCGTGCCGACGACGTTGACCTTCGCACCAAGCACCGGATCGGCCTTGCAGAACGGCACCTGCAGCGCCGCGAGGTGAATCACCGCGACGGGCTTCACGGCCTCCAGCGTCGCCCGCACCGCCGCGGCGTCGGAAATGTCGCCCGTAAGCCAGCGCACCGACGCGAGCTCGGCGTCAGACATCAGGAGCCGCGTACGGCGCTTGTCATCCGAAAGATCGAACGCCGCGACCCGGACGCCGACGCGCGCGAGCAGCGCGACCGCCCAGCTGCCGATGCAGCCGCCCGCCCCGGTCACCAGCACCGGTCCGGTGAAGGCTTTGGGGTCGATCGGAAAGCGTTCGAGCATCATGACTCCTTGCAGGGTTTCGAAGGGAAAGCGTGCGTGGCGCGTGCGCGCGAAACCGGCGCCGCGGGAGCGAGCGCAAGCGCTGAAAACGGACGTGCGGGAGCGGCGATCGGCATCGGCGGCAGGCGGAAGCCAAGTGGCGCAAAGGGTCCCATGCCCGCGCCCTGGGCGCAACGTGACCGGCGCCGGACCTCCGCCGTGTGCGCCCCGAGAACTCCCTTGCTGTTCGGCGACCCGGAGTCGCCACGCCGGCGGGGATCAGTGCCGGTAGAACGGCCCCACGAGCCGCGACCAGTCGCGAATCGCCCGCTCCCACGCCTCTTCGGCCCAGAACTTCAACTCGCTCGACTCGACCTCGGGCGGCAGACTCGCCTGCAGGTACGCGCAATAGGCTGCGCGGTCGGTGTCGGTGGCCTTTGCGCCGAGAAACTCGCCCGGCGCCGAGGCGACCCAGTCGCTGACGCGGATCAGCATGATCCCCCCTCCTTTTGTTTCGTTCAGCTTAGACCGCCGACGCGCCCGGCGCCACCCGATTTCTGCGGCGCCGCGACGCCCGGATGCGGCCGCTCAGCGAGCGCTGACGACCCGGATGGCGCGCGGCAGGATCTCGAAGCGTACGGGGGCCGCGCCGATCACCTCGCCGTCGACTTCCACGCCGACGGGAACGTCCGACGCGATGTCGAGCGCCGGACTCCGGGCCGCGACCACGTGGGGGCTCTGCGGAACCGTACCGTTGAAAAGCCGCGGGAGGTTTGCGAGCACCTGCCAGAGCGCCATCTGCTTCACCACCGTAACGCGCAGGCACCCGTCGTCGACGGTCGCGTCCGGCGCGATTTCGAGCCCGCCGCCGCAGTAGCGCCCCGGACCGGCGAAGACAACCAGCGTCGGCCCGTGGAAGCGGAAGTCGGGGCCCTCCACGCGGAGCGTCGGCGTGCGGTAGCTGCGAAGCCCGCCCAGGAGCGCGGCGAGATAGCTCCATGTCCCGCCCTTGCCGTCACCGAGCCGGTCGAGGATGTGGGCATCGATGCCCACCCCGGCCATGTTCACGAAATGCCGCCGCAGCGTTTCGTCCCCGGAGCGGCAGGTGGCGACGCCGACATCGTGCAGCACCGTCTTCCCCGACGCGACGAGCGCCACCACATCCTCGGGCCGCTTCGGGATCGCGTGGGTGCGCGCCCAGTCGTTTCCAGTGCCGATGGGAAGCACGCCGAGCGTGAGGGCCGACGGCGCGACCCGGCCGTTCCCGAGAAGCCCGTTCGCGACCTCGTTGACCGTCCCATCGCCGCCCACCGCCAAGAATCGACAATACCCTGCCGCCGCGGCGTCGCGCGCGAGTTCGGTCGCGTGGCCGCGGCGTTCACTGATGCGGATCGCCAACGAAAGGCGCGCTCTCGCCATCGCGGCTTGAAGCGCGGGCACCGCCTGCGCCGACCGGCCGCCACCCGCCGCCGGGTTCACGATGGCAAGCCACGCGCTCATGGAAGCGAAGCGCCGGCGACGCCCTTGGGGCCCGGACAGAGAAAAAAGGCCAGCCGAACGGTGGCGCTGATGCGAAGCCGATGCACGGGACGCGGAGGATACCGGGCTCCCGCGCGGCCGTGTCGTCGCGCCGTCGAGCCGACCCACCGCGCGGCGGGTAGTCGCTTGCGTTGCCTAGCTTACCCGTCCAACGCCCGCGAGAGCCCCGAGACGTACACGGCGCCAAGCGCGAACGCGACGGCGCCGATGCCGGACATCGCGCCGAGTTCGGGTCCGCGATGGACGAGCGTGGCCAAGAGCGCGCCGGCGCCCGCCACGACCGCAAAGAGGAGCCCGAACGCGAGCGCCATCGCCGCGAACGCCTGCGCCCGGCGGACGGGACTCTGGTCGTCGCCGGCACGGTCGAAAACGTACTGGCGGACGCGGAGGAACAACACGGCCCAGACCACGGCCGAGGTCACGACGAGCGTGGCGACGATCACGTGCGTATCCCCGGGGAGTGAGATGCGTCCGACGATACGTCAGCGACCCGCGCCTGCCACTGTCGGAGCCCGCCAGCGTCTTGGCCGACGGCGCCATCCCGGGTCGCTAGTGCTTCGCGAGCGCTCCGGCGGCCCAGTTCACCACGGCGTCGAGGGCCTCGTCCGCCGCTGCGGAAAACGCGGCCGCGGCCCCGGCCGCATCCGCCGCCGCTGCCGGCTTGCGCACCACGAACTCGCGCTGCGCGGCGAGCCGCTGGCCGCGGATCAGCGACGCGCGGACCTGCACCACCGCGTGGCTCGATCCTGGTGCGTCGAAGCGCTGCGAGAACTCCGTGAGCTCGACCCGCAGGACGACGTCGGCCCGCGCGTTGTCCTCCGGCGTGAGCACGCCCGCCGCGCTCTCCTGCGCAAGGCGGCTGCGCAGACGCGCCGTCAGCAGCGCCGCGGGCGGCATCACCCAGCGGCTGTTCGCGTACGCCCGCGGGCTCGCGACGTCCTGATATGCGAGCCGATAGACCATGGCGCTGGTGTCGAGCCAAGCCGGGGCCGTCACCTCCGGCACGAGCACGGGCTCGCGGATGCGCGGCGCGCCGGCAGGCTGCGCCGGCATCGGTCCGAAGTCGTACTCGGTCTGCGCGGCGCGCGGCTGCGGCCCGATGCTGCAGCCGGCGATCACCGCCGCGCCGAACGCGGCAATCAGGCCATACCGGAGGATGCGAATCGGTGCCATGGTGCTATTTCCCGAATCCGGGCTCGCCGGGCCCCGGCACCCGCGGCGGCGTGCCGAAGACGACGCTCTGCGGATGGTCGTTGAGCGTGGTGATGAGCCGGTCGAGCGCGCGCGTCTCGCGGCTCAGCTGATCGAGCAGCGCGTTCATGCGCGGCACCGATTCGTCGCGTACCGCGCGGAGCGAGGCGCCCGCGTCGTCGGCTGCCGCCCCGACCCGGTCGGCGGCCGTCGAGGCGGCCTCGAGCTTCGCCGCGAGCGCTCCGATCTCGGCCATGGTCCGCTCGGCGCGCCGCGTGGCAGCCTGCGCGTCCGCGATGAGCGACGGAAGCCGTCTGGTGCCCGCCTCGACCTGTTCCGACAGCCGCGCGATCTTCGCCGTTGCCGCCTCGAGGCCGGCAAGCGCGCGCTTTACCTGGGCTTGATTCTCCTCCCCGAGCAGGTTGTTCACTCGCGCTGCGGCTTCGCCGAACGACGCGACCAGATCCTCGCCCGAGTCGAGCAGCGAGGGCCGCAGCGGGATGCGGGCGCCCGGCCCCGGGGCGAGCGCCTTGCCCCCGGGGCGCGCATCGTTCAACTGCACGAGCGCGAGGCCGGTCACGCCCTGGAAGCCGAGTTGCGCGAATGTCTCGTCGCTCACCGGCGTCCCCTCTGCGATCGCGAGCGTGATCAGGATATGCCCCGGCGCCGCCGGATCGAAGCCCATCGCGGCGACACGACCCACTTCGAGTCCGCGATAGAGCACCGGCGCTTCCACCTTGAGCCCCGTCACGGCCCGCGCCGTCGAGACGGTGTAAGGCACGGTCTTCGTCTTGTCCTGACCGAGCCATGCAGCAACGGCCGCGAGAGCGATGCCGAGCAGCAGCACGAAGAGTCCCGCCGCGAGGGCGTGGGCGCGGTTTTCCATGATGTCGCTCCTTCACTGCGGTGTTGCGCGCTGCGATGGGATGAGGTCGCGTCGCGACGGCCCCTCGTGCTTGGCAGCTCGTGGGGAAACGATGCCTGTGCCATCGGCCCCCTCTCAATTCGCTTCGTCGGCTTCTTCATCGTCGTCGTCGAGCGCCGGCGGCAGCGGATGCTGGTGGAACGCGGCGAGCGCGCGCAGGCCGCGGTCGCCGAGGAAATACGATTCGATGAACGGATGCTTCGTCCGCGTGACCTCCTCGATCGGCCCGGCCACCAGCACGCGCTGGTCGGCGAGCACGGCGACGCGGTCCGCCGACGAGACGATGGTGTCGAGATCGTGCGTCACCATCACCACCGTCAGCCGCAGCTCGTGGCGCAGCTCCTCGATCAGCTTCACGAAGCTCTCGCTTCGATCCGGATCGAGCCCGGCGGTCGGCTCGTCGAGGAAGAGGAGCTCCGGGTCGAGCGCCAGGGCGCGCGCCAGCGCGACCCGCTTCACCATGCCGCCCGAAAGCTCCGCCGGCATCTTGTGTGCGTGCGCAAGCTGAATGTCCACCATCGCGAGCTTGAGCATCACCACGTCGCGGATGAAGTCCTCGTCGAAGCAGCGCAGCTCGCGCAGCGGCAGCGCGACGTTGTCGAACACCGGCAGCGCGCTGTACAGGGCGCCGCCCTGGAAGAGCACGCCCATGCGCTTGCGCAGCTTGCGAAATTCGACCTCCGACGCGTCGTGCAGCGAGATGCCGAACACCTTTACCGTGCCGCGCGTCGGACGCTGCAGCCCGAGGATCTCGCGCAAGAGCGTCGACTTGCCGCTGCCGGAGCCGCCGACGAGCGCCAGCACTTCGCCCGCGTGCACCGTGAGGTCCAGGTCCCGGTGCACGACGGAGTCGCCGAACTGCGTCCACAGCTTCTCGACCTGGATCGCCGCGCTCATCGTCCGGAGAAGCCCACGTGAGAGAACATCACGGCGAAGATCGCGTCGACGATGATCACCACGGTGATCGCCGTGACGACCGATTGGGTGGTACCCCGGCCGAGGCTCTCGGTGTTCGGCTCGATGCGCAGGCCGAAGTAGCACGCAACGAGCGCGATCAGCACGCCGAACACCGCGCCCTTGCCGATCCCGAGCCAGTAGTTCGCGATCGGCACCGCCTGCGGCAGCGTATCGAGGAACAGCCGGTAGCCGATGCCGAGCTGGAGCTTCGTCGAGAGCATCGCGCCGGCGAGCGCGACGACGTTCGTCCAGAGGACGAGCAGCGGCACCGCGATCGCCAGCGCGATCACCTTCGGCAGCACGAGGCGCATCGCGACCGGGATGCCCATTACGGAAAGCGCGTCGATCTCCTCGGTGACGCGCATCACGCCGAACTGCGCCGTCATCGCCGAGCCCGAGCGGCCCGCGACCAGGATCGCCGCGAGCATGGGCCCCAGTTCGCGCACGATGCCGATGCCCACGATGTTGATGACGAACACGTTGGCTCCGTAGGCGCGGAGCTGCTCGCCCGAGAGATACGCGAGCACCACCCCGATCAGGAAGCCGACGAGCGCCGTGATGCCGAGCGCCTGCACCCCGGCGCGATAGATCGTTGCCGAGATCTCGCGCCACGGCCCGCGCGCGGGGGCCCGCGCGAACGCGACGAGGTCGAGCGTGACTTGCCCCAGGAGCCGCACCAGCTCGACGAATCCGCCGGCGATCGCGGCAGCGCCGTCGCCGAGACTGCGCACGAATTCGAAAAAAGAGACTCGCCGCCGCTCAGGCCCGGATTGGGGAATCGCCGCCAGGTCGGCGAACAGCGCCTCGTGCTCGGGATGCGCCACCAGGTTCGCAGGCCGCCGCCGGTTCCATGCGCGCCAGATGAGAAGCGCGCCGATGTGATCGAGCCGCTGCACGCCGCTCAGGTCCCAAGCGTCGGCAGTCGCATAGCGCGCGAGTTCGCCGGCAAGCTGGCGGGAGCGGGCTTCGAGCGCGCGTATGTCCCAGGCGCCGGACAACGCGATCGCGCCGACGCCGGCCTCCCCTCGCCGATCGCGGATTTCCGGATGGTGGATCACGATGCGCGCGCCACGCGGCGGGGCCTCCCTCAGGGCTCGGGGGGGAGGCTATCAAAAAACGCGGGGAACCGACCAGCTACCGGGAGCGGAAGAGCGAACGAGCGTCGCAGGCGCATCCGAAGCGATGCACGACGCTCGGCGCGCGCGACCGCGTCCTCCGCGGCCCGAGACCTGAGCTGCGCCCGGCGCGGACGGCGCGCCTGACTTGCCGGCTATCTGGCGTCCCCACGGGGATTCGAACCCCGGTTACCGCCGTGAAAGGGCGATGTCCTAGGCCTCTAGACGATGGGGACTAAAGGACTTGCTTGTCGCGGG
>JALOSW010000007.1 GCA_025458245.1 Burkholderiales bacterium
CCACGATTTCATGGCGCTCGCCGCGCGCGAGCGCATGACCCACACCCTCGTCGTGCCGGCGATCTACAACCTGCTCCTGCGCCATCGCGAGTTCGAGCGCCACGATCTCTCCGCGTGGCGCGTCGGCGGGTTCGGCGGCGCGCCGATGCCCGAGGGCACCATCCGCATGCTCGCCGAGGAGCTGCCCGGCCTGACGCTCGCGAACGCGTACGGCGCGACCGAGACGACGTCGCCGACGACCATCATGCCGCTCGGCCTGCAGGCGGCGAACCTGGACAGCGTCGGCATCGTCGTGCCGTGCGGCGATGTCCGCGTCATGGACGACGACGGCCGCGAGGTGCCGCGCGGTGAGGAAGGCGAGCTGTGGATCGGCGGCCCGATGGTCGTGCCCGGCTACTGGGACAACCCGGAGGCGACGGCGCGCGAGTTCGTCGGGGGCTACTGGAAGTCGGGCGACCTCGGCTCGGTCGACGCCGACGGCTTCGTGCGCATCCTGGACCGCAAGAAGGACATGGTGAACCGCGGCGGCTACAAGGTCTTCAGCGCCGAGGTGGAGAGCGTGCTGTCGCTGCACCCGGCGGTCGTCGAGTCCGCGATCGTGGCGCGCCCCGATCCCGTGCTGGGCGAGAAGGTCGAGGCGTTCGTCGTGCAGCGCGAGCCGGGCACGAGCGCCGCGGAGCTGCGCGCCCACTGCGCTCGGCAGCTCGCCGATTACAAAGTGCCCGACTTCTTCACCTTCCGCGAGGAGCCTCTGCCGCGGAACGCGAACGGGAAGATCCTCAAGCGGGCGCTGCGGGACGCGCGCGGTTGAGGCAGACGCCACAGCGGCGTGAAACGCGGTACAGAGCGAGAAGAGCGTCGGCGCGGGATGCTCGCGTCCGGCCGACACCCAGCCCGCGTAACCGCACGCTGTCGGCACCTGCTCGCAGCGCGTCTCCTGGCGCCGGGATCGGCTTCATGGCACGGCGCTGGAGGATAATCGCAGCTCGCCCAATCCCATTGCACCCACCATGCTCCGGTCTCTCTTTGCCGTCTGCGTAATGCTCTTCGCGGCGGCAGGCGCCCACGCGCAAACACCGCATTCCCACGATCACAGCTTCTCCGGCGCCGACCAGTGGGCGCGGTACTTCGACGACCCGCAGCGCGACGCCTGGCAGAAGCCGCATCAGGTGATTCAGGCGCTCGCGCTCGCGCCGAACGCGGCGGTCGCGGACATCGGCGCCGGCACCGGATACTTCTCGGTACGCCTCGCCCACATGACGCCGCAGGGACGCGTCTACGCGGTGGATACCGAGCCCGACATGGTGAAATACCTTGCCGACCGGGCGAGACGCGAAGGCCTGAAGAACCTGAGGGCGGTGGCCGGCACGCCGCAGGATCCGCAGCTCCCCGAAAAGGTCGACCGGGCGCTGTTCGTGGACGTGTATCACCACATCGGCGACCGCGAGCGGTACTTCCGGGCACTGCGGGAACGGCTGAAACCCGGAGGAGAAGTGGCGATCATCGACTTCACGAGGGCCTCGCCGATCGGGCCGCCGGTGAGCGCGCGTGTCACGCCGGAACAGGTCCGCGACGAGATGCAGCGCGCCGGCTATGCGCTGGTCCGGTCTCCCGACTTTCTGCCGAACCAGTTCTTCCTGGTGTTCCGGGCGCAGTAGCGGCCCGGTCAGTCCGCCGCGCCTTCGCTCGGTCGGCCGCCCGCCTTCCTGAGAATCGCCGCGCGCACCAGCCCCACGTGCTCCCGCAGGATGTAGAGCTGGTTCGCGAACGCGAGCGGCGTGCGGATGAGTTCCACCTCGGACTCGATCGCGTCGAGCCGCTTCAGCCAGTCGGGGGCGCGCGCGCCGCTCGGCGCTTCCGCGACTTCCCTCTCGAGCTTGCCCAGGTCGCCGTAATGACGGTAGATGCGCGAGCGCATGCGCCAGCTGTATAGCCCGGGCACGATCCGCATCACCGGGATCAGCACGACGACGAGCGGCACGAGCAGCACGAGCATCCGCTCGATGAGCGTGGCGAGCCAGAACGGCAGGTAGCGCTGCAGGAACCGCGCGCCCGACTTGTAGTGCCGCTCGGCTTCCCGCGACAGCGGAAAATCGACCTGCCGCGCGTTCGGGAACTCGCCTGCGCGCTGGAACACGTCCGGCCCGCCGTGCACCTCCGCGGCCGCCGCGAGCACGAGGTCGATCAGCGCCGGGTGCATCGTCTCGCGCGCCACGATGGTGGCCATCGGGGCGACGAGCGTCGTGGCCGCGGGCGGGATCGCGCGCCCGACGTCGATGCCGCCTTCGGGCAGCGTGAGCTTCGCGAGCGCCGGAAACTGCCGCGTGAAGGCATCGGCATGCGCGAAGCTCATCAGCCGGAAACCCGGCGCGTAGAGCGCACTCCATACCGCCGCCGACCGCGCCGGCCCGACGAGGAAGATGGCGTCCGCCTCGCCGCGTTCCAGCAGGCCGACCGCGCCGAGTCCGCCCGCATCGACGAGCATGGCGTTGGCGCCGTCGACGCCGCTCGCGCGCAGGAGGTCGAGCGCCAGTTTGCGTGTGCCGCTGCCGGCGCCGCCCACGGCGATGCGCTTGCCCTTGAGCTGGGTCAGGCGCTCGATCGTCTCCTTGCCGCGATAGAACACCCACACCGGCTCGTAATAGAAGCTGCCGAGCGAGACGAGCCCCTCCTTGCCGGTGCCGATGCCGAGCCCGCCCTGCACGAACGCGAAGTCGACCTCCTCGCCCGGGTCGGCAAGGCGCTCGAGGTTCTGCACGGCGCCGGCGGACGCGCGTTCCACGAGCGTGACGCCGTCGCGCGCGAGGATCGTCCGGTAATGGGCCGCATACATCTCGTACGCACCGTGCGGCGCGCCCGTGCTCATCACCACCGACTTCGGCGGCGCAGGCTTGATGAACTGCGCCGCGATCCAGAACGCCGCGACGACGAAAAGCAGCGCCGGCAGCACGACGATCAGCAACTCGCGCCGGGAGATGTCGCGGAAGCGCTTCTTCGCCATCGCTACCTCATTCGGCGCGGTTGCGCATGTGGTCGGCGGTGCGCGCGAGCGCGCCGGCGAGGAGCGCCTGCAGCTCGGGCGCGATCCGCTCTTCGGCCATCGCGCGCGCCATGCAATCCATCCATTGGTCCCGCTCGGACGTCCCGATCGCGAACGGCAGGTGCCGCGCACGCAGGAACGGATGCCCGAAGCGCTCCACGTACAGCGACGGGCCGCCGAGCCAGCCGGACAGGAACATGAAGAGCTTGTCGGTCGAGCTCGCGAGGTCGTCGGGATGGAGCTTGCGGATGCCGTAGTACTCGGGCTCGGCATCCATCAGCGCGTAGAAGCGTTCGACGAGAGCGCGGAGCTTCGCCTCGCCGCCGAGGCGCTCGTAGGGGGTGTCCGTCACCGCGCAAGAATACCGAATGGCGGTCGCCGGGCAAAGCGCGCGCGACCGGCCGTCACGCGAGCGCGCGCAGCTCCGCGACGGACACCGAGAGCATCGCAAGATCCACGGCCGGCGCGTCGCGGAGCTCGGCGAGGAGCCGGTCCGCGCGGCTCACGGCGGCGTGATTGCGCTCCAGCCAGAGCGCCAGCAGACTCTCGGGAGGGGCCCCGGCCGCACCTTGCGCGAACACTTGCGCGGTGACGGCGCGATGCAGGCCGGCGAGCTGGTCGCGCAGCGCGCTCTTGGCGAGCGCCTGCCAGTGGGTGTCCGCGGCGAGTTGACCGATCCGGCCACGCAGCCACGCGAACGCGAACCGCCGCCCGAGCGAGAAATGCACGGCCGCGACCGTCGCCTGCGAAAGCCCGGTCTCGCCCGCCACCTCGGCGATGTCGAGCGCTGCAAACACCGGCTCCGCGCGAGCGACGCGCACGGCGAGCGCCTCGGACACGCCGGCCGCGGCAAGCCCTTCGGCGACCCGCGAGACCTCGGCCGCCGCTTCGTCGTCGAGGAGAACCGGCAGCTCGGCCGAGAGCGCCTCCACCGCCGGCGCGAACCGCGCGATGGCGCTGGCCATGTCGCCGTCGAGAGCGCGCCAGCGCAGAAACCACGTGGCGCCACGCACCACGAGCCGACCGAGCCGGATCACCATCTGCGCCTGGGTCTCGTCGGCGATGCGATTGTCGAGCGCGTCGATCTCGGCCCACGCCGGCACCAGCCCGAACACTTCGCGCGCGAGCAGATAGGCGCGGATCACGTCGGCCGCGCGCGTGCCGGTCGACTCCATCAGCCGGTGCGCGAACGTCGCGCCGACGCGATTCACCATGCTGTTCACGACATGGGTCGCGACGATCTCGCGGCGCAGCGGATGGCGCGCCATGTCGGCGGCGAAGGGCTCCCGCAGCGGCGCCGGGAAGTACCGTGCCACCGCCGTGGCCACCCACGGATCGTCGGGAAGCGCCGAGGCGAGCATCTCGTCGTAGAGCCACATCTTCGAGTAGGCGAGCAGCACCGCGAGCTCCGGCGCGGCGAGGCCGGAGCGCCGCGCGGCGCGCGCGGCGATTTCTTCCTCGTCGGGCAGGAACTCCAGCGCGCGATTCAGCCGCCCGCCGCGCTCGAGGAAACGCATGAAACGCGCCTGCGCCCCGAGGAGCTCGTGCGCGAGACGGCCCGCGACCGAAATCGACTGGGTCTGGAAATAGTTGTCGCGCAGCACCAGCGCGGCCACGTCGTCGACCATCGACGCGAGCAGCGCGTCGCGGCGCGCCAGATCGAGCCGGCCGTCGGCGGCTGCGAGGCCGAGCAGGATCTTGATGTTGACCTCGTGATCCGACGTGTCGACGCCGGCCGAGTTGTCGATCGCGTCGGTGTAGATCCGCCCCCCGCGTCCGGCGTCGCCCTCGCGCGCGTACTCGATGCGTCCGCGCTGGGTGAAGCCTAGGTTGCCGCCCTCGGCCACGACCTTGCAGCGCAGCTCCCGGCCGTTGACGCGCAGCGCATCGTTGGCGCGGTCGCCGACCTCGGCGTGTGTCTCGCCGGCGGCCTTGACGTAGGTCCCGATGCCGCCGTTGTAGAGGAGGTCGACCGGCGCCCGCAGTATTGCGCTCACGAGCTCGGAGGGCGCGAGCGCTTCGGCTTCCACGCCGAGCGCGCGCCGCGCCTCGGGCGACAGCGGGATCGACTTCGCGGTGCGCGGCCACACGCCGCCGCCCTTCGAGATCCGCTTCGGGTCATAGTCCGCCCACGAGGAACGCGGCAGGCGAAAGAGCCGCTCGCGCTCGACGAAGCCCGCGGCCGCATCGGGCTCCGGGTCGATGAACACGTGGCGATGGTCGAACGCCGCGACCAGCCGGATGTGCCGCGAGAGCAGCATGCCGTTGCCGAACACGTCGCCCGACATATCGCCGACGCCGACCGCCGTGAAGTCGGTCGCCTGCGTGTCGACGCCGATCTCGCGGAAATGGCGTTTCACCGACTCCCACGCGCCGCGTGCCGTGATGCCCATCGCCTTGTGGTCGTAGCCGGCCGACCCGCCGGAGGCGAACGCGTCGCCGAGCCAGAAGTCGTATTCCTTCGAGATGGCGTTGGCGTAGTCGGAAAAGCTCGCCGTGCCCTTGTCCGCGGCGACCACGAGGTACGGATCGTCCCCGTCGTGCCGGCGCACCTGCGGTGGCGGCACGACGCGCCCGCCGGCCAGGTTGTCGGTGAGGTCGAGCAGGCCGCGCAGGTAATCCTGGTAGCAGGCGACGCCCTCCTTCATCCAGGCCTCGCGGTCGGCGGGGTTGGCGCGCTTCACCACGAACCCGCCCTTCGAGCCGACCGGCACGATGATCGCGTTCTTGACCATCTGCGCCTTCACCAGGCCGAGCACCTCGGTGCGGAAATCCTCGTGGCGGTCCGACCAGCGCAACCCGCCGCGCGCGACCCGTCCGCCGCGCAGGTGCACGCCTTCGAAACGGGGCGCGTACACGAAGATCTCGAACATCGGCTTCGGCTCGGGCAGCCCGGGCACCCGCGACGGGTCGAACTTGAACGAGAGGAACGGGCGCGGCCGCCCTGCCGCGTCGACGCGGAAGAAGTTCGTGCGCGTGGTGGCGAGGACGAGCGCCAGAAGCTGCCGCAGCACGCGGTCTTCCGAAAGGTTCTCGACGCCGTCGAGCGCGCCGCGAATCGCCGCGGCCTCGGCGTCGGCCTCCGCCGCCCGGTCCCGCGCCGGGTCGAAGCGCAGGAGGAACAGCGCCACGAGACGCCGCGCGATCGCCGGATGCGCCGCGAGCGTCGCCTCGACGAATGCCTGCGACAGCGGGAAACCGGTCTGGCGCAGATAGCGGGCGTAGGCGCGCAGGACGGTGATCTCGCGCGCCGACAGGCCGGCGGCGAGCACCAGGCGGTTGAAATCGTCGCTCTCCACGCTTCCGTGGAACACCGCCGCGAACGCCTCCTCGAAGCGCGCGCCCGCATCGTCGACGCTTACGTCCGGTGCTCCGGGATGGCCTTCGAGGCCGAAGTCGTGGATCCAGACCGCGTCGCCGTTCGCCGCCACGACGCGGTACGGGCGCTCCTCCAGCACCTTCAGTCCCATGCGCTCGAGCATGGGCAGGCTGTCCGAAAGCGGCACGGGCGCACCGACGCGAAAGAGCTTGAAGCGCAGCGTTCGCGAGGGGGCGCCCGCGGGCCGATAGAGATCGAGGGCGATGGCCTCAGGGCGCTCGAGCCCCGCCATCCGATCGATGTCCGCCGGCGCGTCCTGCGGCGACACGTCTTCGCGATACGCCGCGGGGAAGCCCTGTCCGTAGCGGGCGAGGAGCTCGTGGCCGCGCGCTTCGCCGCAGCGCTCGACGAGCGCGTCGCGAAGGTCGTCCTGCCACCGGCGCGAAGCGACGACGAGCCGCTGCTCCACCTCGCGCAGGTCGACCCCGGCGATCGCGCCCGGCCGCGTGCGCACCGTGATGAGGACGCGCGCGAGCACCGACTCGGAAAACACGACGTCGAAGTCGGTGGCGACGCCGTCGAACGCGGCGAGCAGGATGGCCTGCCACCGCTGGCGCAGCTCGGTGTTGTATTGCTCGCGCGGCGCGTAGACGAGGCACGAAACGAAGCGCTCGAACGGGTCGCGGCGCACGAACAGGCGAAGCCGGGGCCGCTCGCCGAGCGCGAGGATGCCCGTGGCGATGCGGTAGAGCTCGTCCTCGCCGACCTGGAAGAGCTCGTTGCGCGGATAGGTGTCCAGGATGTGAACGAGCGCCCGGTGCGCGTGACTGCCCGGCGCGAAGCTCGCGCGCGCGAGCACCGACGCGACCTTCCGGCGAAGCAGCGGGATCTCCGCGGGCCGGTCGTTGTAGGCGGTCGACGAGTACAGCCCGAGGAACCGGTGCTCTCCGGCGACTTCGCCCTTCTCGTTGAAGCGCTTGACGCCGACGTAGTCGAGGAATCCGGGTCGGTGCACGGTCGAGCGGGTATTCCCCTGCGTCACGACCAGCAACTCCTTGCGGCGCGCCGCCGCGCGGACTTCGGACGGCAGGGAAGCGAAGCTCGCCGACATGCGCTCGGCCTCGGTTTCGCGGAGCACGCCGAGCCCCGAGCCCGGCACGACGCGCAGCGCATCCTCGCCGCGACGCTGCACGAGGTCGTGACAGCGATAGCCGAGGAACGTGAAGTGCTCGTCCGCGATCCACGCGAGGAACGCGCGCCCCTCGGCGATCTCTCCGGGGGTGAGCGGCGGCGCCCGCCGGTCCATTTCCGCGAGCACGTCCGCGACCTTCGCCTTCATCGGCTGCCAGTCGTCGACCACGATCCGGACGTCCGCGAGCACGCGCTCGATGTCCCGCGCGAGGATTTCCAGCGCATCGGCGCTCGCCAGGCGGTCGACCTCGAGGCAGATCAACGACTCGGCGCGCCCGCCCGGCTGCGGCTCGCCGCGCGGCGCGATGTCGGTGAGGCGCCCGTCGAGGGCGCGGTTCACCGAGAAGATCGGATGCACGATGAAGTGCAGCGTGAGGCCGTGGCGCGCCACCTCCATGGTGGTCGAGTCGACGAGGAACGGCATGTCGTCGTTGACGATCTCGACCACGGTGTGCCGCGAGCGCCGCCCCGTGCCCTCGGCGGGCGGGTTGAACACGCGCACCCTCGGGCCTTCCGCGCCGCGCCGGGAGGCCAGCTCGAAATGCGAGGCGGCGGTCGCATAGAGATCGGCCGGGGAACGCTCCGCGAGGTCGTCGTGGTCGGCGTGCTGAAAGTACTCCCGGACGAACCGGGCGAAGCGCGTTGCGCCGATCGGATCCGCGACCCGCTCGCGCACCAGCGCGACGACCGCCTCGACGCGCTCGTCGACGCGCGCCCCGTCTGCGTCACTCATCGCTTCCTCCCGCCGGTCAAGAGCCGGCATCGCGCCCTCGCAGACGCCGGGATGATCAGGCCTCGCGCAGCGCGGCGATGGGCGGACGCCGCAACGCGGCGCGCGTGCCTGCCCACGCGTTGAGCCCGACCGCCACCAGCCCCAGCGCGGGACCCGCCAGCCAGATCCACGGATCGGGATGGTAAGGGAACTGGAACACGTTGACCGAAAGAACGTAGCCGATCGCGACCGCGCCGGCCGAGGCGAGCAGACCGGCGAGGAATCCGAGCGAGAAGAACTCGGCGCGGCTCGCGGACGCCACCTGCGCGCGCGAGGCGCCCAGCGCGCGCATCACCGCCGCCTCCTGCACGCGCTCGTCCTGCGTCGCGAGCAGTGCCGCATAGAGGACCAGCAGCCCCGCGGCGAGCGCGAACAGGAACACGAACTGCACCGCGCGGATCACCTGCTCCATGATCGAGAGCGCCTGGCGCAGGATCGCGCTCATGTCCACCACCGTGAGGTTCGGGAATTCGCCCACCAGCCGGTTCATCGCCGCCGCGCCCGAATCCGGCAGGTTGAAGCTCGTGATGAAGCTCGCCGGAAAGCCGTCGAGCAGCTTCGGCGTGGTGATCACGAAGAAGTTGACGCGCATCGAGTCCCAGTCGAGGCCGCGCAGGTCGGTGACGGGCGCCGTGAAGGTCTGGTCGCCCACGCTCCACGTGAGGCGATCGCCCGTCTTGATGCCGAGCGTCTTCGCGATGCCCTCCTCGACGGACAGCGCGCCGCGTTCGAGGTCCTCGCGCCCGAACCAGCGGCCTGCGACGACCCGGTTGTGCGCCGGCAGATCGGCCATGTACGACAGGTTGAACTCGCGCTCGACGAGCCGGCGCGTGCGGTCGTTTTCGTAGTCGTCGACGCGCACCGGCCGGTCGTTGATCGCGGTGAGACGGCCGCGCACCATCGGATAGATCTCGGGCGCGGGGAGCCCGTTGGCGGCGAAGAACTTCGCGACCGGCTCGCGCTGGTCGGGCTGGATGTTCAGCACGAACCGGTTCGGGGCGTCGACCGGCGTCTTCGCGCGCCAGGCCTCGACGAGGTCGCCGCGCGTGAACGTGAGCAGAAGGATGGCGGTGAGGCCGAGCGACAGCGCAAGGATCTGCACCGTGTTGGCGCGGCTGCGCCGGCGCAGGTTCGCAAGCCCGTAGCGCCAGGAAAGGCTCGCGAACCGCGAGAGCGACGCCAGCGCACGCAGCGCCACGAACGCGACGCCCGCGAAGACCACGAACGCCGCCGTGAAGCCGCCGATCACGTAGAGCCCGAGTTTGGTGTCCCCGGCCTGCCATACGAGCAGCGCCGCGAGAGCCGCGAGCCCGAGCGCGTAACCGCCGAGCACGCTCTGTCGAGGCGCGCCGACTTCGCGCCGGATCACGCGGATCGCCGGCACGTTCTTGAGCTGGAGCAGCGGCGGCAGCGCGAATCCGAGCAGCAGCACGAAGCCGGCGGCGAAGCCCTGCAGCGCGGGCACGACGGTCGGTGCGGGCAGCGCCGCCGCCATCAGTTCCGCCGCGATGCGTGCGAGCAGCGCCTGCGCGCCGAGCCCGGCGAGCACGCCCGCGGCACACGCGACCGCCGCGAGCAGCACGAACTCCCATGCGAACAGGGCGAACAGGCGCCGCTCGCTCGCGCCGAGGCAGCGCATCACCGCGTAGCCGTCGAGATGGCGTTGCGTATAGCGCCGCGTGGAGAGCCCGATCGCGACCGCGGCGAGGATCGCCGCGAGCATCGCCGTCAGCCCGAGGAACTGCTGCGCCCGATCGAGCGCCTGACGGATTTCGGGCCGCGCGCCCGAGAGCCCCTGGATCGACTCGCCGCGGGCGAGGCGGCCCTTGGCCCAGGCCTCGAATCCTTCGACGAGCGGGCGCTCCCCCGCGACGAACAGGGAGTAGGAGAGCCGCGAGCCCGGCTGCACGAGCCCGGTCGCGGCGACGTCGGCGCGATTCATCATCACGCGCGGCGCGATGTTGAAGAACTGTACGCCGCGGTCGGGCTCCATGGTGAGGATCGCCGCGATTCGCAGCGTGGCATCGCCGAGTTCCAGCGCTTCGCCCGGCTTGACGTTGAGCGCGCCGACGAGGCGCTCGTCCACCCAGACGGTGCCCGGCGCGGGAACGTCGCGCGTTTCCGCGTCGGGCGCGTTCGGCGCCGGCGCGACGCGCAGTTTCCCGCGCAGCGGGTAGCCCTCGCTGACCGCCTTGACGCCCACGAGCTGCGTCCCGCCCCCTGCGCGCGCCATGCTGATGAGCGTCGTCGCGTCGGCCGTGGCGAGGCCGCGTGCGCGCGCCTCGTCCCGGAACGACGCGTCCCACGGGTGATCCGAGACGAGGAGGAGATCCCCGCCGAGCAGCTGGTGCGCCTCGCGGGTGAGCGCCTGGCGGACGCGGTCGGCGAAGAAACCGACGCTGGAGATCGCCGTGACGGCGACGAAGAGCGCGAGCGCGAGGACGCGCAATTCGCCGGCACGCCAGTCTCGCGCCAGCATCCGGAGCGGCAATGAGGTCACGTGGCGTCTCCGATCAGTCGCCCCGGCGTATGCCCGTTCACGACTGAATCCTTCCCGCGGCGATGCGCACCTGCCGGTTGCACCGGCGCGCGAGCGCCTCGTCGTGCGTGACGAGCACGAGCGTCGTGCCCTGCTCAGCGTTCAGCTCGAACAGAAGGTCGATCACGTCCGCGCCGGTCGCGGCGTCGAGGTTTCCGGTCGGCTCGTCCGCGAACAGGAGTTTCGGCTCGACGACGAACGCGCGCGCGAGCGCCACGCGCTGCTGCTCGCCGCCGGAAAGATATTTCGGGTAGTGCCGTAGCCGCTCGCCGAGTCCGACGCGCTCGAGCATCAGCCGCGCTTTCTCCTCGGCGCGCGGATCCCCCCCGAGTTCGAGCGGCAGCATCACGTTCTCGATCGCGGTCAGCGGGGGCAGGAGCTGAAACGACTGGAACACGAAGCCGACGAGCCGCTTGCGCAGCGCCGCGCGGCCGTCCTCGTCGAGCTCGAATAGATCGGCCCCGTCGAGCTCCACCGTTCCGGAACTCGGCGTATCGAGACCGGCGAGCAGTCCGAGCAGCGTCGATTTGCCCGAGCCCGACGCGCCGAGGATCGCCACGGCCTCGCGCGGCATGATCTCCAGGCCGATATCCTGCAGAATTACGAGCGTCGCGTCGCCGTTGGGAACCGCCTTGCCGAGGCCGGTCGCGCGGACGACGGCCCCATCTGGATTCTTCTGCATGCTACGTGGACTGGTTTTCTGGCTGTTGGTTCTCGTTTCGGGCGCGGCGCACGCCGCCGGGACGATCCTCGTGTTCGGCGACAGCATTTCGGCGGCCTACGGGCTCGCGCAGAAAGACGGGTGGGTCGCCCTGCTCGGGGAGCGCCTGCGCGACAGGAAGCTCGATTATAGCGTCGTGAACGCGAGCATCAGCGGCGAAACCACCGCGGGCGGCGCGGCGCGGATCGACGAGGCGCTCGCGCGCTGGAAGCCCGACGTCGTCGTCGTGGCGCTCGGCGGCAACGACGGACTGCGCGGGCTCGCGATCGGCCAGATGCAGGCGAACCTCGCGCGCATGGTCGCCGCATCCAAGGCGAAGAAGGCCCGGGTGCTGCTCGTCGGCATGCGCATGCCGCCGAACTACGGGCCGAAGTACACGCGCGAGTTCGAAGACGCGTTCGCGACCGTCGCGAAATCCGAGAACGTGCCGCTTGTTCCGTTCCTGCTCGACGGGATCGGCGAAAAGCGCGATCTCTTCCAGGCGGACAACATCCATCCCACCTCGGCCGCCCAGCCGATCATCCTCGACAACGTGTGGAAGGGCCTCGAGCCCCTGCTCCGCCGCACCCGCTAGCGGCAGCGGCGACGGCCGCCTGCGACGGTCAGTGCGGGCCGATGCGAAGGCTCGCGGTGGCCATGAAGATCTCGCGCAGGAACACGACGAGCGCGGCGCTGAACGACACCAGGGCGGCGATGAACAGCGCCCCGAGGAAAATCGACAGGTCGGCCGGGAGCAGCGCGTCGACGAACGCGATCGTGATCAGCACGGTAACGAGCAGCGCGCACAGCACCGACAGGGCGATCGCGCGGCCGATGAGACGCGCGCGGATCGAGAGCGTCGCGAGTTCGTCGTGGAGCTTCGCCACGCGGGCGCCGGTCGCGTCGGGCAACTCCGCCTCGAGCGCCCGAGCGCGGTCGATCGCGCGCGCGAGCCGCGTGCTCATGGCGTTGATGATCGCCCCCAGCCCCGCGAGCAGGAAGACCGGCGCGACCGAGAGCTGAATGACCTGGGCCAGTTCGGAGACGTGCGCCTGGGGGAACGTGAGCATCGACGCCCTAGCGGACGGTCACGCCCGGCCTGCCCGGCTCCATCGTCCCGATTCGGGCGGCGTCGCCGAAGCCGTCCTTGCGGAACTCCGCGATGACGTCGTCGACGATCGCCGGGTCGCACGACACCAGCAACCCGCCGCTCGTCTGCGGATCGGTGAGCATCTTCTGTTTCCACTCGGCGAGTCCGGCGGGCAGCGAGACATCCTGGCCGTAGCCGGCCCAGTTGCGCCCCGAAGCGCCCGTCCACACGCCCTTCTCGGCCCACGCGCGCGCGTCGCCGATCATCGGGATGCGATCGAACTCGAGCGTCGCGGCGAGCTTCGAGCCGCGCGCGATCTCGAGCAGGTGCCCTGCGAGCCCGAAGCCGGTGACATCCGTGAGCGCGTGCACGCCCGCCATTCGCGCGAGCCGCGTGCCGGGCGTATTGAGCTTCGTGGTCCAGCGCACCATCTCCGCGTAGCCCTCCCTGGAGAGTTCGCCCTTCTTGAGCGCCGCCGAAAGGATGCCCACGCCGAGCGGCTTGCCGAGCACGAGCGCGTCGCCGGCTTTCGCGCCCGAGTTGCGCTTCACCTCCGCCGGGTGCACCACGCCGAGCGCCACGAGCCCGTAAATCGGCTCGAGGGTGTCGATCGAATGCCCGCCCGCGACCGGGATGCCGACGTCGGCGCACACCGATTCGCCGCCCGCGAGGATGCGGCGGATGACCTCGAGCGGCATTTTCTCGAGCGGCATTCCGACCACGGCGAGGGCGAAGATCGGCCGGCCGCCCATCGCGTAGATGTCGGAGATGGCGTTCGTCGCGGCGATGCGGCCGAAGTCGAACGGATCGTCGACGATCGGCGTGAAGAAGTCGGTGGTCGCGACGATCGCCTGCGATTCGTTCAGCTGGTACACGGCCGCGTCGTCGGACGATTCGATGCCGACGAGGAGCTCCTTGGGCAGCGTCCGCACGGGCGTGTCGGCGAGGATCTCGGAGAGCACGGCGGGCGCGATCTTGCAGCCGCAGCCTCCGCCATGGCTGAACTGGGTAAGGCGGATCGGGGAATCCGTGGGTGCGTTCATGGGTTCATGTCCTGCGAGTCGGCGGGGTTCGGGCGAAGGGTAGAATTCCGGTGCGGGCGCGCTCGAACAACGTCCCGCGCGAAAGGACCTTGGGGAAGATGCGCCTCCCGGACTCGGTAACCGTAGCACAGCTCGATTTTTTTGACGAGTTGCTGGACGTCCGCTCGCCTGCCGAGTACGCCGAGGACCACATTCCCCGCGCGACGAGCTGTCCGGTGCTCGACGACGCCGAGCGCACCGAGGTGGGCACGCTGCACAAGCAGGTGTCGCCGTTCGCGGCGAAGAAGCGCGGCGCGGCGCTCGTCGCGCGCAACATCGCGCGCCACATCGAAGAACGCTTTCACGACAAGCCCAAAGACTGGCGGCCGCTCGTCTACTGCTGGCGCGGCGGCAAACGCTCGGGTGCGATGGCGCACGTCCTGCGCGAGATCGGCTGGCAGGCCGCGCAGCTCGCGGGCGGCTACAAGGCCTACCGGCGCGAGGTGGTTGCGCAGCTCGAGACGCTTCCCGCGCATTTCCGCTTCGTCGTCGTGTGCGGCGAGACGGGCAGCGCGAAGTCGCGGCTCCTCGCCGCGCTCGCCGCAGCCGGCGCGCAGGCGCTCGACCTGGAGGGGCTCGCGCGCCATCGCGGCTCGGTGCTCGGCGACCTGCCCGGCGAGCCGCAGCCGGCACAGAAGCGCTTCGAGACGCTGGTTTGGGATCGGCTGCGCCGCTTCGAGCGCGACGTGCCGGTCTTCGTCGAGGCCGAGAGCAAGAAAATCGGCGCGCTGCAGGTGCCCGAGGGACTGATCCGGGAGATGCGCGCTTCGCCTTGCGTGCGGCTCGAAGCGCCGCTTTCGGAGCGCGTCCGCTTCCTGATTCGGGAATACGGGCACTTCCTCGCCGACCGCGCGCGGCTCGGCGCGCAGCTCGCGCACCTCGAGGCGCTGCACGGGAAGGAGACGATCGCGCGCTGGAACGCGCTCGCCGCCGCGGGCGACTGGGAGGCCCTGGTGGCCGATCTGCTCGCGAATCACTACGACCCCGCGTACCGACGTTCCACGGCGAAGAACTTCAGCCGGTTCGGGGCCGCGCGAGTGATGACGCTCGAGTCGCTGGCGCCGGATGCGATCGCGCACGCGGCGCGAACCCTCGCCGCCGGCCCGGACGAGCTCGCCCGCGCGGCGACCGCCTAGCGGGGAGACTCAGAACCCGCCGAGCGCGCGCAGGTGCTGCACCACGCTGCGCGCGAGCGCCGAGAGCGCATAGCCGCCCTCGAGCATCGAGACGACGCGGCCACTGCCGTGGCGCTCCGCGACCTCGACGAGCCTCTGCGTCGTCCAGCCGTAGTCCTGGTCGACGAGGCGCATCATCGCCATGTCGTCCTCGATGTGCGCGTCGAACCCTGCCGAGATGAAAATCATCTGCGGCTGGAACTTCTCGAGCGCCGGGAGCCAGATCTGCTCGACCACTTCGCGGAACTGCTGACTGCCCGCCCCGGCGGGCATCGGGACATTGACCATGTTGTGGGCAGGGTCGTCGGCGCCCGAATACGGGTAGAAGGGGTGCTGAAACGTGCTCACCATCAGCACGCGGTCGTCGCCCGCGAAGATGTCTTCGGTGCCGTTGCCGTGATGGACGTCCCAGTCGATTACGGCCACGCGCTCGAGGCCGTGTCCCTCGAGCGCGTGCGCCGCCGCGACCGCGATGTTGTTGAAGAAGCAGAAGCCCATGGCGCGGTTGCGGGTCGCATGATGGCCGGGCGGGCGCACGCTGCAGAACGCGTTCTCGTACTTGCCCTCCATCACGAGGTCGACGGCGAGCACGCCCGCGCCCGCCGCGCGCAGCGCGGCCGACAGCGTGCCCTGGCTCATGGCCGTGTCGGGATCGAGGTGGACGATGCCGTCGTGCGGCGCCGCCGCCCTGACCGCGTTGATGTAGTTGCGGGGATGCACCCGGGCAAGATGATCGTCCGACACGACCGGCGCGTCGTGCCGGTCGAGATACGGGGCGATGCCCGAGGAGATGAGCTGGTCGTCGATGGCGGAAAGGCGCGTCGGGCACTCCGGGTGATAGGTCCCCATGTCGTGCTTCATGCAGTCGGCATGGGTGATGAACGCCGTTGCCATAAATTCCTCACTCCTCCGGGGCTTACGCGGCCAATCATAGCGTAAACCGCCCTACACTAAGCCTCCCCGGACCGTTCCGAGCCCCCATGCTGCAGCGCGCTCCCGTGCAACAAAGGATCCTCCCCGCAACACCTTCGCCGCTGCGGCAGGTCGTCGACCAGGCCGGTCGCGTGATCCTCGGCAAGGAGCGCCAGATCCGGCTCGCGCTCGCGTGCCTGCTCTCGCGCGGCCACCTGCTGATCGAAGACCTTCCCGGCGTCGGCAAGACCACGCTCGCTCACGTGCTCGCGAAGCTGCTCGGCCTCGATTTCCACCGCGTCCAGTTCACGAGCGACATGCTGCCGGCGGACATCATCGGCGTGTCGGTATACGACCGCGAGTCGGGCTCGTTCAAGTTCCACCCCGGCCCGGTCTTCGCGAACCTGGTGCTCGCCGACGAAGTCAACCGGGCGACGCCGAAGACGCAGAGCGCGCTGCTCGAAGCGATGGAAGAGCACCAGGTCACCGCCGAAGGCGAGACGCGCAAGCTGCCCGAGCCGTTCTTCGTGATCGCGACGCAGAACCCCTCGCACCAGGTCGGCACCTTCCCGCTGCCCGAGTCGCAGCTCGACCGCTTCCAGATGCGTCTCGAGCTGGGCTACCCCGACCGCGACGCGGAGCGCGCGCTGCTCAAAGGCGAGTCGCGCCGCGACATGATTTCCGCCCTGGAGCCGTGCCTCGCGCACGGCGAACTGCTCGAGTTCCAGGAAGACGCGAGAAACGTGCACGTGGCCGACGCGCTGGTCGACTACGTCCAGGCGCTCGTCGAGCACACGCGGCGCTCGCCGGACTACGCGAGCGGGCTCTCGCCGCGCGCGGCGCTCTCGCTCGTCGCGGCGGCGCGCGCGTGGGCGCTGCTCGCAGGCCGCGACCGCGTGCTTCCCGAAGACGTGCAGGCCGTGCTCCCGGGCGTCGCGTCGCACCGGCTGCATCCGGCCAAGAGCGGCGTACGGCGTACGAGCGCGGAGATCGCAGCCGCGCTGATCGAGGCCGTGCCGATTCCCTGAGTGCGGCGGCAAGAGACGCTCGACCTAGAACGCGTAGAGCGCGCGCAGGGCCGCGGAGAAGTGGCTCCGGGCCCGAGCGGCACCCGCAACCCTGATCCCGGACGCGGGGATCTCTGCGAAACTCTGCGTGCCCGGCGCGCTCCGGGTTGAAGCCTTCGACTCGTGCTCACCTCGGTCATCAAGACGTTCTTCGCCCGCTCCGATTTCTTCGGACTCGTCTTCGGCCTGCGCGCGCCCGAGTCGGGACCGATCCGGCTCACCCAGCGGCGCGTGTACGTCCTGCCGACCGGCTACGGGCTCGCGTTCGCGCTTGCATTGCTCCTGATGCTGATCGGCTCGATCAACTACTCGCTCGGCCTCGGCTACGTGCTCACGTTCGCGCTCGCCGGGATGGGCCTCGTGTCGATGCTGCACACTTACCGCAACCTCGCGAACCTCACCGTGCGGGCCGGCCGCGCCGATCCGGTATTCGCGGGCGGCACGGCGACGTTCGATCTCGTGCTCGAGAACCCGAGCGGCTTCGACCGCTTCACCCTGTTCGCCCGGCACGGCACGTTTTCGGTCGACGTCGACGTTCCGGCGGAGCGCTCGGAAGTCGCGCGAGTCGCGGTGCCCGCGCCCAAACGCGGATGGCTCGCGGTCGGGCGCGTGACGCTCGAGACGCGCTTCCCGGTCGGACTGTTCCGCTGCTGGAGCTACGTGCTGCCGGAAATGGGCGTCGCCGTTTACCCCCGGCCCGACGACTCGGAGCTGCCGCCGGCGAAAGCCCGTCCCGACTCGGGCGAGGTCACGAGCACTGGGGGCGGCGTCGACGACTTCGCGGGCCTGCGTCCCTACCAGCCCGGTGATTCGCCGCGCCATATCGCGTGGAAGGCCGCCGAGCGCGAGGGGTTGCTCCTCACCAAGCATTTCGCAGGACGCGGTGCCGCCGAGCTGTGGCTCGAGTGGAGCGACCTCCCGAACGCGCTGGACCTCGAGGCCCGGTTATCGCGCCTCGCCCGCTGGGTTCTGCTCGCGGACGAAGCCGGGTTCGCCTACGGGCTGCGCATTCCCGGAGCCGAGATCGAGCCCGGATTCGGCGACGCGCACCGCGACGCCTGTCTCACCCGCCTCGCTCTCTTCGACGCGACGCCGCCGCGCCATGCCGCGCCTTCCCGCGCCTAGTCTCTACCTGCTCTTCCTGGGCATGACGCTCGCGGCGGCGCCGCACCTGCCGCGGCTGCCGTGGTGGATCGCGCTGCTCGTGGTCGGGCTCCTCGGCTGGCGCGCGTGGGTCGTGCAGCGAAGCATCTCGCTGCCGCGGCGCTGGCTCATCCTGGGCCTCGCTTTCACCACGCTGGCGATGGTGTACCTGCACTACAAGACGGTGTTCGGCCGCGATGCGGGCGTCGCGCTGCTGGTCATCTTCCTCGCGCTGAAGCTGCTCGAAATGCGTACGCTGCGCGACGTCACGGTGGTGGTGCTGCTCGCCTACTTTCTCGCCCTCACCAACTTCTTCTACAGCCAGACCATTCTCACCGGCGCGCTGATGACGCTCACGCTGGTGGTGCTCACGACCGCGCTCGTCGGGTTCAACGCGCCGCGCCGCCGCGTCCGCGACAACCTCAAGACGGCGGGCGTCCTGCTCGGGCAGGGACTGCCGGTCATGCTGGTCCTCTTCCTGCTGTTCCCGCGCGTGCAGGGCCCGCTCTGGGGCATGCCCCAGGACGCCTATGCCGGCATGACCGGGCTCTCCGACACGATGACGCCGGGGAACATCAGCTCGCTCTCGCAATCGGACGCGATCGCTTTTCGCGCCAGGTTCGACGGCGAGCCGCCCGCGCGCGGCCGGCTCTACTGGCGCGGGCCGGTGTTCTGGGAATTCGACGGGCGCACGTGGCGCGCCGGGCGCGGGCCCTCGTCGCAGTTCTATCGGTTCGAGCCCGAGGGCGTCCCGGTGCAATACGAGATGACGGTCGAGCCGCACAACCGCCAGTGGCTGTTCGCCCTCGACCTCGCCGGACAGGTGCCGCAGGGCGCGTACGGCACATCCGACTACCAGCTCCTGTCGCGCCAGCCGGTCCGCAGCCGCGTCCGCTATCCGATGCATTCGTTCCTCGACTACCGCGCGACCGCCGGCGCCACGCCCGCCGAGCTCGACTACGCGCGCGAATTGCCGCCGGGGGTGAATCCGCGCGCGCGCGAGCTCGCGCTGCGCTGGCGACGCGACGCCAAAGCCGAAGACGACGTGATGCTGCGCGCGCTCGACTACTTCAGGACCGCGGGGCTGCGCTACACCCTCAACCCGCCCCTGCTCGGCGCCGACTCGGTGGACGAAATGCTCTTCGTCACCAAGAGCGGCTTCTGCGAGCACTTCTCGTCGGCGTTCGTGTTCCTGATGCGCGCGGCGGGCGTGCCGGCGCGCGTGGTCACCGGATACCAGGGCGGCGAGCTCAACCCGGTCGACCAGTTCGTCGTCGTGCGCCAGTCCGATGCGCACGCCTGGGCCGAGGTCTGGCTGCCTTCGCGCGGCTGGGTGCGCGTCGACCCGACGGCGGCAGTCGTGCCGATGCGGGTCGAGTCGGGCCTCGCCGCGGCGGTTCCCGACACCGAGCCGGTCCCGCTGCTCGTGCGTGTCGACGTCACGTGGCTTCGGCAGCTGCGCTTCAGCTGGGAGGCGCTCGCGAACCGCTGGAACCAGTGGGTGCTCGGCTACAACCCCGAGCGCCAGCGCGACTTCCTGCACCGGCTCGGCATGCCTTCGCCCGACTGGCAGAAGATGGCCACTACGCTCTTCTGGGCAGTCGGCGGCATCGTCACGCTGATCGCGCTGTTCGTCCTGCGTCGACGGCTTTCGAAGGACCCGGTGCAGCGCATCTGGCTCGCGTTCTGCGCGAAGCTCGCGCGGGCGGGCACCGAACGGCGGCCGAGCGAAGGCCCGGCGGCGTTCGCGGAGCGCGCAGGCCGCGCGCATCCGGCGCGCGCCGGGGTGGTGCAGGCCGTCGCCAGGCTCTACGCCGACCTGCGCTACGGGCCGCAGCGCGATCCGGAGGGGGTCGCGCGCCTTGCCCGCATGGTGCGAGAATTCCGGCCATGACGACACGGCGGACTTTTCTCGGCTTCGTCGGCGCGCTCGCGGCGCAGCCGGCGCTCGCGGCCAAACAAGCGCCGGCGCGCACCTATGCGGGCCGCGACGACGTGCGCGCGTTCATCGCCGAGATGGTCGACCGCCACGGCTTCGTTCCGAGCGAGCTCGAGAGCGCGTTCGCTCGCGCCCAGTTCCAGCCCTCGATCGTCAAGGCGATGACGCCGCTGCCCGCGGGCCAGCGCTCGTGGTCGGTATATCGCACGCGGTTCATCAACCCGCCGCGCATCGACGGCGGCGTCGCGTTCTGGGCGCGACACGAGGCCGCGCTCGCGCGCGCCGCCGCGACCTTCGGCGTCCCGGAGGAGTACGTCGTCGCGATCATCGGTGTCGAGACGCTCTACGGTCGCAACACCGGCGGCTATCGAGTGATCGACGCGCTCGCCACGCTCGCGTTCGACTATCCGCGCCGCGCCGACTTCTTCCGCGGCGAGCTGGAGAGCTTTCTGCTGCTCGCCCGCGAGAACGACGTCGACGTGCTCGGCCTGAAAGGTTCGTTCGCCGGCGCGGTCGGCATCCCCCAATTCATGCCGTCGAGCTGGCGCCGGTATGCGGTCGATTTCGACGGCGACGGCCGCCGCGACCTGCTGGGCAGCCCTACCGACGCCGTGGGCAGCGTCGCGAATTTCCTCCGCGAGCACGGGTGGACGCCGGACGCGCCGGTCGCGTACCCGGTCCGCGCCGAGGGCGCCGCATGGCGAGGCCTCTCCGACGGCGGCGTCGAGCCCGTGCATCCGGTCGCGGCGCTCGCGGGCGCCGGGGTGAGCGTCGACGCGTTCGCCCGACCGGTCGCCGACGACACG
The DNA here is from genome assembly GCA_025458245.1 of Burkholderiales bacterium. Lineage (GTDB taxonomy): Bacteria > Pseudomonadota > Gammaproteobacteria > Burkholderiales > SG8-39 > JAOAEA01. The sequence continues at coordinate 20,776 of JALOSW010000007.1, forward strand.
CTCGCGGTGCTCGTCGAGCTCGAAACGCCGAACGCGCCCTCCGACCTCTGGCTCGGATTCCAGAACTTCTACGCGATCACGCGCTACAACCGGTCGAGCTTCTATGCGATCTCGGTCGTGGAGCTCGCCAACGCGGTGCGCGCCGCTTACGGTGCGCCGCTGCGCACGGCCGACACGGCGCGATGACCGATCCCGTCGTCCGCCCCGCGACGCGCGCGGACGTGCCGGCGCTGCTCGATCTCATTCGCGGCCTCGCGGAGTACGAGCGCCTCTCCCACCTGGTCGAAGCCACGGAAGCGTCGCTCGCGGACGCGTTGTTCGGAGCCGGCGCACATGTCGAGGCACTGCTTGCCGAGCACGGCGGCGAGCCGGTCGGCTTCGCGCTCTATTTCCACAACTTCTCGACATTCCTCGGCCGCAGGGGGCTCTACCTCGAGGATCTGTTCGTCCGCCCGGCGCACCGCCGGCGCGGCATCGGACGAGCGCTCCTGCTCGCGGTGGCGCGGATCGCCCATGCGCGCAATTGCGGGCGGTTCGAATGGATGGCGCTCGACTGGAACACGCCCGCGATCGAGTTCTACAAGTCGCTCGGCGCCGTCGAGCATCCCGAATGGCGCTTGCTCCGCGTCGCCGGGGACGCGCTCGCGCGTCTCGGCACCCGCGATGGCCAACCGGCGGATGCCCTCCCGCCGCGGGACTGGGCATAATCGCGCCTTTTCCCGAAGCGCAGACGCCGCCCGCGTCTTCGATACGATGATCAGACCAGCCCGATCCGCCATCACCCGCCGCCGCTTTCTCCTCGGCGCGGCCGCGTTCGTCGCGACGACGCCCGCCATAGCGGGCGCCGACCGGGCCTCCGCTGCCGACGGTGGCGCGCGCACGCTCGCGTTTTCGCATCTGCACACCGGCGAACGCCTGTCGGTCGCATACGCCGTCGGGCACGCCTACGTTTCCGACGCGCTCGCGGCAATCAATCGGCTCCTGCGCGACCACCGCACCGGCGACATCCACGCCATCGACCCTGCCCTGCTCGAGCAGATGCACGCGCTCCAGCGCGTCACCGGCACGCGTGCGCCGTTCGAGATCATCTGCGGCTATCGATCGGCGCGTTCGAACGAAATGCTGCGCGAGCGCAGCGGCGGCGTCGCGAAAGCGAGCCTGCATCTCGAAGGCCGCGCGATCGACATCCGGCTCGCCGACGTTCCGCTGGCGGACCTGCGCGACGCCGCCATCGACCTGAAGGCGGGCGGCGTCGGCTACTACGCCGCTTCGAATTTCGTCCATCTCGACACGGGGCGAGTGCGGCGCTGGTAGGCGTCCGGCGCCTGCGCCGTCCGGCGCGCGGCGCGCGAGACGGCATCGGGGCAGCGCGCGCCGGCGCGCGTCGGCGAACCCCGCGCGACGGAAGAGCGGAACGACGAGACGGACCATGGAGACCTACATCCTCGACTGGCTCAACCTCGGCGTGCGGTGGCTCCACTTCACCGCGGGCATCGCGTGGATCGGGGCATCGCTCTATTTCGTGATGCTCGACAACTCGCTGCGTCGGCCAGCCAAGACGGCCGACGCCGAGCGCGGCGTCCACGGCGAACTGTGGGCCGTGCACGGCGGCGGCTTCTACTGCAGCCAGAAGTTCCTGACCGGACCGAAGGGCGAGCCCCTTTCCGAGCACCTCCACTGGTCCAAGTGGGAGGCCTATACCACCTGGCTCTCCGGCATGGGCCTGATGGCGCTCATCTACTGGTACGGCGCCAACGCGTATCTCGTCGATCGCTCGGTGATGGCGCTGTCCGTTCCGGCGGCCATCGCGATTTCCGCCGGCTCCCTGGTCGCCGGCTGGTTCGTTTACGACGCGCTCTGCCGCGTGATCCGCAGCGAGCTCGCGCTCGCGCTCATCGTCTATGTGCTGCTCGTGGCCGCCGCGTGGGGCTATGCGCAAGTGTTCGGAGCGCGCGCCGCGTATGTTCACGTCGGCGCGCTCATCGGCACGATCATGGTGTGGAACGTGTTCTTCCACATCATTCCCGGCCAGAAGAAGATGGTGGCGGCGCTGCGCTCCGGACAGCCGGTCGATCCGCGCCCCGGGATCGTCGGCAAGCAGCGCAGCGTGCACAACACCTACTTCACGCTGCCGGTGCTGTTCATCATGATCAGCAACCACTACCCGATGACCTACGGGCACCGGCACGGCTGGGCGGTGCTCGCGGTGATCATGCTCGCCGGCGCGCTGATCCGGCAGTTCTTCGTGCTGCGCCATCGCGGCCGCCTGGTCTGGGCCCTGCCCGCAGCCGGCGCTGCCCTGCTCGTCGGTCTCGCGGTCATGCTCGCGCCGATGCCGAAGTCCGCCGCGGACACGACGGTGCCGTTCGCGCAGATCGCACCGATCATCGCCGCGCGCTGCGCCGTCTGCCACGCGGCGAAGCCCACGTTCGCCGGATTCGAGCAGGCGCCCGGTGGCGTCCTGCTCGACACGCCCGAGCGCATCAGGGCCGCAGCCGCGCAGATCGAACAGCAAAGCGTCGCGACCCAGGCGATGCCGATCGGCAACCTGACGCACATGACAGCGGACGAGCGAGCGCTGCTCGGTCGCTGGCTCGCGGCGGGCGCGAAGACCGACTGACGGCCGCACGGCGACCCCTTTGAAGCGGCCGGAGCGGCCGAGGCCGCGGACGCTCGCCGCGGCAGCGCCATGCCGAATCGGTCGCCTACGGACCGAACGGACACTATCATGTGCCCCTTCTCGCCTGGCCGCGGCGCTGCCCGGCCGATTGCGAGAGCCACCGGCCGGGCCCAAGGCAATCGATGACCAACGAAGGCAAACGCTATCCGCGCGACCTGAGAGGATACGGCGGCAACCCGCCCCACGCGGCGTGGCCCGGGGGTGCGCGCATCGCGCTGCAGTTCGTGCTCAACTTCGAGGAAGGCGGCGAGCGCGCCGTCGTCCACGGCGACCCGGCGAGCGAGCAGTTCCTGTCGGAGCTCGCCAACCCGCCGGCCTTCCCGGCCCGCCATCTGAGCATGGAGTCGATCTACGAGTACGGCTCGCGGGTCGGCGTCTGGCGCATCCTCGCCGAGTTCGAGCGGCGCCGCCTGCCGCTCACCGTGTTCGGCGTCGGCATGGCGCTCGAGCGCTGCCCGGAGGTGACCGCGGCGTTCGTCGCGCACGGCCACGAGATCGCGTGCCACGGATGGCGCTGGATCCACTACCAGGAAGTCGACGAAGCGGTCGAGCGCGAGCACATGGCGGCCGCCGTGCGCGCGGTCGAGCGGCTCACGGGATCGCGGCCGCGCGGCTGGTACACCGGCCGGGACAGCCCCAACACCCGGCGCCTCGTCGCGGACGACGGCGGCTTCGAGTACGACAGCGACTACTACGGCGACGACCTTCCCTTCTGGCTGCGCGTGCGCCGGACCGACGGCACGCTCGCGCCGCATCTCGTCGTGCCCTACACCCTCGACGCGAACGACATGCGCTTCGCTCTGCCGCAGGGCTACAGCCACGGCGACGAGTTCTTCGCGTACCTGCGCGATGCGTTCGACGTGCAGTACGCCGAGGGTGCGGAGCGGCCGTCGATGATGTCGGTCGGCATGCACTGCCGGCTGCTCGGCCGGCCCGGCCGGGTGCGCGCCCTGCAGCGCTTCCTCGACCACGTCGAGCGTCACGACCGCGTATGGGTGACGCGGCGCATCGACATCGCGCGGCACTGGCGAGCGGCGCACCCGTTCGACGCCGCCACCGCATTCGTCTGGGAATGAGCCGATGCGCCTGACGCTCGAGCAGCTCAACGCCGCGCCGCAGGACGAGTTCACCGCCCTGCTCGACGGGACTTACGAGCATTCGCCGTGGATCGCGCGCGAGGCGTGGCGCCGGCGTCCCTTCGCTTCGCCCGCCGCGCTGAAGCGCGCCATGACCGAGTCGGTCCGCGCGGCCGGCCGGGACGCGCAGCTCGCGCTCATCCGCGCGCACCCGGAGCTTGCCGGCAAAGCCATGGTCGCGAAGGCGCTCACTGCCGAATCGACCCACGAACAGGGCGCGGCCGGCCTCACTGCATGCACGCCCGAGGAGTTCGCCACGCTGCAGCGCCTGAACGCCGAGTACGGCGCGAAGTTCGGCTTTCCCTTCATCCTGGCCGTGCGCGGCCCGCGCGGGCTCGGGCTCACCCGATCCGCGATCATCGCGGCGTTCGAGCGCAGGCTCGCGAACCATCCGGATTTCGAGTTCGCCGAGGCGCTGCGCAACATCCATCGGATCGCCGAGATCCGTCTCGACGAGAAGCTCGGGCACGTGCCGGCGCTCGGAAATCTCGTCTGGGACTGGGCCGAAGAACTGGCGCAGCACAGCGACCCCGGCTATGCCGAGAAGGGCCAGCTGACGGTCACCTATCTCACCGACGCGCATCGGGCGTGCGCGGCTCGCCTGTCGGCGTGGATGCGCGAGGAGTGCGGCTTCGACAGCGTCGAGATCGATGCGGTCGGCAACGTGGTCGGCGTGTACTACGGCACCGATCGCGAGGCGCGACGGCTTCTCACGGGATCCCATTACGACACGGTGCGCAACGCCGGCAAGCACGACGGCCGTCTCGGCATTCTCGTCGCGATGGCGTGCGTGCGGGAGATGCATCGCCGGGGCCGCCGGCTGCCCTTCGGCATCGAGGTCGTGGCCTTCGCCGAAGAAGAAGGCCAGCGTTACAAGGCGGTGTTCCTCGGCTCCGGCGCGCTCGCCGGGCGCTTCGACCCTCGCTGGCTCGACCAGAAGGATGCCGACGGCATCACCATGGGCGAGGCCATGACCGGCGCCGGCTTGCGCGTCGCCGACATCCCGAAGCTCGCGCGCGACGCGTCCCGCTATCTCGGATTCGTCGAGGCGCACATCGAGCAGGGCCCGGTGCTCGCCGGGCTGGACCTGCCGCTCGGTGTCGTCACGTCGATCAACGGCAGCGTGCGCTACATCGTGGAGATCGCAGGCGAGGCGAGCCATGCGGGGACGACGCCGATGGATCGCCGCCGCGATGCCGCCGCCGCCGCGGCCGAACTGGTGCTCTACGTCGAGCGGCGCGCCGCGGCGGTGCCCGAGGTCGTGGGCACGGTCGGCGTGCTCGATGTGCCGGGCGGATCGAGCAATGTCGTGCCCGGCCGGTGCCGGTTCACGCTCGACATCCGCGCCACGACCGACGCGGCGCGCGACGCGGCGGCGGACGACGTGCGCGCGGAGCTCGCGCGCGTCTGCGCGCGCCGCGGCGTCTCCTACTCGCTGGAGGAAACGCTCCGGCAGAGCGCTGCGCCGAGCGACCGCGCATGGCAGGCGCGCTGGGAGCGCGCGGTCGCCGCGCTCGGACTGCCGGTCCACCGCATGCCGAGCGGCGCGGGCCACGACGCGATGAAGCTCCATGAAATCATGCCGCAGGCGATGCTGTTCGTGCGCGGCGAGAACGCGGGCATCAGCCACAACCCGCTGGAGAGCACCGCGAACGACGACATTCAGCTCGCGGTCGAGGCGTTCCAGCACCTTCTATTGCATCTTGCCGAAGCAGACGAATGAGCGACTACGATAGGCTCGACGCGTGGATCGACGCGCACTTCGACGAGGAAGTCCGCTTCCTGCAGGCACTCGTCCGAGTCCCGACCGACACGCCGCCCGGGGACAACGCGCCGCACGCCGAGCGCACCGCCGAGCTCCTGCGCGGCTTCGGCTTCGACGCCGAGAAGCACCCGGTCCCGGACCAGGCGGTGCGCGACTACGGCATGCGGTCGATCACCAATCTCGTCGTGCGCCGCCGCTACGGAGACGGCGGCGAGGACGCGCGGCCGGTGATCGCGCTCAACGCGCACGGCGATGTCGTGCCGCCCGGCGAGGGCTGGACGCACGATCCCTACGGCGGCGAGATCGTCGACGGCAGGATGTACGGCCGCGCGACCGCCGTGAGCAAGAGCGACTTCGCGAGCTACACGTTCGCGGTGCGCGCGCTCGAGTCGCTCGGTGCGCCGCTCCGGGGCGGCGTCGAACTGCACTTCACCTATGACGAAGAGTTCGGCGGCGAGCTCGGTCCGGGCTGGCTCCTCCGGCACGGCCTGACGAAGCCCGACTACGAGATCGCCGCCGGCTTCTCGTACCAGGTCGTCACCGCGCACAACGGCTGCCTGCAGATGGAAGTCACGGTGCACGGCGTGATGGCGCACGCGGCGATTCCCGACACGGGCGTGGATGCGCTGCAGGGTGCGACGAAGATCCTCGCCGCGCTCTACGAACAGAACGCCCGGTACGCGTCGATCCGGTCGCAGGTGCCGGGCATCACTCATCCGTACCTGAACGTCGGCCGCATCGAAGGCGGCACCAACACCAATGTCGTGCCGGGCAAGGTCGTGCTTCGCCTCGATCGCCGCATGATCCCCGAGGAGGACCCGGCCGAGGTCGAGGCCGAGATCCGGCGCGTGATCGACGCGGCCGGCCGGAGCTATCCCGGGGTCAAGATCGAGATCAAACGGCTGCTGCTCGCGCAGCCGCTCCAGCCGCTGCCCGGAAACCGTCCGCTCGTGGAGGCGCTGCAGAAGCACGGCCGGGCGGTGTTCGGCGAGCCGATCCCGGAATCGGGATCGCCGCTCTACACCGACGTGCGTCTTTATTGCGAACACGGCGTGCCGGCGGTGATCTACGGCGCGGGACCGCGCACGGTGCGCGAGAGCAACGCCAAGCGCGCCGACGAGCACGTCGTCCTCGAAGACCTGCGCCGCGCCACCAAGGTGATTGCGCGGACGCTCTGCGACCTGTTGCGCCGCTGAGTCTCCGCGCGCGCCCGAGCCGGACCTGGCGCCCCGGCCCGCGAGCCGGCTACGGCGCCAGTCGCTCACCGGCCCTGCCGCGCCGCCAGCGCGCTGGCCAGAGCGCGGTCGTGGCCGTAGATGTCCTCGTAGAAGAACACCCGCCCTTCGCCGTCGGCGAGCGCGGTCGTGTAGAAGATGAGCACCGAGACCGGCCGCGGCAGCTGCGCATACGCGGGCTCGTGCCGGCTCATCGCCTCCGCGACGCGCGCTGCATCCCAGCCCCTCTCGCCATCGAGCGCAAACAGCGCGAGCGCGACCGGCATCTCGATGCGGATGCAGCCGTGACTGAAGTCGCGGCGCGTTCGGGCGAAAAGCTGCGGCGCGGACGTGTCGTGCAGGAAGATCGCGAGGTGGTTGGGCAGCACGAACTTGATCCGTCCCATCGCGTTGTGCTTTCCGGGGCGCTGGCGGATGCGCAGGGACCCGTTTTCCACGGCAACGAGGTTCTCGGGGGTCACCGCCTGGACGGCCGAGCCGTCGCCGCGCACGAACTCCATCTGCTCGCGCGCGAGATAGCCGGGGTCGCGGCGCAGGCGAGGCAGGATCTCCTTCGTCGCGATCGACCTCGGGACGTTCCAGTAGGGGCTGAACTCGATGGCGCGCAGGGTGTCGGCGAACACCGGCGTCTCGGTGTCGAGCGCCCTGCCCACGATGACGCGCATGGCGAGCGCCGGGGCCCGCGTGTCGTCCGGGAGGTCGAACGCCCAGAGGCGGAACGCGGGAATGTTGACCACGACGAGCGGCTGCGGCGCGAACGCGGGCAGCCAGCGCAGGCGCTCCATGCCGAGCTCGATCTGCGTCACGCGCTCGGCAGGCGGGACCGCGAGCGCGGCGAAGGTCGCCTTCCCGACGATGCCGTCCGGCTCCAACCCGTGGCGCGACTGGAAGCGGCGTACCGCTTCGGCGAGCTCGCGCGAGTAGACGTCGGCCGGGACAGGTTTCGCGCCGGGCGCCAGATCGCCGAATGCAGCGAGCCGCGCCGCGAGTGCCGCGGCCCCGGCATAGGCCGCACCCGGCTCGAGCTTCGCGACCGCCGGCAGAGCGGGGAGCGCAGGAGCGGATGCGAGGCCGCGGTAGCGCGCGAGCTGGTCCTTGAGTCGCCGATAGAGCGCGAGCTGCGGGGCGTATCGTCCCGGCAGCGCGCGCACCGCGTCGCCGGCGATCGCATCGCGCAGCGCCGCCACGGCGTCGAGGGGCGGCGCCGATAGCGCGAGGTTCGGGTGGATCGCGCGCGGATCGATCCGGCCGGAGTGAAGATCGCGCAGCCACGCGAGCATGGCGAGCGTCGCAGCCACATCGAGCACCGCTGCGGCACGGGCGTCCGCGGCGCCCGGCGCAGCGTTCGCCGCGCGCGCGGCCAGCCATGCGACGTGGTAGTCGCGCGGATCGAGACCGTCCTCGCGCGCGCCGGCCAACACCTCGACCGCCTGACCAAGCGCCGCGCTCGGCCGGCCTTGCGCGAACCACGCGGGGTCGAAACCGGCCTGCGTGTAGAAGCGCGCCAGGTCCTCGCGCTCGCGCACCGCGAGCGGGGTGCCACGCGCGGGATGCGTGCCCTCGGCAAGCGCCTGCCGAAGCGCCGCGCGGCCCGCATCGTCCGCATGCGCGAGCGTCGCGCACAGCCCTACGACCAAAACGAGCAGCAAGCGGAGCATGGGGTTCGCCGGTCGAGTGTCGAGGATTGGCGATCGACAACCGGGAGTCGCGAGTCGGCGATCGCGCGCGCGGACCGGAAACCCGAATCCCGGATCCCGAATCCTAGAGCAGCACGTCCTTCGACAACCCGCGCCGGTGCAGGATGCGGCGCAGCTGCGACAGCGCCTCGATCTGCACCTGCCGCACCCGCTCGCGGGTCACCCCGAGGCTGGCGGCGAGCTCCTCCAGGGTCGCCACGTCCTGCCCGCTGAGCCCGAAGCGCCGCTCGATCACCGTGCGCTGCTTGTCCGAGAGCTGCCCGAGCCACTCGCGCACGAGCGCCTCGATCTCGTGCGCGGCGATGGTCGTCTCGGGCGAAACGGTCGAGTCGTCGGCGATCGATTCGCCGATCGAGAGCATGGGATCGATGTCGAGCGGCGCGTCGAGCGACGCGGTGCGCTCGTTCAGCGCGAGCAGGCGCCGTACCTCCTCGGTCGGCCGGCCGAGGAGGTGCGCGATGTCCTCGGCGCCCGCGTCGCGCGCGCCCGCCGACTCGAGGTGCCGCTTGGCGCGCAGGACCACGTTGAGGTCCTTGATCACGTGTACCGGCAGCCGGATGGTGCGCGACTGGTTCATGATCGCGCGCTCGATGTTCTGCCGGATCCACCAGGTGGCGTAGGTGGAGAAGCGAAAGCCGCGCTCCGGGTCGAATTTATCGAGCGCATGCATCAGGCCGAGATTGCCCTCTTCGACGAGATCGAGGAGCGGCATGCCGCGGTGGAGATAGCCCTTCGCGACGTTCACCACGAGGCGCAGGTTGCGCGTGATCATCACCTCGCGCGCCTGCGCGTCGCCCTGCGCGGCGCGGCGCGCGTGCTCGAGCTCTTCGGCGGGCGTGAGGAGCGGGTTGAGCCCGATCTCGTGCAGGTAGAGCTGGGTCGCGTCGGAGAGGCTCTCGGGCTCGGCCGCGTCGGGCGTCCCAGGCAGCTCCGCCGCCGGCTCCCCCGCCTCCGCGGGCGCGTCGGGCTCGTCCGCGAGCGGGCGCGGCTCGTCGCTCGGCAACTAGCGCTCCGGCAGATAGCGCATCGGATCCACGGGCTTGCCCTGTCGGCGGATCTCGAAGTGCAGCTTCGGCTGGTCGGCGTCGGTCGCGCCGACCTCGGCGATCTTCTGGCCCCTGGCGACCGTCTGCCCTTCCTTGACGAGGATCTTGCTGTTGTGGGCGTAGGCCGAGAGAAACGTGTCGTTGTGCTTGATGATCACGAGCTGGCCGTAGCCGCGGATCGCGGCCCCGGTGTACACGACGCGGCCGGCGGCGGTCGCGGTCACGGGGTCGCCGGGCTTGCCGGCGAGGTCGATGCCCTTGTTGGCCTCGCTGAAGCCCGAGATCAGACGCCCGCTGTAAGGCCAGGACCAGTCGACGCGATCGGGCTCGTCTGCGTCGGGCGCGGGTTTCGGCGGTGCTGCGGGTGCGACGGGCGCCGGCTCGACCTTCGCGACAGGCGGCGGCTCGGGCTTCGGCGGCGGCGCGGCTTCGGCGCGCGGCGCGGGGGCCGCCAACGCCGGACGCGCATCCTCACGCTGCAGCAGCGCGAGATTCTCCTCGGAGTACGGCAGCTTCTGCGCCTTCGGTTCGGTTTTCAGCGGACCTGCTGCCGCGGGTGCCCTCGCATCGGCCGGCGCAGGCGCCGCGGCCGACCGCCCCGGATCGGTGCCGAGCGGCCGCGACTCGATGGGCGCAGCGCCGGCGATCGGACGGATCTGGACGCCGGTTTCGGTGGTCGTTACCGCGGGCGCCGCCGGACGCACGCGCAGCACCTGCCCGACCGAGATCCTGCCCGGGTCGGTGATGTTGTTCATCGCCGCGAGCTCGCGCACGTCCACGCCGTTCTCGAGGGCGATCGAGTAGAGCGTATCGCCGCGCTTCACGGTGTAGGTCTCGGGGCGCGCATCGGCGCGCGGTGCCGCGGGCGCCGGCGCCGGCTTCGCGGCTGGAGTCGGCATCCGCTCCACCACCGGCGCGGGAGTCCTGCTCGCGCAGCCCGCGAGCGCGGCGACGGTGACGAGCGCCGCGGTCCTGACGAAACGATCGATTCTCTTCATTGCTTGCCCATGCGCATCGGCACGAAGCGCACCGCGTCGAGGCTCGACTCGTTGAAGCCGAATTGCGTGCGCTCCACCAGGATCAGCTGCTGACTCGATATGCCGAGCGGCAGCACCATGCGGCCGCCGACGGCGAGTTGCGTCTTGAGGGCCTGCGGCACCTCGGGCGCCGCCGCCGCGACGACGATCGCGTCGAAAGGCGCCACCTCGGGAAGGCCCTTGTATCCGTCGCCGTGCGACAGCCGGAGATTGGATATCCGGAGCGGCCGAAGGTTCGCGCGCGCCTTCTCGAGAAGCGGCGCCAGCCGCTCGATGGAGTAGACCTCCTTGGCCATCCGGGCCAGCACTGCGGCGGCATAGCCGCAGCCGGTGCCCACCTCGAGCACGCGGCCGAGGTCGCGCCCGTTCCGGGCCACCTCGATCATGCGAGCGACCGTGAAGGGCTGCGAGATCGTCTGCTCGAAGCCGATCGGCAGCGCGGTGTCCTCGTAGGCGCGGCTCGCGAGCGCCTCCTCGACGAAGAGGTGCCGCGGCACGACCGACATCGCGCCGAGCACCAGCTCGTCGGCGATGCCCTTTTCGCGCAGCCGCGCGATCATGCGATCGCGCGTGCGCTGAGAGGTCATGCCGATGCCGCGCGTATCGTTCATTCCGCCATCCAGGCGCGGACCACGTCGATCTGCTGCGGATGCGTGAGGTCGATCTGCAGCGGCGTGATCGACACCCGGTTCGACGCGACCGCATGGAAATCGGTGCCCGGCCCGGCGTCCTGCGCCCCGCCCGCCGAGCCGATCCAGTAGACCGTCTGGTTGCGCGGGTTCTTCGCCTTCACGACGCCCTCGGCGCGATGCCGCTTGCCGAGCCGCGTGACCTCGATGCCCTGCAGCGCCTCGTAGGGCACGTCGGGGACGTTCACGTTGAGGAGCATCGGCTGCGGCGGGGGCGTGCGGACGTAGCGCTCGACCAGCTCACGCGCCACGCGCGCGGCCGCCGGGAAGTTCGCCCCTTCCTTGCTGGCGAGCGAGACGGCGATCGCCGGAATGCCCAGGAGATGCCCCTCCATGGCCGCCGCGACCGTGCCGGAGTAGATGGTGTCGTCGCCCATGTTGGCGCCGAAGTTGATTCCGGACACCACGATGTCCGGCTGCTCTTCGAGGAGGCCCGTGACCGCGAGGTGCACGCAGTCGGTCGGCGTGCCGTTGACGAAGCGGAAGCCGTTGGCGGCGCGGCGCAGGATCAGCGGCCGGTCGAGGGTCAGCGAGTTCGACGCGCCGCTCCGGTCGCGCTCGGGCGCGACCACCGTCACGTCGCCCAGCGCGGCGAGCGTCTCGGCCAGGATCGCGATACCGGGGGAGAAGTAGCCGTCGTCGTTCGAGATCAGGATCCGCATGCGTCCCGGGCCGGCGCTCGGCAGGAGTGTTCGAGACAAGCGCGCCGGCGGCGCGCGAAGCCGCGATTATAAAGGAGCCGGCCGGGCCTCGACGCAGGCCTGCCGGGCGGGAGGCGGCGACGCGCCGCACACCGCGGCATCGGCGGCCGGCGCTTCCCGGCTCATTCCTCGTCGTCGGCGCGCCAGCGCTCTTCCTTCTCGTCGTCGAGGTCCTCGTCCTCGTCGAGCAGACTCTTCTCGTAGGCCTCGTCGTAGTCTTCCTGCGAGAGCTCGTCCGCGTCCTCGAGCAGGCTCTCGAGTTCGGAGCGGAAGTCGGGATCGTCGGGCGTCATGCCCTCGTCGAGGAGATCGATCGCGCGCTGGAAGACCTCGTAGTTGTTGGGCGTGGTGAGATAGCCGCCGTCGGCGCCGACCACGTAGAAGCTCTCGGGGAACGCGGTCTCGAGCAGCGACTCGCCCTCGTCGCCGATCTCGCGATCTTCGAGCACGAGCAGATCGTCGAGGTCCATCATGCGCCCTGCCTCCCGGATGGTGACGCATGCATTGTCTCCGAAGCGCCCAGCGGGCGCAAAGCGCCCGCGGCGGCGCCCGCGGAGTCGGACCCGCGCCCCGCGGGCGAGTCGCGCGATCAGCCGAACTTCGCGATCGGCGGCAGGTCCTCGAATTCGGGCCTGCGTTTCTCTTTCGCGGCCATCACCGCCTCGCGCACGTCGTCGGAGGCCCAGATCGCCGCCTGCAGCAGCGCCATGTGATCGAGACTCTCCGCAACGCCGTGATCGCGCGCGTGCACGATCGCCTGCTTCGTGCCCCACACCGCCGTGGGCGCTTTCGACGCGATCTCGCGCGCGAGCGCATCCGCCGCGGCGAGCGCCTCGGCCTGCGTCGGGAACACTTCGTTCACGAGCCCCAGCTCGCGGGCGCGCGTCGCCGGCATGCGACGGCCGCTGTAGGCGTACTCGCGCACGACGCCCTCGGGGATGAGTTTCGGCAGCCGCTGCAGCGTGCCGAGATCGGCCGCCATGCCGATATTGGTCTCCTGGATGCAGAAGAACGCATCCGCCGTCGCGTAGCGGATGTCGCACGCGGCGACCATGTCGACGCCGCCGCCGATGCAGCCGCCCTGGATCACTGCGATCACCGGCATGCGCAGCCGCTCTAGCGCCGTGAACGCCTGCTGAAGCGCAAGCACGACCTCGCGGAATCCCGCACGCTCGGCAGCCGTGCGCGGCATCGCGAGGCTCGTGCCCGAGAAGACGTCGAGCGCCATGCCGGCCGTGAAGTGCTTGCCGGTCGACGAGACGACCAGCCGCCGCCGCGGCGATGTCCGTGAAGAACACCGCGTTCATGGCGTTCATTTCGTCCGGACGGGAGAGCTTGAGATGCGCGACGCGTTCGGCGATCGCGAGTTCGAACGAGCGGTAGGTCATGGCGGGCTCCGGCGGATCAAAGGGCGCGATCTTACCCGTCTCGCCGAGCGAGCGGCGCGCGATCCGACGCCTGCGGCGTGCAGGCCGATCGCGCACGCACGCGCGCCGCGGCGCGGCGCCGTCGCCCTCGGCCTCGCGTTTGATCCTCGTCAAACGCCGCCGCGTGCCGCTCCCTCACTCTCCAGGCATGGCAAGAGTCGGCATCATCGGCGGCGGCGCGTTCGGCACGGCCATGGCGTGCGTGCTCTCGCGCTCCGGTCACGAGATCGTCGTCTATGCGCGCGAGCCCGAGGTCGTCGAATCGATCAACCGCGATCGCGTCAACGCGATGTTCCTCGCCGGCGCGACGATTCCCCGCGGCATCGTCGCGACGGGCGATCTCGCCGCCGCGAGCGCGCGCCAGGACTTCATCCTGATGGTGGTGGCCGCACAGCACGTACGCGAGGTCGCCGCCCAGATGCGCCCGCTGGTCGCGCCGGGCACGCCGGTGGTCGCGTGCTCGAAGGGCATCGAGCGCAAGAGCTGCGAGTTCATGCCCGAGGTGCTCGCGGCCGCGCTGCCGGAGGCCGTGGTCGCCGTGCTCTCGGGCCCCTCGTTCGCTCGTGAAATCGCCGCCGACCTGCCGTGCGCGGTGGGTCTTGGCTGCACCGACGCCCGCGTACGCGCGCGCCTCGCTCGCGCAATCGCCAATCCGCGCTTCTGCGTGCACCCGTCGGAGGACGCGATCGGAGTCGCCATCGGCGGCGTGATGAAGAACGTCGTCGGCATCGCAAGCGGCATCACCGCCGGCCGAAAGCTCGGCGAGAACGCGCGCTCCACGCTCGTCACGCTCGGCCTCGCCGAGACCGTGCGGCTCGGACTCGCCAAGGGCGCGCGCGCCGAGACGTTCATGGGCGTCGCCGGGATCGGCGACCTGATGCTGAGCGCGAACAGCATGCAGTCGCGCAACACGTCCCTCGGATTCGCGCTCGGCGAAGGCAGGAAGCTTGCCGAGGTGCTCGCGGGCCGCCGGGAGGTGACCGAAGGCGCGTTCTCGACCGAGGCCGTCGCCGCGCTCGCGCGTACGCTCGGCGTCGACATGCCGATCACGTTCGCGATCGACGACGTGCTGAACCGCAGCGCGGATCTCGACGGCGCGATGGCGCGCCTGATGGCGCATCTCGCGGCCGGTGCGCCCGCGATGCCCGACTGACTCGCACGACCCTCCGGGACCGGACGACACCGGCGATGACTCGCCGATGCGGGACCCTCCGCGTCCGCGGCCAAGAAGCAGCACGACCGCCGGCGCCCGTTGTGCGCGACTGCGGCGCCGAAGGGGCTGCGCTGGCCGTGACGCCGCAGTAACGGCAGCCGCACGCGACGCACGGATCAGCAGCGGCAGGGCGCCGTGGCCGCGCGGCGCGGGGCCGCGAAGCGCCCGCGCGCGCCTCCGGGCGGCGCGGCGGCGTCACTTCCCGGTGACGGCCGGCCCCTCAGCCGAGTCGAACAGCGTGCGCGACACCCCGCCGGCGGCGATGGCGCCGGCGATCGGCGCGACCCAGAAGAGCCAAAGCTGCTCGATCGCCCAGCCGCCGACGAACAGCGCGGGCCCGGTGCTGCGCGCAGGGTTCACGGACGTATTCGTGACCGGGATGCTGACGAGGTGGATCAACGTGAGGCACAGCCCGATCGCGAGGCCGGCGAACCCGACGGGCGCGCGCTTGTGGGTCGCGCCGAGGATCACGATCAGGAACATGAAGGTCATCACGACCTCGGTCACCGCGGCGGCGCCCAAGCCGTACTTGCCCGGCGAGTGCTCGCCGTAGCCGTTCGACGCGAAGCCCGCGCTCAGGTCGAACCCGGCCTTGCCGCTCGCGATGACATAGAGCACGCCAGCCGCGATCACCGCCCCGACGACCTGCGCGAACACGTAGGGCAGGAGCTGAGCCGCGGGAAAGCGGCCGCCCGCCCAGAGTCCGAACGACACCGCCGGATTGAAGTGGCCGCCCGAGATCGGTCCGAGCGCGTAGGCGCCGGTGACCACGGTGAGACCGAAGGCGAGCGACACGCCCGTAAGCCCGATGCCGACTTCGGGAAACGCCGCAGCGAGGACGGCGCTGCCGCAGCCCCCGAGTACGAGCCAGAAGGTGCCGATGAGTTCGGCGGCGAGTTTCGGCGTCATGGGCGAAAGCGTCCTCTGCGTCGTTCGGATGGGCCCGCCGCCACGAATCGGTCCGCGGCGGCGTGCGGGGGCTGCGAGGATACTGCGCGCGCAGCCACGGGGGAAGCCCTACCCGCCGCCTCGCGCGGCTCGCCCGCCGCCGACCGGCGCTACGGCGCGGGCACCACTGTGTACTGAACGCCCCCGGCTCCGTAGGTCGGCTTGAAGAACGTGTTGCCGCTCACGTAGTACGTCGCGCCGTTCTTGTTGATCGCGAACGCGCCGGCAGGGAGCGCAGCATAGGAGACGCCCGTCGCGTAGACGCCGCCGGGCGGTGCCGCCGCAGCGCCGCCGCCCGAGGTCGCGGCACCCGCGGCCACGCCCGCCTGATATGCAGCGGTCGTGGTCGACGTGCCGGTGGCCACGCCCGCCTGGTACGCGGCGGTGGTGCTCGTCGTACCCGCTGCGACGCCAGCGTTATAGGCGCTCGAGGTCGCCGCCGTGTTCGCGCTGCCGGCCGCGTAGCCCGCCTGGTAGGAACCCGCGCTGGCCGCGCTGGCGCTCGACGAGGCGATCGCCGCACCGGCCGCCATGCCGACGACTGCCCCCGCAGCCGCCGCGCAGCCGTAGCAGCCGGTCGCCGGATACGCCGTCACGACCGCCGGCGGGTGATAGGGATAGTACGGAGCCGGATAAGGCGCGGGATAAGGATGGTAGTAGGCCGATGCCGTGCCGTGATACCCCGAGGCCGTGGTATAGCTCGTGTAGCCCGAGCCGTACTGGTGATAAGCGGTGCCGCCGTAGGCCGAGGTCGCGCTCGTGCCCTG
>JALOSW010000081.1 GCA_025458245.1 Burkholderiales bacterium
CGTGCAGGCGTTCGGCCTGCCGTTCCACGACAACTGGTGGCAGACCGAGACCGGCGGGATCATGGTCGCGAACTTCGCGTCGATGGACATCCGTCCCGGCTCGATGGGCAAGCCGATGCCCGGAATCGAGGCGGCGCTCGTCGAGACGAAGAAGGACGCGCCGGTGCGCGTGATCGACGCGCCGGGCGTCGAGGGCGAGATCGCGCTTCGCACGCCCTGGCCGTCGATGTTCCGCGGCTATCTCAACGAGCCCGAGCGCTACGCGAAGTGCTTCGCCGACGGCTGGTATCTCTCGGGCGACCTCGCGAAGCGCGACGAAGACGGCTACTTCTGGTTCGTCGGCCGCAAGGACGACGTGATCAAGACCTCGGGCCACCTGATCGGGCCGTTCGAAGTCGAGAGCGTGCTGATGGAACACCCCGCGGTCGCGGAAGCCGGCGTGATCGGCAAGCCGGACCCGGTGGCGGGCGAGCTCGTGAAGGCGTTCGTGTCCCTGAAGGTCGGCTTCCAGGCCGACGAGGAGCTGAAGCGGTCGCTGCTCGCGCACGCGCGGAAGCGCCTCGGCGCCGTGGTCGCGCCGAAGGAGATCGAGTTCCAGCCGGGTCTGCCGAAGACGCGGAGCGGCAAGATCATGCGGCGGCTGCTGAAAGCACGCGAGCTGGGGCTGCCGGAAGGCGATACGTCGACGCTGGAGTAAGACAGGAACCGCAAAGGAAATGATCACGACCGACATGGGCCGGACCGATGGCACCCGTATTGCGGGGACCGCGCATGTCGTCCTCCAGGCCTCGATTTCGACAACCACTCTGCTTTCGCGTTCCTTTGCGCCTTTTGCGCCTTTGCGGTTCTAGCCATGTCCATCGCCCACCGCCCACCCCACGAACCCGCGCTCGACCGCGAGCACGCGCACGAGCTGCTCGCGCAGATGCTCGTCATCCGCCACTTCGAGGAGAAGGCCGCCGAGCTCTACTCGGGCGGCAAGATCCGCGGGTTCCTGCATCTCTACATCGGCGAAGAGGCGGTCGCGGTCGGCGCGATGGCGGCGCTCGCGCCCGAAGATGCGATCGTCGCGACCTACCGCGAGCACGGTCAGGCGATCGCGCGGGGCGTTCCGGCCGCATCCGTCATGGCCGAGATGTACGGCAAGGCAAACGGCTGCTCGCGCGGTCGCGGCGGCTCGATGCACATGTTCGACGCCGAGCGCCGCTTCTACGGCGGCCAGGGCATCGTCGCCGGCGGGCTGCCGCTCGCAGTCGGGCTCGCGCTCGCCGACCGGATGCAGGCCAGGCCGCGCGCCACCGTGTGCTTCTTCGGCGAAGGCGCAGTGGCCGAAGGCGAGTTCCACGAGTCGATGAACCTCGCCGCGCTCTGGAAGCTGCCGGTGCTGTTCCTCTGCGAGAACAACCTGTACGCGATGGGCACGGCGCTCGCGCGCTCCGAGTCCGAGACCGACATCCACCTGAAGGCGCAGAACTATCGCGTGCAATCGGAGTGGGTGGACGGCATGGACGTTCTCGCAGTCGAGGCGGCGGTCGCGCGGGCGGCGGCGAGCGTGCGTCGCGGCGACGGGCCGTATTTCCTCGAGGCGCGCACGTTCCGCTACCGCGCGCACTCGATGGCCGACCCCGAGCTCTATCGCGGCAAGGACGAGGTCACCGAGTGGAAGAAGCGCGACCCGATCGCGAGCTTCGCGGCGCGGCTGCAGTCCGAAGGGCTTCTGACCGAGGCCGAACTCGAGGCGCTCGATACCGAGGCATGGCGCGAGGTGGACTGGGCCGTCGAGGAGGCCGAGCGCGGCGAATGGGAGCCGGTAGAGCATCTGGAGCGCGACGTCCACACCGCCCCGTAGAGGACGCAGCCATGGCGAAGATTCTCATCGCGTATCACACCCGCACCGCCTACACGCGCCGCGTCGCGGAAGCGATCGCGCGGCGCGTCGACGCGGACCTCGACGAGATCGGCGTCACGCGCGAGCGGCCCGGCCCGATCGGGTACGCGCGCTGCGCGCTCGAAGCGATGGCGGAGCTGCCGGCTTCCATTCGGATGCCGGAGCACGACGCTGCCGATTACGACCTGGTCGTGATCGGGACGCCGGTCTGGTTCTGGAGCCTGTCGAGTCCGGTGCGCGCCTACGTGCTCGAAGAGCGGCGGCGGTTCAAGCGCGTCGCGTTCTTCTGCACCATGGGCGGCTCGGGTGCCGAGCGGGTGTTCGCGGACCTCGCGAAGCTCTGCAGCCAGACGCCGGTGGCCACGCTCTCGGTGACCGATGCCGAAATCGATTCGGGCTACCTCAAGAAGCTCGAAGGGTTCGTGCGGGCGCTGAAGGGCGCTGCGCCGCGGGCGGCGGCCCGGCGCCGGGCGCGTTGAGGAGGCGCCGTGAGCAAGATCACGTACCGCGAGGCGATCCGCGCAGCGATGCGCGAGGCGATGCGCGCCGACCCGCGCGTGTTTCTGATGGGCGAAGACGTCGGGCGCTACGGCGGCGCGTTCGCCGTCAGCCTCGGGCTGCTCGATGAATTCGGCCCCGAGCGAATCCGCGACACGCCGCTCTCCGAGTCGGGGTTCCTCGGCGCCGGCATCGGCGCGGCGCTCGGCGGGATGCGGCCGATCGTGGAGATCATGACGGTCAACTTCTCGCTGCTCGCGCTCGACCAGCTCGTCAACCACGCGGCGACACTGCGGCACATGTCGGGCGGGCAGTTCAGCGTCCCGATGGTCGTGCGCATGGCCTCGGGCGGCGGGCGCGGCATGGCGGCACAGCACTCGCATTCGTTCGAGGGTTGGTATGCGCACGTTCCCGGCATCAAGGTGCTCACGCCCGCGACCGTCGCCGACGCGAAGGGCCTGCTGCTCGCCGCGCTCGAGGAGCCCGACCCTGTCGTCGTTCTCGAGCACGCGACGCTCTACCCGGTCGAAGGCGACGACACGCCCGACGCGCCGATGGAGATCGGCCTCGCCGCGGTGCGCCGCCCCGGCGCGCGCGTGAGCCTGGTGACCTACGGCGGATCGCTGCCCAAGACGCTCAAGGCGGCCGACGAGCTGGCGAAGGAAGGCGTCGACGCCGAAGTCGTCGATCTGCGCACGCTGCGCCCGCTCGACATGGACACGGTGGTCGGCTCGATCGCGAAGACGCACCGGGCGGTGGTGGTCGACGAGATGTGGAAGACGGGCAGCTTCGCCGGCGAGGTGATGGCGCGGATCATGGAGCTCGCATTCGACGAACTCGATGCGCCGGTCGTGCGGGTGTGCTCGCGCGAGGTGCCGATGCCGTACGCGAAGCACCTCGAGGAAGCCGCGCTGCCGCAGGTGGGACAGATCGTCGCGGCAGCGAAGGGATTGCTGTGACTATGGGAACCGCGAAAGCGCAACGGGCGCGGAGGGACGCAAGGAGTTCTCGCTGGCCCCGTAGCCGGTTCGCGAGGCGCGACGGGAGACGCGGCCTCGGAGTGTTCCGCTCGACCGAAATCGACGGGCGCGCGGTCGCGTTGCCGAGCCGTTTACGCGGACGCGCAGAGTTTCTCCTTCGCGTCCCTTTGCGTCCTTGGCGCCTTTGCGGTGAGGCCTTTTCGTCCCCATGACCGACTTCCTCATGCCCAAGCTCGGCGCCGACATGACCCAGGGTCGGCTGATCGAGTGGTTCAAGAAGCCCGGCGAGCGCATCGTGCGCGGCGAAGTCATCGCCGTGGTCGAGACCGACAAGGCGAACGTCGACGTCGAATCGTGGGTCGCAGGGACGTTGCAGAAAATCCTCGTCGCCCCGGGCGGCGACTGGTTGCCCGTCGGCACGCCGCTGGCGGTGATCGAGCCCGAGGCAGGTGCCGCGGCCGAGGCGCCGCCATCGTTCGCAGCGCCGCCCGTCGCCGCGGCGCCGAAGCCCGCGCCGCCGGTGGTCACGCCGGCGGTCCCGGCCGGGCCTGGCGCGCCCGTGCCCGCGCCGCCCATTCCCGAGCCGGTGTCGGCGCCCGTCGCGCCGGGCGAGCGTGTTCCCGTCTCGCCGATCGCGCGCAAACGCGCGGCCGCGCTGGGCCTCGATGCCGCCACGATCCGCGGCACCGGTCCGGGCGGGCGCATCACGCTCGACGACGTGGAGCGCGCCTCCCGCGAGCGGCCCGCGCCTGTCGCGCCGGCAGTCGCCGCACCGGCGGCCGACAAGCGCCAGCGAATGCGCGACGCCATCGCCGCGGCCATGGCGCGCTCGAAGCGCGAGATTCCGCACTATTACCTCGGCACCACCATCGACCTGTCCAAGGCGCTCGCCTGGCTCGCCGAAGCCAATGCGAAGCTGCCGGTCGCGGAGCGCCTGCTCGCCGGCGTGCTGCTCATCAAGGCGGCGGCACTCGCGCTGCGCGAAGTGCCGGAACTCAACGGATTCTGGATCGACGGCCGCGCGCAGCGGAGCGAGGCGATCCACGCGGGCGTGGCGATCTCCCTGCGCGGCGGCGGACTGGTCGCACCCGCGATCCACGGCGCCGACAAGCTTGCGCTTCCCGAGTTGATGCAGCGCGTGACGGACCTCGTCGCCCGCGCGCGCGCCGGCTCGCTGAAGAGCTCCGAGATGACCGATCCGACCATCACCATCACGAGCCTCGGCGAGCGCGGCGTCGAGGCGGTGTACGGGGTGATCTATCCGCCCCAGCTCGCGCTCGTCGGGTTCGGCAAAGTCGTCGAGCGGCCCTGGGCCGTCGACGGTGCGGTTGGCGTTCGGCCCGTCGTCACCGCGACGCTGTCGGGCGATCACCGTGCGACCGACGGCCATCGCGGCGCGCTCTATCTCGACGCGCTCGATCGGCTGCTGCAGGCGCCGGACAAGCTATGAGGCCCGTGGCCGCCGACCGGCCGCGGCATGCACGTTTTCTTTCATGTTGAGAGTCCGCAGATGACGAACGAAGAGATCAAAGCCAAAGTGATCGGCATCCTCGCGAGCGTAGTGCCGGAGCTGGAGCCGGCGGAGCTTGCAGCCGACAAGAGCCTGCGCGACCAGCTGGACATCGACTCGGTCGACTTCCTCAACTTCGTGGTCGGACTGTCGAAGACGTTCGGCATCGAGATCGCGGAGACCGATTACCGCCACCTCTACACGCTGGATGCCTGCGTCGCCTACCTGGCGGCGCACGCGACGGCCTGAGGCGCACGCATGATCGAGCCGAGAGCGTTCCTCGCCGCGGAGCCCGAGGCACGCGGCGTGCTCGCCGCGATGTTCTATTTCCCGAGCGGCGACGACGTCGGCGGATGGCTCGCGGGCGCGCAGGGCCAGGGATTCGCAGCGCGATTTTTCTGGCTGGAGGATTTCTACCGGGGCGAAGGGACGCGGACGTACCTCTCCGCCGGAGACGACGTGCAGGGGGAGTGGCTCGCGGTCTCCGTCGAGCACGGCCGCGCGGTGGCGCGCAGCATCGATCCGCCCCTGCCGGTCTCCGAGGAAGCCGCGCGCGAGCTCGACCGCATCCAGGATTTTTTCGCGCGCGAGTGGCTCTTCTTTGCCGAGGACCCCGACGCAGCCGCGGAGGTCTCCGCTTACGGCCTGCTCGGCTTCCCGGTGCGCGCGCTCAACATCCGCGCGAAGCGCCTCGGGCGCCTGCGCCCCGCGGACGGCGCGCGCATCGAGCGCACGCTCGATTTCGACCTGCAGGTGATCGACTACCTCCAGCAGCGGTGGCCGCTCGATTATCGCCGCGGGTGAACTATTCCCACGACCTGCTGTCCGACCGGTGCGCATTGAGGGATGCGCAGGTGTTGTCGTGGGCCGACAAGAAGATGCCGCGCCGCATCACGCGGAACGCGGTCCGCCGGGCGCGGTAGCGCGCTCCTGCCCCGCACGCCTCTGCTGATCGCTTTGCAGCGCTGAATCCTTTCCGCTCGCGCGGCGCATCGGTCGCGTGATCCGCGGCGGTCACGCGCGTTCGTGCCGCCGGCTCGCAACACGGAGGACGCCCGCATGCGTCTGTCGCTTCGCTTCGTGCTGCCGCTCGCGCTGGCGCTCGCGCTCGTGGCCTGGGCCGTGCAGCCGCTCGTCGACCGGCTCACGCTGCGCTGGTTCACGCGCGACCTCGACATCCGCGCGGCGCTCGTCGCGAACACGGCCTCCGAGCCGCTCGCCGATCTCGTGCAGGCGAACGCGCAGCAGCGCATGCTCGCCTACTTCAACCGGCTCACCGTGGACGAGCGCCTCTACGCGATCGGCTTTTGCGACGTGGAGAGCGGACGGCTCACCGCGACGCGCACGTTTCCGCGCGAGATCGACTGCAAGAGCCTCGCCCAGGGCGGCGCGGTGCCGCACGTCATCGACGCGAGCCGCGGCGCGCTGCACGTCTCGTCGGCGAACGTCGAGGCCGACGCGAAGCCGCTCGGGCGCCTCGTGCTCGTACACGACCTGTCGTTCGCCCAGCGGCGCAGCGACGAGACGAAGCGCTACGTGTTCCTGTTCCTGATCGCGCTGGGCGGAATCGTGTCGCTGATCACGGTGATCGTCGCGCAGCTCTCGTGGCGCGGCTGGGTGCAGGGCACGCGCGCGATCCTGCGCGGCGAGGGCCTGCTGCGGCCCTCCGAGCGCATCATCACGCCGGAGCTGCGGCCCATCGAGCGCGACCTGCGCGCGCTCGTGCGCGACCTCGAGTCGGAATTCCGGCCGCGCGACGCGAGCCAGATTCCGTGGTCGTCCGAGACGCTGCGCGCCATCCTGCGCGGCGAGCTGGGCGGCGAGGAGATCCTCGTCGTCTCGAATCGCGAGCCCTACATGCACGTGCGCCGCGGCAGCGACATCGAGGTGCAGCAGCCGGCGAGCGGCCTCGTGACGGCGCTCGAGCCGGTCATGCGCGCCTGCTCGGGCACCTGGATCGCCCATGGCAGCGGCAGCGCGGATCGCGACGTGGTCGACGAGCGCGACCGCGTCGGCGTGCCGCCCGACCGTCCCATCTATCGCATCCGGCGCGTCTGGCTGACGCCGGAGGAGGAGGCCGGCTATTACTACGGGTTCTCGAACGAGGGCCTCTGGCCCCTGTGCCACATCGCGCACGTTCGCCCCGTGTTCCGGCCGGGCGACTGGAAGCAGTACGTCGCCGTGAACGAGAAGTTCGCGCGCGCGGTCGTGCAGGAGGCGCGGCGCCGCGACCCGATCGTGCTCGTGCAGGATTACCACCTGGCGCTCGCGCCGAAGATGATCCGCGACGCGCTTCCCGACGCGACCGTGATCACGTTCTGGCATATTCCGTGGCCGAATCCCGAGGCGTTCGGCATCCTGCCCTGGCACAAGGAGGTGCTGGAGGGACTGCTCGGGTCGAGCATCCTCGGCTTCCACACGCGCTTCCACGTGAACAACTTCGTCGACACCGTGGACCGATACATCGAGGCGCGCGTCGACCGCGAGTCGCTCACGGTCACGCTGGGCGGGCGCGAGTGCGCCGTCAAGCGCTACCCCATCTCCGTCGACTGGCCGCCCGCGAGCGCCGCGGGGCTGCCCGACGCGCGCGCCTGCCGCGAGCGCGTCCGCGCCCGCTACCAGATCGGCCGGGAGACGCTCATGGGACTCGGCGTCGACCGCATGGATTACACGAAGGGCATTCTCGAGCGCTTCCATGCGGTCGAGCGGCTCTTCGAGATGGAGCCGCGCTGGATCGGCAGATTCACCTTCGTGCAGATCGGCGCCCCTACCCGCTCCAGCATCGGCGAGTACCAGCACTTCGACGCCGAGGTGCGGGCGCTCGCGCAGCGCATCAACGAGCGGTTCGCGCGCGGCAAATGGCAGCCCATCGCGCTGCGCATCGAGCACGTGGAGCCGCCCGAGGTCTACGAGCATTTTCGCGCGGCGGACGTATGCTTCGTGTCGAGCCTGCACGACGGCATGAATCTCGTCGCCAAGGAGTTCGTCGCGGCGCGCGAGGACGACCGCGGCGTCCTGGTCCTTTCGCAGTTCACCGGCGCAGCGCGCGAACTGCCGGAGGCCCTGGTGGTCAACCCGTACGACATGGATCAATGCGCTGCCGCCCTGCATCTCGCCCTCACCATGCCCGACGAGGAGGTGCGCGAGCGCATGCGCACGATGCGGCGGCTCGTGAGCGGCTTCAACGTCTATCGCTGGGCGGGGCGAATGCTGCTCGATGCGGCGGCGATGCGCCGGCGCGGACGCGTCGCGCCGGTCACGCCGGCGGCCGTGGTGCCGATGCGGCGCGGCAAGATCACTGCATGAGGGCGACGTGACCAGACCCGCCTCACCCAAGCTCCCCAGGGCGCGCGGCGCAGCCCGATCGGCGACCCGTGAAGCCGCGCGGCATCCCGCCGCCGGGGATCTCCAGCCGGACACGACCGCGCTCTTCCTCGACATCGACGGGACGCTCCTCGAGATCGCCGCGACGCCGGCGAGCGTGCGCGTCGAGCCGGGCACGGTGGAGTTGCTCGGACGCTTGCAGGCGCGGCTCGGCGGCGCGCTCGCGCTCATCAGCGGCCGGCCGATCGATGACGTCGATCGCCTGTTCGCGCCGCTGCGCCTGCCTACCGCCGGGCAGCACGGAACCGAGCGCCGCGACGGCGCCGGGCGCTTCCATCGCCACGACGCTCCGCTCATCGCACTCGACCGGCTTCGCAGCCGGATCGCCGCGTTCGCCGCGGGAACCCCCGGCGTGCTCGTCGAGGACAAGGGTCTCTCGATCGCGGTGCACTATCGCCTCGCGCCGCTCCAGGCGAGCCGCGTCCGCGACTTCCTCGAGCAGGCGCTGCGCGCGAGCGACGACGATCTCGGGTTGCAGGCCGGCAAGATGGTGCTCGAGATCAAGCCGACCGGCCGCAACAAGGGCACGGCGATCGCCGAATTCCTCGCCGAGCCGCCGTTCCTCGGCCGCGTCCCGGCGTTCCTCGGCGACGACGTGACCGACGAGTTCGGGTTCGAGGTCGTCAGCGGCCGCGGCGGGTACGCCGTCAAGATCGGAGAGGGCGAGACCGGCGCGCCGTGGCGTCTGGACGGCGTCGCGGCGACGCGCGCCTGGCTCGAGCGCCTGTGCCGCGACGGAGCGGCGCCGTGAAGAGCCTCGACCTCGGCCTCATCGGCAACAGCGCGATCGGCGCGCTGGTCGACACGGTCGGCGAAATCGTCTGGGCGTGCTTTCCGCGCTTCGACGGCGACCCGGTTTTCTGCTCGCTGCTCGCCGACGGCAACGCCCCCGACGCGGGGTTCTTTGCGATCGAGCTCGCCGAGCTCGCGCGCTCGGAGCAGACCTACGTCGCGAACACCGCCGTCCTCGCCACGCGGCTCTACGACCGTCACGGCGGCTCGGTCGAGATCGTGGATTTCGCGCCGCGCTTTCGCCAGTTCGGCCGCATGTTCCGTCCCCTCACCCTCGTCCGGCAGTTGCGCCGGCTTTCGGGCAGTCCGCGTGTGCGCGTGCGCATTCGTCCGACGCACGGCTACGGCGCCGAGCGCTGCGCGACCACGCTGGGCAGCAACCACATCCGCTACGTCGCGCCGGACCAGGTGCTGCGGCTCACCACCGACGCGTCGGTCACGGTCATCGCCGAGGAACTCTTCTTCCTGCTCGAGGACGAGGCGACGTTCCTGCTCGGCCCCGACGAGACCGTGCCCGACTCGGTCGCCGAGATCGCGCGCCGATTCCGCGACGAGACCGTCCACTACTGGCGCGAATGGGTACGCGCGCTGTCGATCCCCTTCGAGTGGCAGGACGAGGTGATCCGCGCCGCGATCACTCTCAAGCTGAATGCCTACGAGGACACCGGCGCGATCGTCGCTGCGATGACGACCAGCATTCCGGAAGCCGCCGGCAGCGCGCGCAACTGGGACTACCGCTATTGCTGGCTGCGCGACGGCTATTTCGTCGTGAACGCGCTCAACCGGCTGGGCGCGACGCGCACCATGGAGCGCTATCTCGGCTACATCCTCAACGTCACCGCGAGCGCGAACGGCGGTGCGCTGCAGCCCGTATACCGGATCGACGGCCGCGCGACCATCGAGGAGCGCGAACTGCCCTGGCTCGCCGGCTACCGCGGCATGGGCCCGGTGCGGGTCGGGAACGACGCCTACCGGCAGGTGCAGCACGACGTCTACGGCTCGGCGATCCTCGCGGCGACGCACGTCTTCTTCGACCATCGC
Source organism: Burkholderiales bacterium (assembly GCA_025458245.1). Classification (GTDB taxonomy): domain Bacteria; phylum Pseudomonadota; class Gammaproteobacteria; order Burkholderiales; family SG8-39; genus JAOAEA01. The sequence continues at coordinate 10,094 of JALOSW010000081.1, forward strand.
CTCGCGCGGCGCGGCGACGAGATGCTGTTCGCACGGCTCGAGCCGCTCGGCGAGCACGCGCTCGCCGTGTACGACAAGCCCGACGCGGGCCTCTGGGAGCTGCGCGGCACCTCGCGCGTGCACACGTTCTCCAGCGTGATGTGCTGGGCGGCGTGCGACCGCCTCGCGCGCATCGCGGCCCGCCTCGGACTCGACGCGCGCGCGGCCTACTGGCACGGCGCGGCGGAGCGCATCCACCGCTTCGTGTCCGAGGCGGCCTGGAGCGAGCGCCGCAGGAGCTTCGTCGCGAGCCCCGGCTCCGAGAGCCTCGACGCGAGCCTGCTCCTCATGCACGAAGTCGGCTTCCTCGCTCGCGAGGACCCGCGCTTCGCGTCGACCGTGGCCGCGATCGAAGGCGAGCTGAAGCGCGGCGATTTCATCTTCCGCTATGTCGAAGCCGACGACTTCGGCGAGCCCGAGAACGCGTTCGTCGTGTGCACGTTCTGGTATGTGCACGCGCTCGCGGCGTTGGGGCGCGGCGACGAGGCCCGCGCTCTGTTCGGCCGGCTGCTCGCGTGCCGCAACCGCCACGGCCTGCTCGCGGAGCATGTCGATCCGCGTACGCGCGAGCCGTGGGGGAACTTCGTGCAGACCTACAGCATGGTCGGCCTCGTGAGCGCCGCGATCCGGCTGTC
>JALOSW010000082.1 GCA_025458245.1 Burkholderiales bacterium
CCAGAAGACGTTCGGGCAGGTGAGCGACACGACCGAGACGTCGATGCGCACCTTGTTCATGTTGCGCACGCGCAGGTCCCAGTCGAACATCGGCGGCACGGGGGTCATGAAAGGCGACCCGTCGAGATGGATGGCGCGCAGGCCGCCGCGCACCTCGGCGAGCGTGTAGCGCGGGCCGCCGTGCTGCTCGAGAAGCGCGAGCCAGGCGTGGCTCAGCATGTGCGTATGGACGTCGATCACGGGCATGGTGGCTACTCCACTTTCGCGCCGGCGGCTTTCACCGCGGCCGCCCAGCGCGGCACGTCGGCCTTGATGATCGCGGCGAACTGCTCGGGGGTATGCGGAGGCGACGGCTCCATGCCGAACTTCACGAGCTGCTCGCGCCACTCGTCGGACTGCTGGATCTTCTGCATCTCGGCCGAAAGCCTCGCGACGACCGGGGCCGGCGTGCCCGCCGGGGCCACGACGCCCTGCCAGGCCTGCCAGTCGAACCCGGGAATGGTCGCGGCGATCGGCGGCACGTTCGCCACGAGCGTCGTGGGCTTGGCCGCAGAGGTGCCGAGCGCGGTGACCTTCCCTGCCTGGATATTGGGCACCGCAGCCGTGGCATCGGCGAACATGAGCTGCACCTTGTCGGTGAGGAGGTCGGGCAGCGCGGCGAGCGTTCCCTTGTACGGGACGTGCTGGATGTCGAGCGCGTACTCCTTCTTGATCGTTTCCATGTAGAGCTGGTGCGGGCTGCCGCTGCCCACCGAAGCGTAGTTGTACTTGCCGGGGTTCTTCTTCACGACTTCGATCATCTCGCCGACGGTCCGGGCCGGGAACGCGGGGTTCGCGATCAGGAAGAAATTGACCGCGCCCGCCTGCGAGACCGCCGCGAAGTCGCGCACCGGATCGATGGCGGGCGTCTTGTACATCGCCGGGCTGATGCCGAGCGTCGTGCTCGTCGCCATGAGGAGCGTGTAGCCGTCGGGCGCCGCCTTGGCGACGATGTCGGCGCCGACCAGGGTGCCCGCGCCGGGCTTGTTGTCGATCACCACCGGCTGGCCCAGCGACTTGGCGAGGCGGTCGCCGATCGCACGGGCGAGCAGATCGGTAAGCGCGCCGGGCGGGTAGGGCACGACGAGCCGGATCGGCCTGTTCGGATACGGGCCCTCCTGCGCATGAGCGAGACCGAGGCTGCAGACGAACGCGATTGCTGCGGCGATGATGCGGAACATGCCGGTTCTCCGTTGTAACGATGCGCGCCGATGATGCCACGAAGCGCCGCGCGCGCTGCAACGGCGTGCGCGTTTCTCCCGGCCGCGCGAGCGCCCCGCGGCGCGGCTGCCGGGCAGGCAACCGCGTCCGGGGTCTGATCGCACGCGCCGGCATGCGCGTCGACGCATGCCTCTGCTACATTGTTCCCGTGATCGATGGCTTCCCCGACAAGACGAGCCGATGCGCGCGGGCGCCGACTGGCGCACCGCGCGGGGTAGAGGCGCGATGAGCGGCTTCCGGCTGCGTATCGCACCAGGGCGCGATTGCGACATCGCGATCGTGGGGGCGGGTCCGGCGGGCGCCGCCGCCGCGATCCATCTCGCGCGCGCCGGCGCGAAGCCGGTTCTCGTCGACGCGCATTCCTTCCCGCGCGACAAGGTCTGCGGTGATTTCGTCGGCCCGGTCGCGCTCCGGGAACTGCACGCGCTCGGCGTCGCCGCGAGGCCGGAATATGCTGCGAGCAACGTCATTCACGGCGCCGCGGTGTTCCTCGACGGCAAGGAACTCATCGCGAGCCAGATGCCGCACTTCCCCGGCTTGCCGTCGCATGGCCGGGTCGTGCCGCGCCTGGCACTCGACCAATGGCTCTACGAGGCCGCGCGCGGGGCGGGCGTGCCGGTGCTCGAACGCCACCGCGCCCGCGACTTCAGCGTCGATCCGGGCGGCGTGACGCTCGCGCTCGACGGTCCCGAAGGACCGCGGACCCTGCGCGCGCGGGCGCTCATCGGCGCGGACGGGTCGGCGTCGACGGTGGCACGCAAGCTCCGCGGCCGCGGCGCGTCGGATCGCAGCCGCATCGTCGCGGTGCGCGCCTATTACGAGGGCGTGGCGGGGCCGTCCGACCGGTGCGATCTCTTTTTCACCGGGTCGAGCTTTCCCGGCTACGGCTGGCTCTTTCCCACCGGACCGGGCACTGCCAACGTCGGCGTCGGGATGCTGCTCGACACTCTGCCGCCGAGCGACGAACATCTGCGCGAGCTGCTGCTGCGCCTAGTGGCCGAGGACGCGGCCCTCGGCGCGCGGCTTGCACAGGCGCGGCTCGCGGGCAAGGTCGTCGGCTGGCCGCTCGCGACCTACGATCCGGGCGACGCGATGGCCGGCGAGCGGGTGCTCCTCGCCGGCGACGCCGCGGGGCTAATCAATCCCCTCAACGGCGAGGGCATTCAGTACGCGCTGCTTTCCGGGCGTTGGGCCGCCGAAGCGCTCTCCGCCTGTCTCGCGGCGGATGATTTCTCCGCCGCGGCGCTGTCGCGATACGTCGCCCGGGTGAAGCGCGAGCTCGACTACGACATGGCGCTCGCGCGAATCGTCGTGCAGCTCATCCGCAACCGCAGCCTGAACGCGGTCTGGCTGCAGGCGCTCCGGGTGATCGTCGCGCGCGCGCGCATCGATCCGGTCTACGCCGACATCACCGGCGGCGTGCTCGCGGGAATGGTGCCCGCAGCGAGCGTGCTCTCGCCCCACGTGATCGCGAGCACCGTGAAGCAGGCGGCGTTTTCGGCCGCATTCGCGTCGATCAAGCACGCGATCCGCGGGCCGCGGCATCTCGCGCATCTCGGCGTCGATGCGCTCGATTTCGGGGTTTCGGCCGCCACCGCGGCTGCGACGTCGCCGGAAGAGTTCCTGCGCTGGGGCGCCGGCGTGGCGACGAGCGGCGCAGCGCTCGCAACCCAGTTCGCGACGCACGCGGCACAAGCGCTGCTGCGGCGCGAGGGCCAGCAGCCGACGCTCGCCGCGCCGGCGCCGGGCCTGACGCTGAGGCTCCCGGTCTCGGGCTGACCGCGCCGTCGCTACAGGTCGCGCTCGATCATGTAGATCACGAGGGCCTCGACGAACTGCTTGTGCTCGCTCGCGGGGCGGTCCCCGTATGCGGTCACGAACTCGAGCAGCGCGGCGCCCGCGAGGTTCTTCGCGCAACGTCGGGCGAACTCGATGCTGTCGTACTTGCGCATCAGCGAATAGACCCAGCGCACGTCGCGGTCCGGCCGCTCCGCGCGCGGCTTCGCGAGGAAGCGCCGCAGCCGCTCTTTCTCGCGCGCCGTGCAGGCGCCGAGGGCGTGGATCAGCATCAGCGTGCGCTTGCCTTCCTGGATGTCGCCGCCGATCTCCTTGCCGTACTTCGCCTCCTCGCCCACGAGGTTGAGCACGTCGTCCTGGATCTGGAACGCCGCGCCCATGTAGTAGCCGAAGCGGTCGAACCGCTCCGGCTCCACCGCGCCGGCGGTCGCCACGATGCTGCCGATCCGGCAGGGATGGATGCACGTATACCAGCAGGTCTTCTTGAGCGTCATGCGGAGGTAGTCGGCTTCCGTGAGGTCGCAGACGTTGTCGCGCACCCAGCCGAGCTCCATCGCCTGGCCCTCGACCGACTCGCGCGCCATGTGCTCGATTTCCGCGAACACGCGCCACGTGGCCTTGGGCCCGAGCGCGTCGAGGTTCTCCATGAGCGGGCGGATCGACAGCACGTTCATCGCGTCGCCGACGTTCACCGCGATCGGCATGCCGTACGCGGCCGGGAGCGTCGGCGCGCCGCGGCGGAACTCGCTCCCGTCCTCGACGTCGTCGTGGATCAGGAACGCGTTGTGGAAGAGCTCCAGCGCGACCGCGGAACGAACCGCAAGATGCGGATCGCCGCCGAATGCGCCGCAGGTCGCGATGCAGAGCCCGGGCCGCAGGCCCTTGGCGGCGCGCTGCGGATAGAGCGGCACGAGGTCGTAGAGATACTGCCGTGGTTCCTTGACCGGCAGCAGCGACATGAGCGCGCCCATGGTGACCGCCTTGTAGCGGTCGAGCATGCCCTCGACGAACCTGTGTTCGATAGCCGACAAGCCGGCACCCGGCGCGGTGCGCAGGACGCGCGCGCTTACTGCTCGACGCGCACCGAGAGGACCGCGCGCAACTGCTCCAGGCGCGTCGCCTGCACGATCCCGGAGTACACGCCGGTCGGGGTTCCGGTCGGTGCGCTGACGGTGACGGTAACGGTGGCTGCGCTGCGCGGCGCGATGGCGAGCGCGTCGGGGAGGAAGCTCACGTAGCCGCCCGCGATGCGGTCTCCGGACGCGTTCACGAGGTCGGAGCAGAGGAAGCGGAAGTTCTCGGTCGTGGTGTCGCCGTCGTTCTCGAGCGTCAACGGCACTTGCACGGATTCGCCGGGCTTGAGCGGCTGGGGCACCGCCAGCGAGGGCACCGCGCCTGCCGCAGGCCGCAGCTTGCCCGACACCGCGCCCGCTGCCGCACCGACGCCCGCTTCGCTGATGCGCACGACGCGCTGCGCCAGACCGGACAGGGAGTTCGTGGCGACGTTCACGAGGTCGATCAGGATGTCGACGACCTCGTGCGCGTCGCGCCGGAAGCGCTGCATCACCTCTTGCGGATCCGCGCCGCGCAGCTTGTCCACGTCGACGAAGCGCGCCTCGACTTTCTTCGCGGCCACGATCCCCGCGGCGATCTCTTCCTCGAGAATCGACGCCGCCTGCAGGACGATGCGCGAGGTCGCGCCCACGGCGCCGCGAAGCGCGTTCAATTCGTCTCCCGCCGCGGCGGCCGCGGCGCTCGCTTCGCCCCGCGCCGATTCTCCGCCGCCGGCAGCCGCCGCTGCCGCATCCGCCGCCGCGCCGGCCGCACGTGCCGCCGCGCCGGCCGCTTCCGGGACGGCGTCCTTGATCTCGTCCACGTTCACCGCTTCAGGCTCCCTGGTCACTCGCTTGGCGACGGGCTTGCGCCGCTTGACTGCGGTCGCGGCCTTGCGCGACGGAATCTTTCTGCCGGTGGCCACTCATCGTTCCTCGCCGCAATTGTAAATCCGGGTCAGGCCCCGCACCGAGATCGTGATGATCGGCCGATCGAACAGGGTAATCCCGATCTCGTAGTCGCTCTTCAGGCAGATCGGCTCGCACAGCTTGATGCAAAGCGGCACCGCCTGCCGGGCCGAAACCAGCATGTTCATGTTGACGTCGAGAGGCTCGCCCGGCGCCGTGGCCACGCGCACGCTCGCGGGCGAGGCTTCGAAGCGCACCGACACCGGCGCCGGCCGCTCCGAGTCGAACGCGTGCGTCAACCGCGCCGGACTTGCCGGCCATTCGACGATGTGGACGTTTCGTTCCTCGGCCATCTCGGGGCTCCATGTTCAGCAGCAACTGCGGCGCGCGCCCTCGGCGGATTCGCCGGCAACCGTGCGGTAGATGCAGAGATCGATCAACAGGCCCTCGTTACCGCCGCCGACGAACCGCAGCGACGCGATGCCGGCGGCGCGGACTTCGAGGGTGTGAATAGTAGCGGCATCGGCGGGGGCAGCGACATCGCCCACCCGATTTCCCTGCGCGTCGAGCGCCTGCATCCGGATCGCCTGCCGGGTGCCGCTCGCCACGCGCGCCACGGCGCGCCCGGCGACGAACGGGATCGCGACGTCGAGCCCCTTGGCCGGGAACTGCAACTTGCCTTGTCCGGGCGGCGGCCCCCACATGGCGATCTGCAAGGGCATCTGCGCCATCGCCACGAACACGAAGCCGTCTCTCGCATGGCGTGTCCCGACGCGCTCGGGGGCGGCCGCCGCCTTCCAGTCGACGCACTTCGACTCCTCGCGGGGGGGCGTCGCCCGCTCGCAATCCTCGAGCGGGCAGGGCGTGGCGAGCAATTCGACGTCGTCGAAATAGGCGACCGCCGCGCCCTTGTCGGTGTCGCCCTCCAGGAAGACGGTCAGCGCGCGGCCGGCGGCCGTGACGCGCCCGGCGAGCTGCGCCCAGTCGCGATGCGCGTCGCCCGACCACCAGACGACGCTCGGCGCGGCAGGATCCGCTCCCCCGGTCGGGTCGAGACCGAGCCGGCAGCGTCCGGCACCGCGCTCGTCGAGGTGATACCACGCCGACACCTGATAGTCCCAGCCGCGATTCGTGCCCACCCGCTGCCAGATCCCGGACCGGCCTCCGCCGAGGTTGATGCGCTGCGAGCGCTGGCCGCCGTGCACGACGAACTCCTCGGCGGCGAAGATCGTTCCGCCCGCCGCCGTTCCGGTGCTGGCCGCCACGGTTTCGCGAGGCACGAAGGCGCCGTAGGGCTCCCAGTGGTTCGCGACCGCGCCGGTCATCCGGTTCCGGAATCCGGCCTCGAAGTCGCGGTTGGCAACGTCGGTCACGCGCACGAGAAGGGTGTCCTCCCCCGAGCCGCCGTCGTCGTCGGTGACCACGCAGCGCGCCTGGAACGTGCCGCAATGCCGGTAGATGTGCGTCGCGGCCGCGACCCCGATTCCCGCCGGCGGCTCGTGCTTCTCGCGCACGAACGCCGGCTGCGGCGGCGTGCAGTCGCCGAAGTCCCAGGTCGCCGTGTGCGTATCGCACCAGCCCGGATCGGTGAAGCAGGCGCGCAGCGTGATCGGCGTACACGGATAGGCGAACAGGTCCTCGCCGGCGTCCACGGCCGGCGACACGTTCCGCACCGTGACCCGCAGCGTGTCCACGCCCACCCCGCCGTCGTCGTCGCGGACCGTGACCTTCACGACATACTCGCCGTTGTCGCAATAGGCGTGCTTCGCGCGCGCCGAGCCGCGCGACGCCGGCGGGTCGTTGGTCTCGGTCACGACGCCTTCCACCGGCAGCGAGTCGTCGCCGAAATCGAACCACGCCTTGTGCGTGTCGGGCCATTCCGGATCGGTGAAGGTCGCGACGAACTCGAACTCCTGGCCCTCGTCGAGGGTCACGTCCGCGCCGGCCTCCACCGTCGGCGGCACGTTCCGCGCGCGCACGAGCGCGAATTGCCGGGTCGCGACGCCGCCGGGCTGATTGACCGTCGTGCGGTGCTTCGCCACGTACACGCCGTTGTCTGCGTAGGTGTGCGTGGCCACCATGCCGCTCGCCTGCGCGCCGTCGCCGAAGTCCCATGCGTAGCCGGTGTCGGGCTTCGCCGGTCCGCCGCTGAACGTGACCGGCATGCCCGCGTTCACCGTGTACGGTCCGTGCGCCTGGGCGAACGCGATGACCGTGTCGGCGAACTTCGCCTTGACCGTGTAGGCATCGCCGAACACCACGCTCTGCGGGTCGATGCGCACCGGGTTCTCGAACCGCGCGGTCACCGAGCCGATCCCTTCCAGCTGCTGCGGCCACGCGCCGATGCCCTTGATCTGACCGGTCACCTCGTCGCGGATGATCGCGCCGCCGACCTTTTCGGCGATGCCTTCCACGACCGCCATGATCACCAGCGTGATGATGCCGCCCACCAGGCCGAACGTGATGAAACCGACGAGGAAGCTCACGATCCACGCCAGCAGCGAAAGATCGACGTCCTTGCTGATCACGAACGGCTGCAGCATCTGCGTGCCGTCGGGGTTGTCCTTCCATTCGAGCCCGACCTCGGCCTCGAAGCTCGCGTCGACGTCGATCGAGTCCGCGATCGCGTCGATCACCGTGACGTCGCCTTCCAGGTGGATCGAGCCGTCGCGCAGCGAGGCGTCGAGCCGAGTGAGCTTCGCCTTGTGGCCGTTGACGTTCTCGAAGGTGTGCGGCAGGCCGCCGAAGCCGCCCTCGCTCTCCGGTTTCTCGATCTGGTGGCGGATGATCGCGAGCACTTTCGCCCCGTCGAGCGCGATGGCGCAGGAGCGCGCGGCCGGCAGGAAATCGATGATGAAGTTGCGGATGACGGTCGTGTCGCCGGCCGGATTGTTCAGGCAGAACGCGATGGCGTCGGCGAGCGCGAGCGGCCGCACGCTGGTCACGGTCACTTCGCCGCCGGGAGGCGGCGTCGGCGTCCAGAGACCGACGTTGCCGCGCCCCACGATCGCCGCATGGGCGCGGTCCGCGATGAACGTCTCGACCTGGGCGACCGTCGGCACCGAAAAATTCCGGTCGCCGAGATCGGTCGCGATCTTCTGGCCGCGGCTCTTGATCTCCGCCTTCAGGGCCGCGTCGAGGTCGATGCCGAGCGCGCTCGCTCCGAACTTGTTCAGGGTGTAGTTCGAGCCCTCGGGACCGGCGGCTGCCGCGAGATCTTCGGCGTCGACCGTCGCCGAGGCGAACTTGGCGGTCAGGGTGCCGGGGCTGGCGACGAGATCGCAGACAATGGCGATCCGCGCCGTGACGCTCATCGGCGAAAGCGGCTGCTGCGATCCCGGTGGTCCGGCGAGCTTCGAAAAACGGAGGTGGACCGGGATCCTCGCCTTGACCTTGTTTGCCGCCGGCTGGGTGACCTCGATCGCCAGCGCCGGGTTCGACGGGTCGTCGAAGAGCTCGACGAACGCGTCGCCGGTGAACACCGAAAGCGAAACGCCGGGCTGGGTGATGGTCGGCGGAATCGTGCCGTCCGTGTAGCGGGCGTGCACGTACTCCGCGATCAGGCCGACGCTGAGCGCCGGGACCGGGTCGCCGCTGGTGAGCGTGGCGCTCACGCTCGACCGCGGAATCCCGTTCAGCATGGCCGCGACGTGGATGCTGTTCGGGAGCACGCCGATCGGCACGCGCGCGACGATGTCGGCGGCCATGTCGAACAGGCTCGCGCTCGGCACGGGCGGGTTCTGCACGTGCGTCTGGATCTCGGCGCCGAGCTTGATCCGCACGCCGTTGACCGGCGGATCCATTTCGAGCGAGAGCGCCTCGCGCGCGATGTTCACCACGCCGTCCGAAAGCACGTAGGGCCCGAAGGCGGTGCCCGCGGCGATCGGCACGCTGTGCGGAATGACCTCGTTGTCCCACGCGCTGCGCAGGATCTGGCCGAGCACGCCGACGGTGAGTTCGCCGACGACCTCGAATCCGCCCAGGCTCGGCATGGCTCAACGCTCCAGGCTACAGGGCGGACGCCGCGTCACTTCACGTCTCCTTCCGCCGTCTCGGACTTGAGCCGCCCCCTGATGCGCACGATCGGAAGCTTCACTTCGCCGCGCCGGATCCGCTCGTACAGCGCCGGCGCGGCGAGCGGCGGTTCGCTCGCTTCCAGGCGGCGGTACTCGAGCAGCGGCTGCATCACGGGATGCCGGCCCGCGAGCCCGCCGAGCGGATCGACGAACTCGCGGCCGAGCGACACGGCGAGGCGCGCCATCAGGGTTTCGGATTGCTGCGGGGCGGGCGCCCGTTGCGCCGCGCGCAGCGGCTCGATCTGCGGGCGCGGGAGTTCGAGCTTGGTGAACAGGACCCGCTCGACCTCGGCGGGCGCGCGGAGATCGAAGTGCTCGCCTGCGGCCTCGAAGACCTGCTTCTCCAGCACGGCCATGCGCTCGCGCGTGGCTTTCGGAAAGCGCACGCGCCGCTCTGCCTCCGCGCTAAGGGCGGGCGTGAGCGAATAGCCGAGTTCTTCGAGCGCCAACAGCGGATTGGCCGCCGCACGCAGTGCGAGCGCCGGGTCGGCGTTGATCTCCTTCAGGATCGAGGGAACCAGCCGCCGCAGTTCGCGGAGCGAGTCGATGGGTTGGCCGCGCGCAGCCATGGCCGGACGCTCACCGCTTCGCCGCCGGGGCGTAGCACACCTCGACCACGCCGGCTTCGTTGTTCCCGCCCTTGATCTCGACGTCGGTGATGCCCGTCTGCGCCAGCGTCACCTGCTTCACCGTGTTCGCGATCGGCTCGCTGAAGCTCGCGAGCAGGGTGGTGCCCGCGAACGCCGCAAAGTCGATGGTCGGGCCCGCGTAGTTGTTCACCGTGATGCGCACGTCGCGCACCGGGAACGGGAAGGTGATGCGCAGGCCCGCGCGCGGGAACCGCAGCTTCACCTTGCCGGCGGGGTCGCCGAACGTGGCGGCGTGCAGCGGCTCGGCGAGCGGCGTGAACCGCAGGTTTTCGTGCGTGAAGGGCGCCGGGAATTCCGTCGGCGGCTTCAGCGCATCGAAACCGATGCACGTGGCCTGCGCGGGCGGCTCTTCCTTGCAGTTGAAAAGCCGGGTGAGTCCGCGGATCGTGATCGACGCGAACGGGTTGTCGAAGATCGCGATGCCGATCGTGTAGTCGCTTCGCGCGCAGATGGGCTCGCACAGCGAGATGCAGAGCGGCACGGGCTGGCGCGCCGAGACGCTCATGCTCATGTTGACGTCGAGCGGCTGCTTCGGGTCGGTGCCGACCACCACGTGCGCCGGCGTCTCGGGCGCGAACGCGATCGCAACCGGGCAAGGCTTGCCCTCGGCGAACTCGTGCGAGAGTTTCAGCGCCTCCTTCGGCCACGTGACGATGGAAACCTTGCTTTCTTCCGCAGCCATGGCGTTCGCTCCCGCGTGTGTCCAAGTCCGACCGGCGACTATTTTCAGTATATGACTCCGGCATGGGCCGGCAAGTCGCCAAACGGCCTATTCAGACGCCGCTCGCCGGTGCCGGCAGCGGGTCGTGCGGGGACGACATCCGGGCCAGGGCGGCCCGCGCGCAACGAGCGAGAGCCACCTGCGCCGGCGGCGCGCGCCTCGATCCGACGCGATTGCGCTCGCAACGGCGTGCGAGCGAGGGGCGGGTGCCGCGCCCCCTATAATCGGCGCCTCGGGCCTGTAGCTCAGCGGTTAGAGCAGGGGACTCATAATCCCTTGGTC
>JALOSW010000226.1 GCA_025458245.1 Burkholderiales bacterium
GCTGCCCGGGATCGGTTTCGGCATCGCGGGCTTCTCCTCGAAGCCGGCCACCCGCCAGTTCTCGTCGACCTGCATGACGCCGAGCTGCGTCGCGTCGGCGATGGACACGTCCATGCACGCCACCGTCATGTCGGCCTCGCGGGCGACGTGCTCGGCGAGCATCTTGCCGTAGTCCATCTTGTAGACGTGGTCGCCGGCGAGGATGAGCACGAAGCGCGGCCCATGCCGGCGCAGGATGTCGAGGTTCTGGTAGATCGCGTCCGCGGTGCCCTGGTACCACGCCGCGGTGACGCGCTGCTGCGCCGGCAGCAGCTCGACGAACTCGTTGAAGCGGCCGTCGAGGAACGACCACCCGCGCTGGATGTGCCGGATCAGGCTCTGTGCCTTGTACTGCGTCGCCACCCCGATGCGCCGGATGCCCGAGTTGACGCAATTCGAGAGCGTGAAGTCGATGATGCGGAACTTGCCGCCGAAGAGCGTCTCACGCGCGAGGCGCGGTGCGAGCGGGCCCACCGCCTCGCCCTGGTAGGGACAGTGCCCGGTGTGCGCGCATTCCTGATCTTGCGACATCCAAACTCCCTGCGTGTGCGCGGCCGGCGCATCCTGCACACGCCGCCGCCTTCGATGTTTTCAGTTTGCCATACGGCGCGCACTTCCCCGCCGCCGTAGCCGGCGCAACCACGTGTGCACGCTCGACGCGCGCAACCCGCCGCGGACTGCGCGACCCTCGCGGCGCTGCCTACGACGCCAGCCCCAACTCGGCGGCGAGCAGACGGTCGATTTGCATTTCCGCCTCGAACCAGTCGTCGAGCTCGCGCCCCGGCTCGAAACCGCGCGCCTCGGCGCGGTAGTACGCCGCCTCGGCGATCATCTGGGCACGGGCCTCGGGCGGAACAAGCGCCGCCACCGCATGGGCTTCCTCGATGGCGTCTGCCGGCGCGGCGATCAGCGGATCGGGCACGGCAGTCGGCGCCGCCTTGCGGGCGACCCCTCTTTGTCGGGCTGTCATGGTGGACTCCTCCTTTGCACTGCACCTTCAAGTCCACCGTACGCCCCGTCCGTTTCAGGACATTGACATCGCGCAACCCATCGCTCGGTTCGGCTATCCCCCGAAAGGAGGATGCAGGGAGGCGGCGAGCGCGGCCCCGATGAGCGGCAGCCGCTCCTCCGTGACGACATGGACCGGCATGAGGCGCGCGGCCTCCGCAAAGCGGCCTTTCGCGTTGAACGCCGCGAGGAATCCCCCGGCCGAGAGACGCGGCAGGATCTTGGGCGCGATGCCGCCCGCGACGTACACGCCGCCGCGGGCCAATACCCCGAGCGCGAGATCGCCTGCGACCGCGCCGTATGCGGCGACGAAGAGATCGATCGCCCGCTGTCCGAGGTAGTCGCCGCCGACCGCGCCCGCCGTGATCTCGGGCGCCCGGAGCGCGAGCCCGGACGTGCCGCCGCCGTCTGCGAGAAAGGCGTGGATGCGCTCGAGACCATGCCCCGAAAGCACGTCTTCGATCTCGACCCGTCCTTGGGCCCGATAGATGAACTGCCAGAGGGCCGCGTGTTCCTCCGAGGCGGGCGCGAAGCCGGCATGCCCGCCTTCGCCGGGCACGACGCGATAGCGCGATCCGTCCCAGAAGAGATGCGCCACGCCCAGTCCGGTGCCCGCGCCGAGCACCACGCGCGGAGCGCCCGCGACCGGCGCCCCGGCCTGCAGCGTGACGAGATCGTCCGGCGCGAGCGCGTCGATGCCGGTCGCGGTCGCGGCGAAGTCGTTGAGCACCGACGCCGAGGCGAGACCGAAACGCGCAGCGAGCGCCGCGGCGTCGATCTCCCAGTCGAGATTCGTGAGTCGGCAGCGGCCGCCCTCGACCGGACCCGCCACGGCGAACCCCGCTCGCTCGGCGCGCGCCGGAGCGCCCCGCTCGCGTGCGGCATCGGCGAGGAACTGCGCGAGTACCTCGCCGAAGCCGCGATGCGCGGCGTTCTCGAAGCGGCGCTCGAACGCGACGCTCACGCGCGCGCCGTCGCGCACCTCGCAGAGCGCGAGCAGCGTCTTGGTGCCGCCGATATCGCCGGCGAGGATCATCGCGCCGCCGCGAACACCGGGGCCACTTCTCCGGCCGCGTCGGGCTCGCCGGACGCGGCGAGGATGGCGGCACGCGCCGCGTTGCGGAGCCGCGTCGCGGCCTCCCAGTCGCTGCCGTTCGCAGTGAGCGGAGCGCCCACGAGCACGCGCACCGTCACCGGGCTGGGCAGCCAGGTCTTGTCGGGCAGAAGCGCGCGCGTGCCGACGAGCGTCACCGGAACCACGGGCATGGCGTTGTGAGCGGCGACGAGGAACGCACCGGTGCGGAACGCGAGGAGCCCGGGCGCGCGACGAAACGTGCCCTCGGGGAAGAACGCGAACGATTCGCCGGCGCCCGCCGCCGCGGCGAGCCCGCGCGCGTCGTCGATGGAGCGGCCGACGTCGAAGCGCTCGACGAAGCGGGTGCCGACCCGCGAGAGCGCCGGACCGAAGAGCCAGTGATCGCGCAACTCGCCCTTGGCGACGAACGCCAGGTCGCGCGGAACGGCGATGCCGAGCACGAACGGGTCGATGTAGCTCGCGTGATTCGCGACCAGCGTGAACGCGCCGTCGGGCAGGCGCTCTGCCCCCTCGACGACGATGCGCACGCCGATCGCGGCGGCGAGTGTCCGGATGATCGCGCGCAGCGCGCGCCGGCGCCGTCCGATTCCCGGGATGCAAAACGCGGCGAACGCCCCGGCGAGGGCAGCGACGGAAAACGCCGCCCACGCCCACGCACCGTATGCGTAGTGCGCGACCGATGCCGCCCACCGCCGGGCGCGCGCGCGCGCACTGCGTGCGGCGAGCCTCGCGACCTGCACCCATGCCGCGCTCGACTTCGCGCCGACGAGTCCGTGCGCCCACGCGTCGCGCGTCGCCGACCGGCGGATCTTTCCGCTGGAGGTCTTCAGCACCGAGTGCGGCGGCGCGAGCACCACTTCGTCCGCCGGTCCGCCGATGAGATCGACGGCCAGGTTGTTGATGGCGGCGCGCAGGGCGTCACGCTTCGCCGCGTCGGTCTCGCGCGTCTCGGCGAGCACGACCACCCGCTCGGTCGCCGTTCCGGGACTGCGCGCCCCCAGCACGGCCACGCAGCCCTTGCGCACGCCCGGCAGCGCGCCGACCGCTTCCTCGAGCTCGTAGGGGTAGATGTTGTGGCCGCCGCGGATGATCATGTCCTTGGCGCGGCCAGTGAGATAGAGCTCGCCGTCGGCGAGATAGCCCACGTCTCCCGAGTCGAGCCAGTCGCCGTCGCGGAGCGCGGCGGTCGCCTCCGGGTTGCGGTAATAGCCGGAAGTCGCCGAAGGTCCGGCGAACTCGACGCGCCCCTCGACGCGTTCGCCGAGCGCGCGGCCGTCGCGATCGACGATGCGGATCGCGTAACCCTCGAGGGCGCGGCCGTTCGCCACGATCTTCGCGGCGTTCGGGTGGTTCGCGGCGACCGGAACCGCGCGGCCTGCGTGCATCAGCGCATCGCGGTCCACGTGATCCACCAGGGGCCCGCGCCGCGACGGCGGGAAGGCGAGGTCGAGCGCGCATTCGGCGAGACCATAGACGGGCGCGATCGAGCGCCGGTCGAGGCCGTAGGGCGCGAAGCGCGCCGCGAACCGCTCGAGCGTGTCGGCGCTCACGCTCTCCGCGCCGTTGAATGCCCAGCGCCACGTGGAGAGGTCGAGTCCTTCGAGCTCCGCGGCGTCGAGCCGGGTCGCGCAGAGCTCGTAGGCGAAGTTGGGCGCTGCGGAAATGGTGCCGCGCCAGCGGTGGATCGCGTGCAGCCAGCGCGCAGGCCGCGACAGGAACGC
>JALOSW010000083.1 GCA_025458245.1 Burkholderiales bacterium
TCGTGCATCTTGGTGCTGATGGTTTCGCCGAGCCCACCCATGCCGCCGGTGATGAGCGCGATTCTTCTCGTCATTTCCGCTTCTCCTTTGGTTGAACGCCCCGGATCGACCCGGGTTCTCGCCCCGGGTTCGCCCGACGAATGCCGGTCTGCCGCGAAAAAGTCTACCGATAGCCGCCCGCCGTGGCTACCGCGCGAACGCCGAGGCGGAAGCCGCAGCCGCGCCGCCTAGGTCATGTGCAGCCCGCCGTTGATCGAGATATTGGAACCGGTGATGTACCCCGCCTCCTCCGACACGAGGTAGGAGATGAGGCCGGCGATCTCGGAGGGCTCGGCGAGCCGGCCCATGGGGATCTGGGCGATGATCTGCTGCAGCACGTCCGGGCGGATCGCCTTGACCATGTCGGTGGCCACGTACCCGGGGCTGATCGTGTTCACGGTGATGCCCTTCTTGACCACTTCCTGAGCGAGCGCCTTGGTGAAGCCGTGCATCCCGGCCTTGGCCGCCGAGTAGTTCGTCTGGCCGAACTGCCCCTTCAGCGCGTTCACCGAGGAAATGTTGATCACCCGCCCCCAGTTCTTCTCCATCATGCCGTCGATCACCTGGCGCGTGACGTTGAAGACGGAGTTGAGATTGGTGTTGATCACCGCGTACCAGTCGGTGGGCGACATGCGCTTGAACACGCCGTCGCGGGTGATGCCGGCGTTGTTGACGAGGATGTCCACCGTCCCGACGGTCGAGCGCACGCGGTACATCATGTCGGCGCACGACTCGTAGTCCTCGACGTTGCCCTCGGCGCCGTAGACGTCGTAGCCTTCGGCCCGCATCATCGCGAGCCACTCGTCGCTTCGCTCGTAGCCGGGCAGATAGTTCGCCACGATCTTGTAGCCGTCCCGGCCGAGCCGCTTGCAGATCGCCGTGCCGATGCCGCCCATTCCGCCGGTCACGAACGCCACGTGCTGAGTCATTGTGTCCCCCCGATAGTGCAACCGATGCGCGCCGGCCGGCGCCCGTGGCGCCGGCTTCGTGAGCGAACTCCGATTGCCCCGTGGGCTTACCGCTCGACCGCGAGGGCGACGCCCATGCCGCCGCCGATGCAGAGGCTCGCGAGGCCCTTCTTCGCGTTGCGGCGCTGCATTTCGTGCAGCAGCGTCACGAGAATCCGGCAGCCCGATGCCCCGATGGGGTGACCGATGGCGATGGCGCCGCCGTTCACGTTGATCTTCGCGGTGTCCCAGCCCATTTCCTTGTTCACCGCGATCGCCTGCGCCGCGAACGCCTCGTTGATCTCCATGAGATCGGGCGAGTCCTTCGTCCAGCCGGCCTTGGAGAGAACGAGCTTGGAGGCGGGCACCGGACCCATGCCCATGATTTTCGGGTCGACGCCCGCCGACGAATACGCGGCGATGCGCGCGAGCGGCTTGAGGCCCAGCGACTCGGCCTTCTTCGCGCTCATCATCACCACTGCCGCCGCGCCGTCGTTGATGCCCGAGGCGTTGCCCGCGGTCACGGTGCCGGCCTTGTCGAACGCGGGCTTGAGCGCCGCGAGCTTCTCGGCGGTCGTGCCGTGCTTGGGATACTCGTCGGCATCGAACACGAGCGGATCGCCTTTGCGCTGCGGGATCAGGACCGGCAGGATCTCGTCCTTGAACTTGCCCGCTTTCTGTGCGGCTTCCGCCTTCTGCTGGCTTGCCGCGGCGAACGCGTCCTGCTCCTCGCGCGTGACACCGAATTTTTTCGCGACGTTCTCGGCCGTCACGCCCATGTGGTACTGGTTGTACACGTCCCACAGGCCGTCGACGATCATCGAGTCGACGAGCTTGGCGTCGCCCATGCGCGTGCCCTCGCGCGAGCCGAGCATGACATGCGGGGACATGCTCATGCTCTCCTGACCGCCCGCGATCACGATCTCGGCGTCGCCCGCCTTGATGGCCTGCGCCGCGAGGTGCGTGGCCTTGAGGCCCGAGCCGCACACCTTGTTGATGGTCATCGCCGGCACCATGTCCGGCAGGCCCGCCTTGATGAGCGCCTGCCGCGCGGTGTTCTGGCCCATGCCGGCGGTCAACACCTGGCCGAGGATCACCTCGGAGATCTGCTCCGGCTTGAGACCGGTCTTCGCCAGCAACCCCTTGATGACGTGCGCGCCGAGGTCGGCGGCGGAGATTTTCGCGAGCGATCCGTTGAAGCTGCCCACCGGAGTGCGGGCGGCGGCTACGATGACGACGTCGGTCATGGTCGTGTTTCCTCTTCCTGGTTGCCGGGCCGGACGGCCCGTCTAGTTGGTCGATCCCCGACCCGCTCCCGACCGCCCGGTCCTGCGGGCGGAGAGGGACAGGGTTGAGCCGAGCGGCTCGGGCGCGTGGTCTGTCGCTGGCACTTCAGGTGATGCGGAACTTGACGTACTCGCCCGGCGCCGGTCCGAGCGGCTTGAACTTCGCGCTGCCGGCGCGCTTCGGCGCCTTGGCCTGGCCGCCGCCGAAGCGACCGATCCACGCCTGCCAGTCCGGCCACCAGCTGCCGCGATGCTCGGTCGCGTGCTCGAGCCAGGCGTCGGCGTCCGGCTGGAGAATCGGGTTAATCCAATGGCTGCGCTTGCCGGCCGCCGGGGGATTGATGACGCCTGCGATGTGCCCGCTCGCACCCAGTACGAAACGCAGGTCGCCCTTCAGGAGGCGCGTCGAGCGGTACGCGCCCTTCCACGGCACGATGTGATCCTCGCGCGACGCATAGATGTAGGTCGGCACGTGGATCGCGCCGAGATCCACCTTCTCGCCGAGCATCGTGAGCGCGTTCGGCTCGCGCAGCCGGTTCTCGAGATACATGTTGCGCACGTAGTACACGTACATCGGCCCCGGCAGGTTGGTGGAGTCCGCGTTCCAGTAGAGGATGTCGAACGCGTCGGGCTGCCGGCCCTTCAGGTAGTTGTTCACCACGTACGACCACACCAGGTCGTTCGCACGCAGCGTCGAGAACACCGTCGCCAGGTCGCTCCCGGGCAGGATGCCGCCGCGGCCGATGCTCGCCTCGCGCGCGGCGACGCCCGACTCGTCGACGAGGAGCCCGATCTCGCCGGCCTCTTCGAAGTCGAGGAGCGTCGTGAGGAGCGTCAGGCTCTCGACCCAGTCCTTTCCCCGTGCGTGGAGAACCGCGAGCGCGGCGGAGAGCAGCGTGCCGCCGACGCAGAAGCCGAGCACGTTCAGCTTCTCGGCTTTCGTGATCTCGCGAACCGACTCGATCGCCTTGACGACCCCGTCGCGCAGATAGTCGTCCCACGCCACGTGCCCGAGCTCGGCGGTGGGGTTGCGCCACGAGACGATGAACACGGTGTGCCCGCTCTCGACCGCGTAGCGCACGAACGAGTTCGACGGCGACAGGTCGAGGATGTAGTACTTGTTGATGCAGGGCGGCACCATCAGGAGCGGCCGGGCGTGCACCGTGTCCGTGGCGGGCGCGAACTGGATGAGCTCGAACAGCTCGTTGCGGAAAATCACCGTGCCGGCCGTCGCTGCGAGGTTGCGCCCGACTTCGAAGGCCGACTCGTCGGTCTGCGAGATGCGTCCCTTGGCGACGTCGGCGACGAGGTTGCGCACGCCCGCCGACAGGGTCTCGCCATTGGATTCGACCGCGAGCCGGATCGCATCCGGGTTGGTCGCCGCGAAATTCGCGGGGCAGATCGCGTCGACGAGCTGGCGCGCGAAAAAGCGCAGGCGTCCCTTCGCGCGCGGCTCCAGGTCCGCGGCCTCCACCGCCTCGGTCAGGAACGCCGTGTAGAGGAGATAGTTCTGCCGCAGGTAGTCGTAGTAGGGGATCTCGGTCCATTCCTTGGCCGCGAACCGCTTGTCGCCGCGGTCCGCCGGAACGACCGGCTCGTACGCTTCGCCCCGCTCGCGCGCGAGCATCGCGCCCCAGAGACGCATGAGCTTCTGGTAGTAGCTCGCCTGCATCTCGGCGTAGGCGGCCGAGCGCGTCGACCACTCGGCGAACTGGCGAGCGAGATCGGCGTCCGAGATGGCGCCTGGAAATCCCGGGAATCCCTGCGGCGTCGGGGGCGACGCGAACGGCGGCATGCCGCCGGGGGGAAATGGGTATCCGGGAAAGACCTGCACGACGGCGGGAAAGGCGAGCGAGACGAGGACCCGAAGCGACGGCGAATACTGCGCCGCACAAACTGGCCTGTCAAGAAAGCGGGATCCCGTTCCCCGCCGCGTCCGCGACCGGCGTCGCGCCGACGGTCAGCCGCGGGACGCGGGCACCTTGTAGAACTCCCGGTACCAGTCGACGAAGCGCTGCACGCCCACCGCAAGCGGCGTCGAGGGCCGGAAGCCGACGGCCCGCTCGAGCGCGGTGGTGTCCGCGGCCGTGGCCACCACGTCGCCGGGCTGCATCGGCTGCAGGTCGAGCTTCGCCTTCACGCCGAGCGCGCGCTCGAACGTCGCGATGTAGTCGAGGAGCCGCACCGGCTGGCTGTTGCCGATGTTGTACACGCGATAGGGTGCGGTCGAGGTTGCCGGCGAGTCGAGGAGGCTCGCGTCTCCCGACGATGGCGGGCGGTCGATCACGCGCACTACGCCCTCGACGATGTCGTCGACGTAGGTGAAATCGCGCAGCATCTCGCCGTGATTGAACACCTTGATCGGCTCGCCCGCGAGCATCGCGCGGATGAAGAGGTACGGCGACATGTCGGGCCGGCCCCATGGACCGTAGACGGTGAAGAACCGCAGCCCGGTGGTCGGCAGCGCGTAGAGGTGCGAGTACACGTGCGCCATCAGCTCGTTCGCCTTCTTGGTCGCGGCGTAGAGCGATACGGGGTGATCGACGCTGTCTTCCTCCGAGAACGGCATCTTCGCGTTGAGGCCGTACACCGAGCTCGACGACGCGTAGACGAGATGCCCGACGCGCGTGTGCCGGCACCCTTCCAGCACGTTGCCGAAGCCGACCAGGTTCGAGTCGACGTAGGCGTCGGGATTCTTGAGCGAGTAGCGCACGCCGGCCTGCGCCGCGAGGTGTGCCACCGCGTCGAATCGCTCGCCGGCGAAGAGCGTGCGCATGCCGGCGCGGTCCGCCAGGTCGAGCCTCACGAAGCGGAAGCCGGGCCGCGCCGCGAGCCGCGCGAGACGTGCCTCTTTGAGCGAAACCTCGTAGTAGTCGTTGAGGTTGTCCAGCCCAACGACGGTGTCGCCGCGATCGAGCAGCCGGTGGGCGAGCGCCGCGCCGATGAAACCGGCCGCGCCGGTGACGAGGAGGTTCATTGCAGGATTCGGGATTCAGGATTCAGGATCAAGGATTCAGGATTCAGGATTCGGGATTCGGGATTCGGGATTCGGAACTCGGGCGTCGGGAATCAGGATTCGGCCTCGCGGCCATCGCTCGCGCGGAGACTCGTCCCTACAATAGACACCATGCACATGGTTGCAATGGGGTGGTTGTTCGTCGCGCTGATGATGGCCGTCACGGAGACGAGCGTCGTGGCCGGTGTGCTTTCGTTCCTCTTCTACGGGCTGCTGCCGCTCGCTCTTTTCTGGTGGGTGGTCGGCGCGCCGGCCCGACGCGCCCGCTCAATGCGAATGCGCCAGCCGGCCGACCAGCCAGATCGACCCGACGCCGAGTCCGATCAGTAGCACCTGCTCGAGCGTTGCGCGCAGCTCCGGGCGCTTGTGCAGGCCGGGAATGAGGTCGGCCACGGCGACGTAGATCATGCTCGCCGCCGCGAGCGCGAGCAGAACATTGACCCATTCCTGCGCGTGCTGCAGCGCGAAGTACGCAAGCAGCGCCCCCGCAACCATCGCCATGCTCGACAGGAGATTGAGCGCGAACGCGCGGGCCTTGCCGTAGCCCGAGTGGAGCAGGATCAGAAAGTCGCCCACTTCCTGCGGGATCTCGTGCGCGATTACGGCCGTGGCCGTGACGATGCCGAGCGCGGTCGATTCCATGAACGCCGCAGCGATGAGAACGCCGTCGACGAAATTGTGGAAGCTGTCGCCCACGAGAATGAGCAGCCCCGACCGGCCGTGATCGTGCGCCGGAGGCGCGCCGTGCGCGTGGTCGCCGTGCGCTTCGCAGTCCTCGGTGTGGCAGTGGCGCCACAGCACCAGCTTCTCCAGCACGAAGAACGCCAGGATGCCGGCGAGGATGGTCGCGGTGAGCACGCGGAAATCGTGCGCCTCCTCGAACGCGTGCGGCAGGATCTCGAGAAACACCGCCCCGAGCAGCGCACCGATGGCGAAGCTGATGAGCGAGCCGACGTACCGCGCCGGCGTCGCGAGCGAAAACGCCGCTGCCACGACGATCGACCCGACGCCGCCCGCCACCGTCGTGAAGAGAATCCAGCCCAGCGTGCTCATCCGCTCACGCCTCCAGCCAGATGAGCGTCGCCATGCGGCCGGTGCGGCCGTCGCGCCGGAACGAGAAGAAGCGCTCGCTGTCGGTGAAGGTGCAATAGCCGCCGCCGTGGATTTCGCCGACGCCGGCGGCCGCCAGTCGCCGGCGCGCCAGTGTCTCGAGATCCGCCTGCCATTTGCCCGGCTTCCCGCGCGTGAAAGCGCTTCCAGCGCCGACATCCTGCGCGACGAACGTCTCGCGCACCTCGTCGCCCACCTCGAACGCGCCCTGCCCGATCGCCGGGCCGAGCCACGCGACCACCCGGGAGGGCGCGACGTTCATGCGCGCGACGGCCGCCTCGACCACGCCGGACGCGAGCCCGCGCCAGCCGGCATGCGCAATGCCGATCGCGCTCGCGTCGCGCGCGGCGAGCAACACGGGCAGGCAATCCGCGGTGAGCACGGCGAGCACGGCGCCGGCAGAATGTGCGACAGCGGCATCTGCGGTCGGCACGCCCTCGGCGCCCTCGGCCTCGACGACCCGGGTCCCGTGAACCTGCGCGAGCCACAGCGGCGCCCGGGGAAGCACTCGGGCGAGCAGCGCACGGTTCTGCGCGACATGCGCGGGATCGTCGCCGACATGGTCGCCGAGGTTGAGCGAGGCGAACGGCGCGCTGCTCGCGCCGCCGGCACGGGTCGTTGCGAGCGCACGCACGCGTGCCGGCACGGGCCAGTCGGGACGGATGAACGCCATCGGCTGGCTCTGCATTCAGTCGAGTTCCGCGAGCAGTTCGGCGAAATCGGCCGGCGCCGCGCTCTCCCACTCGAGCCGCTCGCCCGTGCGCGGATGCGCGAACGCCAGCCGCGCCGCGTGCAGGGCCTGGCGTGCGAACCGCGCGAGCGCGCCGGCCGTCGGGCTGCGCCGGCCCCGATAAACCGGATCGCCCACCAACGGGTGGCCGATCGAGGCGAGGTGCACGCGGATCTGATGGGTGCGACCCGTTTCGAGCGTGCACTCGAGCAGCGTCGCGTGCGCGAAACGGCGCAGCACCCGGTAATGCGTCGTGGCGGGCTTGCCGCGCGATGTGACCGCCATGCGCGTTCTCGCGGTCGGATGCCGGCCGATCGGCGCCGACACGCTGCCGTCGCGCTCGACCGCGCCATGGACGAGCGCGAGGTACTGCCGTTTCACCGTGCGTGCCTGGAGCTGCCGCACCAGCGCAGTCTGCGCTGCGAGCGTCTTTGCGACGACGAGGAGCCCGCTCGTGTCCTTGTCGAGCCGGTGCACGATGCCGGCGCGCGGGAGCGCGGAGGCGGCGGGCACGCGGTGAAGCAGCGCGTTCAGCAGCGTCCCGTCCCAGTTGCCGCTGCCCGGATGCACCACGAGCCCGGCCGGCTTATCGATCACGACGATGTCCGCGTCCTCGTGCACGACTGCGAGCGGAATCGCTTCCGGCGCGTGCGCGGTCTGCTCGGGCCCGGGCTCGGGCGCGAGCGACACGCGCTCGCCGCCCCAGACCTTGTGCTTGGCCTCGACAGTGCGCGCGTCGAGCATGGCGCGCCCGCTCCTCAGCCATCCGGCGAGGCGGTTGCGCGAGTGCTCCGGAAACATGCGTGCGAGCGCCTGGTCGACGCGCAGCCCCGCCAGTTCCGCCGGCACCGTCCGCTCGACGGGCGACTCGAGGGCCGGCGTTCCCCGGCCAGGGGCCGAACCGAAGCTATAATTTCGCGATCGCAGACTCTCGGAGGAACGGCTCATGAAGCTTCGCAGTTTAGCAGCCTTGCTCCTCGCTCTCGCGCTCGCCGGGTGCGGCTGGTTCAAGCAGGGCGAAATCGACGTGACGGCCGACTGGTCGGCACAGCGCCTGTACAACGAGGCGAAGGAAGAGATGTCCGGCGGCAACTGGAACAAGGCCGTCAAGCTCTTCGAGAAGCTCGAGGCGCGCTATCCCTACGGGCGCTACGCCCAGCAGGCGCAGCTCGAGATCGCCTACGCGTACTACCGCGACAACGAGCCCGCGTCCGCCGTCGCTGCGGCCGACCGCTTCATCAAGCTGCACCCGAACCACCCGAACGTCGACTACGCCTACTACCTCAAGGGTGTCGTCAACTTCAACGAGGACATGGGCATCCTGGCCGACTACGCCGAGCAGGATCCGGCGGAGCGCGACCCGAAGTCGATGCGCGACGCATTCGACGCGTTCAAGGAACTGGCAGTCAAGTTCCCCGAGAGCAAGTACACGCCCGATGCGCTCGCGCGGATGCGCTGGCTGGTGAACGCGCTCGCCTCGCACGAGCTCGCCGTCGCGCGCTACTACATGAAGCGTGGGGCGTACGTCGCCGCCGCCAACCGGGCGCAGTTCACGATGAAGACCTATCCCGAGACGCCCTCGAGCGAAGAAGCGCTTGCGATCCTTGCGGCGGCGTACGACCAGATGGGTCTGCCGGAGCTGCGCGACGACACGGTACGCGTGCTGGCGAAGAATTTCCCGAGAAGCCCCTATCTCAACACGAAGTACGCCGGACGCCAGGCGCCGTGGTGGAAGCTGTGGGCGGGGGATTGAGGATTCGGGATTCGGGATTATCGAAAGGGCCGCGCGCGCGGCCCTTTCAGTTCATGGGGGGCGCACTACGTGCGCCCCATGGATCCTCGTTCCTCGATCCTCGATCCTGGATCCTGGATGCTCAGTCCTAGATCCTCAATCCTTGGTCTTTCACATACTCCCTCACCACGTCCTCGAAGTCGGAGTCGGCTTTGAAGCCGAGCGCGAGGGCGCGGTCGGTGCGAAAGCCCGCCGGCCAGGTCTTCACGATCTTCTGGATGCGCTCGTCGGGCTGATAGGTGACGCGCGCGGCGGTGGCCGCGCCGGCTACTCGCCCGAGCGCCGCCAGCATCTCGCGCACGGTGACGGTGATGCCGGGCAGGTTCACGACGCGGTTCACGCCCCAAGCCGAGTTCGGCAGTTCGTGCGCGTGAATGAACGCGTCGATCACCTTGCCGGGTGAGAGAAGCCATACGCCCGTGGTGTCGGGCACCGGCAGCGCGGACGGCTCCCCGTTCAGCGGCTCGCGGATGATGCCGCTCGCGAACGACGATGCGGCGAGGTTCGGTTTGCCCGGACGCACCACGATCGTCGGCAGGCGCAGGCTCCGTCCGTCGATAAAGCCCTTGCGCGTGTAGTCGGTGACGAGATACTCGCCGACGACTTTCTGCATTCCGTAAGAGGTCTGAGGGTTCGGCGTGGTGGAATCGTCGAGCACCGGCGGCAGGTCGCCGCCGAACGCCGCGACCGAACTCGCGAACACGAGCCGCGGCGGCGCCGCGAGCTTGCGGCACGCTTCCAGCAGCATCCGCGTCCCGTCGAGGTTGACGCGCATGCCGAGATCGAAATCCGCCTCGGCGCCGCCGCTCACCACGGCCGCGAGGTGGAACACGGCGTCGGTGTCGCGGTCGAGCGCCTGGTCGATGACGCCGGGCGCGGAGAGATCTCCGGTGATGCATTTGAACCGGGCATCGACGTTCGCAGGGAACGCGGTGTCGAGGAGCGAGATGCCGGCGACCTTCTGCGCCGTGCCGTCGCGTCCGGTGAGCGAGCCACGCGCGGCGATCGCCTGCGCGAGCCGGTAGCCGAGAAATCCACCGCCTCCGGTGATGAGCACTTTCATTCGTTTTCCTTTTCGATGAGCGCTTCGTGCGCCGCCATTCTAACGGCCGCGCGCTCCTGCTCGAAGAATGCGACGACGTCCGCGAGCTCGCGCGTGCGCCGCATCGGCGGCAGGCTCGCAACGATGCGCCGGCCGTAGGGCCGCGATGCGAGCCGCGGGTCGCAGATCACGAGCACGCCGCGGTCGGTCTCGTCGCGGATCAGGCGGCCGGCGCCCTGCTTGAGCGCGATCGCCGCCTGCGGCAGCTGATAGGCCATGAACGCGTTGACGCCCTGCTTCGCCAGCGCCTCCAGCCGCGCCGCGAGCACGGGATCGTCGGGCGGCGCGAACGGCAGCTTGTCGATCACGACGAGCGACAGCGCCTCGCCGCGCACGTCCACGCCCTCCCAGAAGCTCGCGGACGCGACGAGCACCGCGTTGCCGAGCCGCCGGAAGCGCTCCAGCAACTCGCTGCGCGAGCCCTGCCCCTGCACGAGCAGCGGAAAATCGAGCTTCTCCCTG
>JALOSW010000227.1 GCA_025458245.1 Burkholderiales bacterium
CAAGAAGCTTCTTCTTCATGGATTACTCCTGTGTCGTTGTCGTTCCGGGCGGTGCGCCGCCCAATCCAACTTCCGCCGAATCAATCGGGAAGCTGAGTGGATTCTGCGCTGCCGCTCCGCCGGCCAGCAAGCAAATGGCGCGATTTCCCTAGAGCCAAAGGCGTTTTTGTTGTTCGGCTGCAACAGGCGGAAACGGGTTGGAAAAGCGCCATTTTTCATGGTGCTAGGGATACTTCGTGATGTTCATCACAAACTCGGAAACGCCTTGGAATCGGTCCAAACCGCGGTCTTTCGGCGTAAGCCGCTGATTCTTAATGTCGCTATCGCGCAACGGCGAACTTGGCCCGATCGGAAGTGGGGACCCCGGCCGCCGGCGTCTCGGGCGGCGCCGCGATCAGGCGCTGCGGCTTGCGGACGCGGGGGAGACGCCGAAGAGCCGTGCCAGCTCCGCGCCCGGGTCGGCCGCGCGCATGAAGGCTTCGCCCACCAGGAAGGCCGCGACGCCGTTCGAGCGCATCAGTTCCACGTCTCGCGGCCCGAGGATCCCGCTCTCGGTGACCACGAGCTTGCCCGGCGGAATGCGTGGGAGGAGTCCGAGAGTCGTCTCGAGGGTGGTATCGAACGTGCGCAGATTCCGGTTGTTGACGCCGAGAAGCGGCGTCTCGAGCGTCAGGGCGAGATCGAGCTCGTCCACGCCGTGGATCTCGACCAGGACCGCCATCCCGAGCGAGCGCGCGATCGATTCGAGGTCCTGCATCACCGGGAGGTCGAGCGCTGCCACGATCAGCAGGATGGCATCCGCGCCCATCGCGCGCGCCTCGTACACCTGGTACGGGTCGACCATGAAGTCTTTGCGGAGCGCCGGCAGCCCGGACGCCTCGCGCGCAGAAACGAGGTAAGCCGGACTTCCCTGGAAAAATCGCGCGTCGGTCAGCACCGAGAGGCAGGCGGCGCCGTTCGCGGCGTAGCTCCGGGCGATGGCGACCGGGTCGAAGTCGGCGCGGAGCACGCCCTTCGACGGGCTTGCCTTCTTGATCTCGGCGATCACGGCCGCGTCGCCGGCCGCGATTTTCGCGCGCAGCGCTGCCTCGAAGCCGCGCGCCGGGGCCATCGATTCGGCCGCTTCGCGCACCGCCGCAAGCGGCCGCGCGGCGCTCGCGGCGGCCACCTCCTCGCGCTTGACCGCGAGAATCCGCTCCAGGACGTCAGCCACGCGCGAATTTCTGGGTGAAGCGCACGAACTCGTCGAGCTTCGCGCGCGCGGCGCCGCTCGCGATCACTTCGAACGCCGACTCGACGCCCGCCTCGAGCGTCGCAGCGCGGCCGCTCGCGTAGATCGCGGCGCCGGCGTTCAACGCCACGATGTCGCGCGGCGCCCCGCCCTTGTTGTCGAGCGCCGCGAGGATCATGCCGCGCGAGTCTTCGACCGTTGCGGCGCGGAGCGCGCGCGGGTCGTGCACCGGCAGGCCGAACTTCTCGGGATGAACCTCGTACTCGTTGATCCGGCCGTCTTTCAGCTCGCCGATCATGGTCGGGCCGCTGATGGAGATCTCGTCGAGGTTCTCCTTGCCCCAGACCGTGATCGCGTGCTTCGCGCCGAGCCGCTGCAGGACGCGGATCTGGATGCCGACGAGATCGGGGTGGAACACGCCCATCAGCTGATTCGGGGCGCCCGCAGGATTCGTGAGCGGCCCGAGAATGTTGAAGATGGTGCGCACGCCGAGCTCGCGGCGCACCGGCGCGGCGTGCTTCATCGCGCTGTGATGGCTCGGCGCGAACATGAAGCCGACGCCGACCGCGTCGATGCACTCGCCGCCGAGCGCCTCCAGGACGTCGGCGCTGCCGGATTGGCTCGACACGGCCCGGCCTCCGTGCTTCGCGACTCTCGCACCGGCGGCGGCAGCAACGAACGCCGCGGCGGTCGAGATGTTGAACGTGTGCGCCGAATCGCCGCCGGTGCCGCAGGTGTCCACCAGATGCGCGTCGTCCTTCACCACGACCTTCGTGGAAAGCTCGCGCATGACCTGGGCAGCGGCCGTGATCTCGCCGATGGTCTCTTTCTTGACGCGCAAGCCCATGGTGAGGGCCGCGATCATGACCGGCGACATCTCGCCGGACATGATGCTCCTCATGAGGTCGAGCATCTCGTCGTGGAAGATCTCGCGGTGCTCGATGGTGCGGACGAGCGCTTCCTGGGGGGTAATGGGCATTCTGTGAGCTCTCTACTGGACGAGGAAGTTCCCGAGAAGCCGATGGCCGTGCTCGGTCAGGATCGACTCGGGGTGGAACTGGACGCCTTCGACCGGAAGCTCGCGATGGCGCACGCCCATGATCTCGCCGTCGTCGGTCTCGGCGGTGATCTCGAGGCACGCCGGAAGCGACTCGCGCTCGATCGCGAGCGAGTGATACCGGGTCGCGATGAACGGCTCGGGCAGCCCGCGGAAGACGCCGGCGTCGCGGTGACGGATCGGCGAGGTCTTGCCGTGCATCAGGCGCTTCGCGTGGACGATCCGGCCGCCGAACGCCGCGCCGATCGACTGGTGGCCCAGGCACACGCCGAGGATCGGGACCTTGCCCGCGAACGCCTCGATCGCCGCGACCGAGATCCCGGCCTCGGCGGGCGAGCACGGGCCCGGCGAAACCACGATCCGATCGGGCGCGAGCGCCGCGATCTCGTCGATGGTGATCTGGTCGTTGCGGAAAACGCGCACCTCCTCGCCGAGCTCGCCGAAGTACTGCACGAGGTTGTAGGTGAAGGAGTCGTAGTTGTCGATCATCAGGAGCATGGCCGGCCCGACAGATTGATTCCGTGAAGAGTGCGTGCCCGTGTCGCTACGGGGTCGCGCAAGGGCTTGTCGCCGAGGCGCCCGCTTTGGCTTTGGTCGCGGCCCGAGCGGGGGTGGCGCGGATCGGGATTACGCGGCGGGGCCCCGCCAGCGCCAAGCGTTCCGGAAGGGCGAGCGAGGGAGCGTCGTCTGCATGGGCGCGATTATGGGCCATCCCGACGGCGTTCGGGCCGCCGCGGCGATGCCCTGCCCCGCCGCGGGCAGCGGGCGGCGCCGCGCGGAGCCGGGGGATTTGATCCGGATCATTTCTGTGTATACAGTATTCAGTATCCTGTCGACATTCGCCGGCGCGGCCGCCGGCCGGACCCCCGTGACGCCTGCCTTGATTCCCGTCGAACGCCCCCTCGCCCTCGGCGAGCAGGTCTACCACTCGCTGCGCGCGCTGTTGCGCACCGGCCAGATCCCGCACGGCCAGCCGCTGCAGGAAGTGCAGCTCGCCGAACAGCTCGGCGTCTCGCGGACCCCGGTGCGCGAGGCGATGACGCGGCTCGCGAGCGAAGGTCTCCTCGTTTCCGACGGCCGCAGCTTCGTCGTGCCCAGGCTCGCGCTGCGCGACGTCGACGACATATACGAAGTGCGCTTCCTGATCGAGCCCGCGGCGATCCGCAGCGTGGCGACGTTCACCGCGGACGATGCGGTGCGCGCCCCGCTCGACGCCGCGCTCGCCGCCGCCGCGGCCGCGCACAAGGCCGGCGACGCGGAAGGGTTCAGCGACGCGCATCGGCGCTTCCGCGCGGCGTGGCTGGCGCTGGTGCCGAACCGCAGGCTGGTGCGTGCGGTGGAACAGTACGCGGATCACCTGCAGCACATCCGCGCGCTGACGCTCGGCAACCGGCAGGTGCGGGCGATCGTGCTGAAGGGATACCGCCGCATCGCCGCAGCGCTCGCCGAAGGCAACGGCGACGCCGCCGCGGAGGCGATGCGCGCGAATCTCGCCGAGGCGAAGCGCGCATTCGTCGAGGCGATGGGGCTGACGGAGAGCTGAGCGAACCGCATGGCCCGAGGTGGACGAGGAGGAGCGGGCGTGGACTACAAGGCGGAAATTCCGTACGGCGCGTACTGGAGCACGCCGTTCGCGCGCTGGCAGGGCAGCTTCGCGAACCTGCACGCGGTCGAGTTCGCCGCGCACGTCGCGCGCGAGGCGCTCGCCAAGCGCGGGATCGAGCCGCGCGTGTTCGACTACGGCGTGCTCGGCTTCTCCGTGCCGCAGAAGCATTCGTTCTACGGCCTCCCCTGGCTGAGCGGCCTGGTCGGCGCCGGACAGGTCGGCGGGCCGACGCTCATGCAGGCGTGCGCCACCGGAGTGCGGACGCTGCTCGCCGCCGCGCAGGAGATCGAAGTCGGCATGGCGAGCGCCGCGCTGGTGGTCAACTGCGACCGCACGTCCAACGGGCCGCATCTTTACTACCCGAACCCGCGCGGCCCCGGCGGCACGGGTGCCGCCGAGGACTGGGTAATGGACAACTTCGGGTGCGACCCGCTCGGGCCGCACTCGATGCTGCAGACCGCCGAGAACGTCGCCGCCAGGCACGGCATCGCGACCGCGGAACAGCACGAGGTCGTGCTGATGCGCGAGGCGCAGTACCGGCAGGCGCTCGCCGACGACAGCGCGTTCCTCAAGCGGTTCATGACGCTGCCGTTCGCGGTGCCTGCGCCGGGGTTCAAGAAAGCGGCAGGAACGCTCGCCGGCGACGAGGGCCTGACGCAGTCGACGCCCGAGGGGCTGGCGAAGCTGAAGCCGGTGATGGCCGGCGGCACCGTCACCTACGGCGGGCAGACGCACCCGGCCGACGGCAATGCGGCGATCGTCGTCGCCACGCGCGACCGCGCGCGAGAGCTCGCGACCGATCCCAGGATCGCGGTGCGCCTGCGGGGCTTCGGTCTCGCACGCGCTGCGCTCGCGCACATGCCGGAGTCCACCGTGCCGGCCGCGCAACGCGCCCTCGACCAGGCGGGCCGCAGCGTCGCACAGATGGACGCCGTCAAGACGCACAACCCGTTCGCCGTGAACGACCTCTACTTCGCCAGACAGACCGGCGTCGCTCTCGCGGCGATGAACAACTACGGCTGCTCGCTGGTGTGGGGCCACCCGCAGGCGCCGATGGGCACCCGCTCGGTCATCGAGCTGATCGAGGAGCTGGCGCTGCGTGGCGGCGGCTGGGGCCTCTTCACCGGGTGCGCAGCCGGAGACACCGCGATGGCCGTCGTGATCGAAGTGGGCGACGCGTAGACGCGGCGATGGACCTCTCCGACTGGATCGCCGGCCACGCGCAGCGCACGCCGCACAAGACGGCGATCCGCTTCG
>JALOSW010000084.1 GCA_025458245.1 Burkholderiales bacterium
CGGCAAGATCGTGCGCGGCACGAAGATGGACGATCGCGCGCTGTTTCGGTTCAAGCCCGGATACGCGGCGCCGAAGCTCGACACCGCGCTCGACTGGTCGGCTTGGGACACGCCCGGCGCGCAGAGCACCGGCTTCGCAGCGGCGGTCGAGATGTGCAACAACAACGGCCACTGCCGCAAGTTCGACGCCGGCACCATGTGCCCGTCGTACCGCGCCACGCGCGACGAGCAGCACCTCACCCGTGGCCGCGCCAACACGCTGCGCCTCGCGGTATCGGGACAGCTCGGCGCGGACGCGCTCGCCTCGGACGCCGTCAAGGCGGCGATGGACCTGTGCGTCTCGTGCAAGGGCTGCAAGCGCGAGTGCCCGACCGGCGTCGACATGGCGAAGATGAAAATCGAGTTCCTGCACCACTATCATCGCCGCCACGGCTGGAGTCTGAGAGACAAGCTCGTCGCCTTCCTGCCTCGCTATGCGCCGCTCGCGTCGCGCATCGCGCCGATCGCGAACGCGGCCCAGCGCGTCGCGAAGCGCTGGCTCGGCGTGGCCGAGGCGCGCTCGCTGCCCGAGTGGCGCTCCAGGCCCTTCCTGCAGTCAGTGCGTCCCGGCGTGCGCGCGAAGCCCGACGCGCGCGGCGAGGTCGTGCTGCTCGTCGACACGTTCTCGAATCACTTCGAACCCGAGAACCCGCACGCGGCGCTCGCCGTGCTGAAGGCCGCGGGCTACGCGGTGCATGTCGCACAGCCCTCCGACGGCGGCCGTCCGCTCTGTTGCGGTCGGACGTTTCTCGCCGCCGGCATGGTGGACAGGGCGCGCGAGGAGGCCGCGCGGATGCTTGCAGCGCTCGCGCCGTTCGCGGCGCGCAGCGTGCCCATCGTGGGGCTCGAGCCCTCGTGCCTGCTCGGGCTGCGCGACGAGTTTCTCTCGATGCGCCTCGGGCCCGAGGCCGACGCGGTCGCGAATCAGGCGATGCTGTTCGAGGAGTTCATCGCGCGGGAAAAGGCCGAGGGCAGGTTGACGCTCGAGCTGAAGCCGCTCGCGGAAACGCGCGCGCTGCTCCACGGCCACTGCCACCAGAAGGCGTTCGGCGCGATGTCGGCCGTCGAGCAGACGCTTGCGCTGGTTCCGGGGCTCGAGGTGGAGACGATCGAATCCTCCTGCTGCGGCATGGCCGGCGCATTCGGCTACGAGGCGGCGCATTACGACGTCTCGATGAAAATGGCCGAGGCGAGCCTGCTTCCGGCGGTGCGCGCGGGGGAGGCGGGCGATTCACGTCGCGCGAGTCCTCGCGAGCGCGCTCCCACAACGCTGAGGCTTTCGGGGAGAATCGGCGGACCGGAACAGGGAGCGCGGGCGACATGAAAAGGGACGAAAAAGACGTGGCCGCGATGGTCGCGATCCTCAAGGCCACGTTCGAGGCGCGGCAGCTGATCGGCGGATTCAGCGCCGAGGTTTTCGCCGCCGACCGCAGCCGCGGGCTCGCGCTGGAGCGCCTGCTGCAACGGATCGCGGACGGCGCCCATCGCGTGAGCAAGCACGCCCGGGATGCGCACACCGAGGTGCCGTGGGACCGGCTCGATCTCTTGCGCGAAACGGTGTCGACCGAGCACGAGCAGATCGACGCGCGGGTGCTGTTCGCGATCGTGACCCGCGAGGGCTCGATGCTCATCGACGCGCTGGAGCGCGCGCTCCCCTCGGACGCGGACTGACCGGCCGCGCGGCCCGGTGCCGCTCAGCCGTCCTTACCGCAGCACTGCTTGAACTTCCTGCCGCTGCCGCACGGGCAGGGATCGTTTCGTCCCACCTTGGGCGCGTCGCGTCGGATGGTCTCGGGCACGAGACGCTTGTCCAGCCAATACTCGAAGTTGTCCTGCACGACGAGCGGCAGGTCGTTCGCGAGCACTTCGTCGAGGTCGGCGTCGGGCCGAAGATCGAGCGACTCCCGGCAGGCCCGGCGGAGCTCGGGCGTCGCATCGCCCGCCAGCACGAAAAACGGCGCGAGCAGCTCGTCGGCGGTATCGGGATCCTCGGCGTCCCAGGGCGGATCGGCGAGCGACACCCCTTCCAGATAGCCGCGCGCCCAGCGGGCGTGGTCGAGCCCCTCGCCCGCCGGCCCCGGCGCGAGGATCGGGTCGATGCCGCGCTCTTCGAGGAGGTCGCGCTCGCACTCGTCCCGCAGCCTCCGCACGAGCGGCACGATGCCGCTCGCCGCGACGTCTGCGTCTTCGGGATCGACGCCCAGCGCGATCGGCATCCAGACCGGCTCCGGGATCGGCTGGGGAGCGCTCACTATCGCGCAGAGAAAGCCCTGAAGCTCGTCGGGAAGCATTGCCCGGCCGGCGAGCTTGCCGGTGCCGGCAAGCGCTTCGAGCTGCTCGAGTTCCGCCTCGCCGATCGGTGCCGCGACCGCCATGCTGCTCAAGCCGGGGTCCGATCGGGGGTGCCGGCGTCGCGCGGCAATGCCGCCGCGCCGCCCGGACGCGCCGGTTCGACGGGAGCACGGTCGCCGCCGGCCGGCGAGAATGGCGACGCCACAGGGGTCGGCGATGGGGTGGGCGCGACTGTTGCGAGGGACGCTTCGAAGGGTACGGGGAGCGGTTCCGGCGCCGGTGCCGCGGCGGTCTGAACCGACTCGGGATGGACGGGCGCTGCAGGCGCCGGCTCGGCAGGGGGCGCGCCGATGGTCGCGGCCGGCGCCGGCGCGGCAGCGCGGCAGTGGGCAGCGATGGTCGCCGCGAGCCGCGGCTGAAGCGCGGGCGCGAAGTCGTGCCCCATGCCGGCGATCACCTCGACCTTCGCGCCGGGGATGTTGGCGGCGGTGTCGATGCCCGCCGCCACCGGCACGAGCGGGTCGTCCGCGCCGTGGATCACGAGCGTCGGCGCCTTGATGGTGCGGATGGCCGGCCGCCGGTCGCCGGAGGCGAGGATGCCGAGGAGCTGCCGCGCGGTGCCGAGCGGAAAGAGCCCGTGCCGCGCGATGCGTTCCAGGTTCTGCTTGAGGTGCTCGAGCGGCGTCGGGAAGCCGGGGCTGCCGATCACCCCGAACACGCCGACCAGGTGATTCACCACCGCGTCGACGCTGGTCGGATCGGCTGGCCGGGAAATGATCGCGCGCAGTGCACGCCGCTTGCCGAGCGCGACGCGCGGGCTCGGATTGCCGGACGAGGACATGATCGAGGTGAGGCTCAGCACCCGCGCCGGAAACCGGGCAGCGAGCATCTGCGCGATCATCCCGCCCATCGACACACCGACGACGTGCGCCTTGTCGATGCCCAGCGCGTCGAGGAGCCCCGCGGTGTCGGCGGCCATGTCGTCGAGGTCGTAGGGCGCGCGCACCCGCAGGCGCAGCAGCGCCTTCGCGATCGCGGCGGGCAGGTTCGGCATCGGCCCCGTGCCGAGCTTCGACGAGTGCCCGCAGTCTCGGTTATCGAAGCGGATCACGCGGAATCCGTGGGCGACGAGCGCATCGACGAACACATCGGGCCAGGCGAGTCCCGGGAGCCCGAGCCCCATGACGAGGACGATCGGCGGCGCGGCGGGATCACCGAACAGGTCGTAATTGAGCGTCAGGCCGTTGGCTTGTGCGGTGGGCATGCTGCGTTATCCGAAAAGGCGTCTGCCCCGCGGCTTGCGCTGCGGGTCGGGAAACACAAGCGCACGGGCGCCGCTCCGCTCGAAAGGCTTCCAGGCCGCTTCGGGCTGGGCGAGCCGGTCCGCGATCGCGCACCAGGCGAGCGCGTTGAAGCCGAGGCCGAGGTGGCTCGCTTCGATTTCGATGTTCTCGTGGCTCGCGTCGACGCGCTCGACGCTGTAGCGCCAGGGCACGATCGCGTCGGTGCGGCTGTAGATCGACGTGGTCGGCACCGGCGGCGGCGCGCTCAGGGATGACAGGATGTCCGGCGCGCCGATGCGATGCCCGGTGCTCTCCTCGTAGGTGCGCCAAGCGTCGCTGGTGCGCGGCCCGTGCGAGAACGGCGTGCCGAGAGTGACCACGAGCCGCACGTCGTCGGGAAACTCCTTCGCGAGTTCGCGCGCGTAGATGCCGCCGAGGCTCCAGCCGATGAGCGAGACCTTCCGGCGGTGACGGCTGCGAATCTTGCGCAGGCGCTCGCGGCACGCGTCGAACACGCCGTCGCGCGGACCGAGATTCCTGCCGAGCGCCCAGCCGTAGGACGCGTAGCCGCGACCCGTGAGGAAGCGGCGCAGCGGCCGCGTGGAAAGATCCGACGCGGTGAGGCCGGGAAACACGAGCACGGGATGCCCGTCGCCCTTGGGCGCGAGCCGCAGCAGCGGGGTCGCGGCCACGGTCGCACCGTATTCCCACGGCGCGCGCAGTTCGAGCCCGAGGCGCAGCAGCCGACGCGCGCGCGCGAGCCCGATGCCGGCACGGCGCCCGGCTCCGTGCAGCGCGTCGTTGCCCGCGACGGTCACGCCGCCTTCCTCGCCGTGCGCGCGGCCCGGACGGGCAGGCGCGCAGCACTGCGTCTTTTCGCCGGCGCTTTCGCGGCTGCGCGCCTCGCCGGGCGCTTCGCGGGCGCAGGCTTCGCCGCGCGGGCCGTCCGCCCGAGCGCCGCGTCCCGCAGTTCCCGGAACGATTCCTCGATCGCGACGGCGACCTCGCGCACTTTCGGCACGGCGTTCCGTGCGGCGATCAGGCCGAAATCGAGCGAGCCGGCGTAGCTCTCGAGCGTGATGTTGAGGCCGAGCCCGTGCTCGACGATCGACATCGGCCAGTAGGTGAGCATGCGCGCCCCGGCGAGATACATCGGCACATCCGGCCCATGCACGTTGGAGATGACGACGTTCGCGATCGGCGGGATGCGATCGGCAAGATGCGAGCGCCCGTAGAGCGACGCGAGCCGCGAGACGATCCACGGCACGCCGAGCGAGGGGAAGTCGGTCGGCATCACCGACTTCATGCGCGACGTGAGCGCCTTCGCCGCCGCCGCGTTCTCCTTGATGACGCGCAGGCGCTTGACCGGGTCGGCGACGTGGGTCGCCAGGCCCACGAGGGTCATGGTCGCCTGCGTCGTGTAATCGGTGTTGCCCGGCTCGCGCAGCGACACCGGCACGGCCGCGATGAGCGGCTTTCTCGGGATTCCGCCGCGGTGTTCCAGGTAGCGCCGGAACGCGCCGTCGCAGATCGCGAGCACCACGTCGTTCAGCTTCGCGTCCTCGGCCTGCGCGATCGCCTTCGCGTCCGCGAGCGGGATCGACACCGCCGCGAATCCGCGCTCGCCGGTGATGCCGACGTTGAACGGCGTCTTCGGTCCGAACGCGACGTTGTGCTTCACCATCTCGCCCACGCCGACGCCCTTGCCGGGACGGACCGCGTCGGCGAGCAGCTTCGCGACATCGGGGAGGTGGCGCACCAGCTTCACGAACTGCCCGGTCTCGTGGCCGAACGCCGCGCCGACCAACTCGCGGAAGCCGGGGTGCTCGATTCCCTTGTGCATGCGCGGGCGCGGCGGAACCTTGCGCGGCACCGGCGTGGTGTCGAGCATGTTCGAGAGCAGGATCACGCCCGCTGCGCCGTCGAGCGCCGCGTGGTGGATCTTGCAATAGAAGCCCACCTTGCGGCCCGGCAGGCCCTCGATCACATAGAACTCCCACAGCGGACGGCTGCGGTCCATCGGCTTCGCGTGCATTTTCGCCAGCGCCGTTTCGAGCTGCGCCTGGGTGCCCGGCTTGGGCAGCTTCACGCGGCGGATGTGCCAGGCGAGATCGACCGCGTCGTCGTCCACCCATACGGGGTTGGCGAGGTCGAGCGGCACGTGCGCGAGCTTGCGCCGCATCAGTGGAATGAGCGGGATGCGCGTCGCGAGGTGCTTGCGCACCACCTCGACGAAGTCGCCCCTGAACCCCTCGGGCAGCTCGT
Organism: Burkholderiales bacterium; assembly: GCA_025458245.1. GTDB lineage: Bacteria > Pseudomonadota > Gammaproteobacteria > Burkholderiales > SG8-39 > JAOAEA01. Next base: position 5,880 of record JALOSW010000084.1, read on the forward strand.
AGAGATGGCCCGAGGCCACGTGCATGGGCGTGTCGGGGGTCTCGAGATGCAGGAACATCGAGTCGAGGCCGCTGAGGGGTTTCACGCGGATTTCCTTCGGGAGAGGTCGTCAGAGAGGAACGTCATCAGTCTGCAATGTTACTCCGTGGCGACGCGGCCAAGCGCTGCGCGGCCGCGCGAACCGGCGCCGCGTCCTAGAATCGCGGCGTCGCCGACAATACGAAAAGGGAGCGCCGCGATGCCCGACACGTACTTCCCCCGATGGACCGAGAAGACCGAAGGCGTCATCGCTCCCACCGAGCGGCTTCCGTGGCCGCAGACTTTCGCGCTCGGCATCCAGCACGTGGTGGCGATGTTCGGCGCCACCGTGCTCGCGCCGCTCATCATGGGCTTCAACCCCAACGTCGCGATCCTCATGAGCGGCGTCGGCACGCTGCTCTTTTTCCTCGTCGTGGGCGGACGCGTGCCGAGTTATCTCGGCTCGAGCTTCGCGTTCATCGGCGTCGTGATCGCCGCTACCGGCTACGCGGGCAGCGGTCCGAACGCCAACATCGGCGTCGCGCTCGGCGGCATCATCGCGTGCGGCGCGCTCTACGCGGCGATCGGCGTCGCGGTGATGGCGCTGGGCACGGGCTGGATCGAGCGCTTCATGCCGCCGGTGGTCACCGGCGCCGTGGTCGCGGTGATCGGTCTCAACCTCGCGCCGATCGCGGTGAAGAGCGTCGGCGCCGCGACCTTCGACGGCTGGATGGCGGTGATCACGATCCTGCTCGTGGGCGGCGTGGCGGTGTTCACCCGGGGGCTGCTGCAGAAGCTCCTGATCCTCGCGGGCCTCGTCGCCGCGTACGGCGTCTATATCGTGCTGGCGAACGGCATGGGTCTCGGCAAGCCGATCGCGTTCTCGGGCCTCGCCAACGCGGCATGGTTCGGCCTGCCGGCGTTCGCGGCGCCGGTGTTCAGCGCCGAGGCGATGCTGCTCATCGCGCCGGTGGCGATCATCCTGGTCGCCGAGAACCTCGGGCACATCAAGGCCGTCTCGGCGATGACGGGACAGGACCTCGACCGCTACATGGGCCGGGCGTTCCTGGGCGACGGTCTCGCGACCATGGTCGCCGGCGGCGCGGGCGGCACGGGGGTCACGACTTACGCCGAGAACATCGGCGTCATGGCCGCGACCAAGGTCTACTCGTCGCTCGTCTTCGTGGTCGCCGCGTGCGTGGCGATCCTGCTGGGGTTCTCGCCGAAGTTCGGCGCGCTCATCCAGACCATCCCCTCGGCGGTGCTGGGCGGGGTGTCGATCGTCGTGTTCGGCCTGATCGCCGTGGCGGGCGCGCGCATCTGGGTCGCGAACAAGGTGGACTTCTCGGACAACCGCAACCTCATCGTCGCCGCCGTCACCCTGGTGCTCGGCGCGGGCGACTTCACGTTGAAGATCGGCGGCTTCGCGATGGGCGGAATCGGCACCGCGACATTCGGGGCGATCCTGCTGTACGCGCTGCTCGCCGGCGGCAGCCGCGACGCGAGCGGGGTAGCGGACGGCTGAGCGCCCGCGCGAGGGGCGACTCAGGCGGGAATGTCGGGGTCGAGCTGGCGCTCGATCCAGGCGATCTGGTCTTTCAGCAGGAGTTTCCGCTTCTTCATACGGCGGAGGGCGAGCTGGTCGTGCAGAGGATCGCCGCCGAGCGCGTGGATGGCGCTGTCGAGGTCGCGGTGCTCGATCCGGAGCGCCCCGAGCTTTTCCTCGAAGGCGCGGCGCTCGTCCTCGTTGAGCGGAATCCCCCAGCCCATTCCCGTTCAGGCTTTCCTGTAGGCCCAGACCATCATGGCGATGCCGCCGAGGATCATCGGCAGCGAGAGCCATTGTCCCATGGAGAGCCGAGAACCACCACAGCAGCGCGAAGAGCGCTACGCCCTCGAGCGCGAACTGGTAGAGCTGCGACGGGTGGCGCGGATCGGGCCCGGCGCCGCGGAACACCATGCCCCACGGCACATCGGTTACGCGCCCCCACAGCTCGCCGTTGATGAAGTTGCCGAGCCGCCCCGCGGCGAGCCCGATCGGCACCAGCGGCGCGACGAAGTCCATCAGCGCGAGAAAGCCGCGCTTCTCCTTGCGCCCGACGAGCCACGCTGCCGCGAGCGCCCCGAGGAACCCGCCGTGGAACGACATCCCGCCCTGCCAGACGGCGAAGATTTCGAGCGGGTGCGCCGCGTAGTACCCGGGCTTGTAGAAAAGCACGTAGCCGAGCCTTCCCCCCAGGATCACGCCGAGAACGCCGTAGAAAAGCAGATCGTCGACGAGCTGCACCGACGCGCCCCGCCAGGCATCGCGCTTCGCCCGCATCCGGCCGAGAAAGAAAAAGGCGGCGAAGCCGACGAGGTACATAAGCCCGTACCAACGCACGGCGAGGGGGCCGATCTGGAGGGCGATGGGGTCGATCGTGGGATGGATCAGCATGGGGGCGCTGCCGTGCGTTACCGATCTGGGGGAGCCACGAGGGGGCGTTGCCCTCTCGTGTTCGTTGCAGCCGCGTACCAACGCACGGCGAGGGGGCCGATCTGGAGGGCGATGGGGTCGATGGCGGGGTGAACGAGCACAGGGATTCGGGATTCAGGATTCAGGATTCGGGGCCCGGCGCCCGGGCTCGCCGGCGCCGGGGCCGCAAGTATACGGCGCGGGTCGCGCGAATCCGCTCGCGCCCGCGGCAACGAGGCTTCCGCTGCCATCAAAAACTCTATTTCGGGGCCCGTGGCGCGCTGGGCTATTCTCGGCCTCCGGCCTCGCGGTTCCTCTCCCGGGGCCGAAGCGTTTCCCGAATGAGCAGCCCCCGCACGCCCCTTCGCGTCATCGACACCGGCATTCGCGCCGGCCGCGAGAACATGGCGCTCGACCGCGCGCTCATCGAGGCGCACGAGGCGGGGCTCATCCCCGATACGCTGCGGTTCCTGCGTTTTCGCCCGAGCGCGCTGGTCGGCGCGCACCAGATCCTGTCGCACGAGGTCCGGCTCGACTATTGCCGCGCGCAAGGCATCGAGGTCGGCCGGCGCATCACCGGCGGCGGCGCGCTCTACCTCGACGAGCGGCAGTTCGGCTGGGAGCTGGTGGTCGATCGCACCCGTTTCGGCACCGCCGATCTCTCGCGCATCGCCGCGATCCTCTGCGAGGCTGCCGCCGAAGCTTTGCAGCGCCTAGGCGTGCCCGCCGCCTACCGGCCGCGCAACGACATCGAAGTCGCGGGGCGCAAGGTGAGCGGCACGGGCGGCTTCGTGGAGGGCCGCACGCTCCTCTATCAGGGCACCCTGCTCGTGGACTTCGATGCCGCGCAGATGATCTCGGCGCTCAAGGTGCCGGTCGAAAAGCTCGCCAAGCGCGACCTCGAGTCGGCGCAGAAGCGCGTGATCACCCTGCGCGAAGTTCTGGGCGAGCGGCTGCCGCCGCTCGAGACGATTTACGCGACCCTCGTCGACACGTTCGCCGAGCGCCTGGGCTTCGACCCGGCGTGGGGCGCGCTCACGGAGGATGAGGAGACGCTTGCGCGCCGCATTTACGCCGAGGAGATCGGCACCGACGAGTACGTCGCACGGCTCGACGCGCAGGAGCCGGACGTCTCGCTCGTCTCGGCGACGCTCAACAAGCGCGGCGGCGCCATCCGGGCCGATGTTCGCCTCGAGGGCCCGGGGCTCGCACGGGTCCGCGAGGTGCTCGTGACGGGCGATTTCTTCGTGACCCCGCCGCGCGCCGTGTTCGACCTCGAAGCGTCGCTGCGCGGCCTGTCGGCCACGGCGCTCCCGGCAGCCGTCGATGCGTTCTTCGCGCGGACCGCGTGCGACATGGTGGGCCTTGCACCCGCCGACTTCCGCGAGGCGATCGAGGCGGCGCTCGGGCAGCTCGCGCTCCAGGTGCGCGGGCGGCTGGTGCGGGGCCACCTGATCGGCACGCCGCGGGCGGATGCGCCGACGCTCGTCTTCCTGCACGACGCGCTCGGCTCGGTGCGGCTGTGGCGCGACATCCCCGAGCGGCTCGTCCGCGAAACCGGGCTCGCGGCGCTCGTGTACGACCGCTGGGGCTCGGGCGACTCCGAGGCGCTCGAGCCGCCGTTCGCGCACGACTATCTGAGGCTCGAAGCGCTCGAAGCGCTGCCGGACGGCGCGGCGATCGCGCTCGCGTTCGCCGGCGCGCATCCGGAGCGCGTGCGGGGCGTGATCGCGCTCGCGGCCCACCTCTTCCGCGAACCATGCACGCTCGTCGAGATCCGCGAGCAGATCGCGGATTTCGAGCAGGGCGACCTGCGCGCGCGTCTCGCCCGCTATCACGGCGCCAAGACCGACATCCTGTTCCGGCGCCTCGTCGATCTCTGGACCGCCGATCCGCACCCGGGCTGGGGCCTCGAGCCGCTGGTCGCCGGCGTGCGTGCGCCGGTGCTCGCGATGCACGGCGCCGACGATCCCTACTTCACGACCGCGCAACTCGACGCGGTGGGGCGGCTCGTGCAGGGTCCTTTCGAGCGGCTCGTGCTCCCGCGCGCGCGGCACATGCCGCACCTCGAGGCGCGACGGGCAGTGCTCGAGGCGGCCGCGCGCTTCATCCGCGAAACCGTCGGCGGAGCGGCACCCGGGCACCCCGCATCCTCGGCCGGTACACCAGCGGCCTCCCGAGCGCGATGAACGGGGTGAGCCGCCGCGCCGTGTCGCGGGCGGAGTAAAAATGCCGCGCTCGCTGACCACCCGCCGCGCCGTCGCATACGGGGCGCTCGTGCTCACGGCCGCGCTCTGGGGCTCGAACCCGACGGTGTCGCGGCTCGTCATGGAGACCGTGCCGCCGATCACGGTCTCGTGGATCCGCTGGGTGGTCGTGATCGTGGTGCTCCTGCCGTTCGTCTGGCCGCAGCGCGCGGCGCTCGCGCAGGCGATCCGCCGCGACTGGAAGGTGTTCCTGCCCTTCGCGCTGCTCGGCTTCGCGCCGCAGAACATCACGGTCTACCTTGGCCTCTACGGATCGAGCGCGACGCACCTCTCGCTGCTCAATTCGGCGATCCCGGTGCTGATCATCCTGATCGGCTGGCTCGGCTACTCGCGCAAGCCGCATGCGCTGGAGGCCGTCGGGCTCGCGATCTCGCTCGCCGGGGTGCTGCTCATTCTCGGTCACGGCGACGTCGGCGCGCTGCTGCGGCTCGAGCTGAACCCCTGGGACCTCATGCTGCTCGCGGGGATGACGATCTGGGCGCTCTACACCATCCGGCTCAAGGACCGGCCGCAGACGGTCTCGCTGATCGGCTTCGTATTCGTCGCCGCCCTGATGGGCGTGGTGATCGCCGCGCCGGTCATCGCGGGCGAGCTGGCGATAAGGGGCGCGCCGCGCCTCGGCGTGCGCGAGATCGCAGGGCTCTTCTACATCGCGGTGCTGCCGACGCTCGTCGGGATGCTCCTTTTCGGGTTCGCCGTGGAGCGGGTGGGGCCGGTGCAGGCGGGCTACTTCACGCATCTCGTCCCGGTGTTCGGCAGCCTCCTCGCCGCCGCCGTGCTCGGCGAGGCGCTGCACCTCTATCACGGCGTGGGCTTCCTGCTCGTCGCCGGCGGCGCGATACTCGGTTGTTTGCGTCAGGAGCCGATGCTATCGTCCCGGCCTCCCGCGGCGAGCGCCCCCAGATCCTGAACTCCCCTCGTTCGAAAGGACTTTTCCCCATGGCCAAGAAGAAGCCCACCCCGATCTCCGGTCCGCTCAACTGGCGCTCGCGGATCATCACCGGCGGCGTCGCCCGCTCGCCGAACCGCGCGATGCTGCGCGCAGTCGGCTTCGGGGACCGCGACTTCGACAAGCCGATCGTCGGCGTCGCGAACGGCCACTCGACCATGAATCCGTGCAACGCGGGCATCCAGCCGCTCGTCGATCGCGCGATGCAGGCGCTCACGGCTGCCGGAGCGATGCCGCAGGTTTTCGGCGTCCCGACCGTCACCGATGGCATCGGCATGGGCACGGAAGGCATGAAGTACTCGCTCGTCTCGCGCGAGGTGATCGCCGACGCGATCGAGACCTCGACCAACGGCCAGATGATGGACGGCGTGCTGGTCGTGGGCGGCTGCGACAAGAACATGCCGGCCGGCGTGATGGCGATGGCGCGCATGAACGTGCCCGGCATCTATGTCTACGCGGGCACCATCAAGCCGGGCCATTGGAAAGGCCAGACGCTCACCATCGTGAGCCCGTTCGAGGCGGTCGGCGCCTACACCGCCGGCAAGATGTCGGACGAGGATTTCATCGGCATCGAGAAGAACGCCTGCCCCACGGTTGGCGCGTGCGGCGGCATGTACACCGCGAACACCATGTCCTCGTCGTTCGAGGCGCTCGGGATCAGCCTGCTGGGCTCGTCGCAGCTCGCGTCGCCCGATCCGGAAAAGGCGGATTCGGCGGCGGCCTCCGCCAAGGTGCTGGTCGAAGCGATCCGCAGGAACATCCGTCCGCGCGACATCATCACGCGCAAGTCGATCGAGAACGCGATCGCGGTGGTGATGGCCACCGGCGGCTCGACCAATGCGGTCCTGCACTACCTCGCGATCGCATCGGCGGCCGGTGTGAAGTGGACGCTCGACGACTTCGAGCGCGTGCGCCGCAAGGTGCCGGTGCTGTGCGATCTGAAGCCCTCGGGCAAATACGTCGCCACCGACTTCCGCGACGCGGGCGGCGTGCCGCAGGTGCTGAAGATGCTGCTCGTGAACGGTGTGCTGCACGGCGATTGCCTCACGATCACCGGCAAGACCATCGCCGAGGAGTTGGCCGGCGTGCCGGCCGAGCCGCGCAAGCACCAGGACGTCATCCGGCCCTGGTCCGACCCCATGTACAAGCAGGGCCACCTCGCCATCCTGCGCGGCAACCTCGCGCCCGACGGCTGCGTCGCGAAAATCACAGGACTCAAGAACCCCTCGATCACGGGTCCGGCGCGCGTGTTCGATTCGGAGCCCGATGCCATGAAGGCGATCATGGCGAAGAAGATCAAGCCGGGCGACGTGCTCGTCATCCGCTACGAAGGTCCGAAAGGCGGGCCCGGGATGCAGGAGATGCTCGCGCCGACGTCGGCCATCATCGGCCAGGGCCTGGGCGAATCGGTCGGCCTGCTCACCGACGGTCGCTTCTCGGGCGGCACGTGGGGAATGGTGGTCGGACACGTCGCGCCCGAGGCGTTCGTCGGTGGCCCGATCGCGCTGGTGAAGGAGGGCGACTCGATCACCATCGACGCGCGAAAGCGACTCATCCAGGTGAACGTCTCTGCGCGGGAGCTCGCCGCCCGGCGCAAGAAGTGGAAGCAGCCGAAGCCGCGTTACACGAAGGGGCTGCTCGCCAAGTACACGAAGCTGGTTTCGGGCGCGGAGAAGGGTGCGATCACGGACGGCGATTGAGGTTGCCGTCGGTCCCCGGCGCGTGGATCACCACCCATGTTGACCGTTTTCTGATCGGATCGCGTTTTCGCGCCGCGGGCACGGCCCGGCCCTATGACGGGAACGTGTGCGTCTGTAACATGGACAGGCCAGCCTGGTGGCAGTGGCGGCCGGTGTTCGCGACGCGCCGCCGATTCCAACAACACGACACGAAGGAGAGAAGACCATGGGCATGTTCAGCTTTCTGAAGGACATCGGCGAGAAGCTCTTCGGCAAGGGCGCCGCACAGGCCGCCGTGCAGCCTGCGCAGCCCGCCGCGCCGACCGACGAGGAAGTCGCCAAGGCGCTGAAGGCGAAGGTCGAAGCGCTCGGCCTCGACATCAACGATCTGGACGTCACGTACAGCAACCACACGGCCTACGTGATGGGCACGACGACCTCGCAGGCGGTTGCGGAGAAGGTGATCCTCGCGGTGGGCAACACCGAGGGCATCGCCTCGGTGCACGACAACATCGCGGTGCAGAAGCCCGAGCCGCCCGCGAAGTTCTACACCGTCGTGAAGGGCGACACGCTGTCGAAGATCTCGAAGGAGTTCTACGGCGACGCGAACAAGTACAATAAGATTTTCGAGGCGAACAAGCCGATGCTCACGCACCCGGACAAGATCTATCCGGGCCAGGTGCTGCGCATTCCCGACTGACTTGGGGGATATACAAGGGGCGCGTAGCCCCCTTGTTCCGGCGCGCAACAAGATTTTCGAGGCGAACAAGCCGATGCTCACGCACCCGGACAAGATCTATCCGGGCCAGGTGCTGCGCATTCCGGACTGAGCGAGCCGGAGCGCATGTTCGAGGGGGCTTCGGCCCCCTTGTCGTTTCAACTTCGGAATCGACCCATGGCACACCACTTCCAAGCCCGCATCACCTGGCCGCGCGCCGCAGGCGCGACGACCGCGACCGCGGAGTATTCGCGCGACTACCGGCTGACCCTCGACGGCAAGCCCGAGCTCTTCGGCTCCGGTCCAACGGCGTTCAAGGGCGACGCGGCGGGCCTCAACCCCGAGGAGCTGCTGGTCGCCTCGCTCGCGGCGTGCCACATGCTCACCTATCTTTCCCTCTGCGCGCACAAGGGCGTAACCGTGGTGGGCTACACCGACCACGGCGAAGGCAAGCTCGAGCGCGTCGGGCCGGGGAAGATGAAGTTCGTAGAGGTGACGCTCAAGCCCAAGGTGCGCGTCGCCGCCGGCAGCGACGCCAAGCTCGCCGAGGAGCTGCATCACAAGGCGCACGAAGGCTGCTTCGTGGCGAACTCGGTTAACTTCCCCGTGAGCGTCGCGGCGAGCGTGGCGGTCGGGTGAGGCGGCACCGAAGAACCGCAAAAGCGCGAAAGGCGCAACGGAACGCGAAAGCGGCGTGTCGTCGTCGCGAGCTTCGACGTTCTCCCAGTGCCGGGCGACCGTACCGCGCGCGGCGACGCAAACAAGAAACCCTTCTTTGCGACCCTTTGCGCCCTTCGCGCTTTTGCGGTTCCGCTCTACCTGTAGGGCGCGAGCCAGCCTAATCCCGCGCTCGTCCCCGCCTTCGGCCGGTATTCGCACCCGATCCATCCGTCGTAGCCGAGCGCGTCGATCAGGTCGAAGAGATACGGGTAATTCACCTCGCCGAGCGAGGGCTCGTGGCGCTCGGGCACGCCGGCGATCTGCATGTGCCCGACGTCCGGCAGATACTTTCGTATCGTCGTCGCGAGATCGCCCTCGACGATCTGGCAGTGATAGAGATCGAGCTGCACCTTGAGGTTGGGCGTACCGACCTCCTCGCGGATCGCGTGCGCCTGGTCCTGGCGGTTCAGGAAGTACCCCGGGATGTCGCGCGTGTTGATCGGCTCGATCAGCACCGAGATGCCGTGCTTCGCCGTCTCCGCCGCGGCGTATCGAAGGTTCCCGACGTAGGTCCTTCGCATCGCGTCGCGGTCCGCCCCCGGCGCGACGAGCCCCGCCATGGCGTGCAGGCGCTTGCAGCCGAGGACGAGTGCGTAGTCGATCGCCTTCGTCACGCCGGCGCGGAAATCCGCCTCGCGCCCCGGAATTGCGGCGAGCCCGCGCTCGCCCGCGTCGAAATCGCCGGGGACCGTGTTGAAGAGGACGTTCTCCAGACCCGCGTCGCGCAGCCTCGCGGCGACCTCGTGCGGCGCGTGCGCATAGGGAAAGAGGAATTCGACGCCCTTGAAACCATCCCGGGCCGCCGCCGCGAACCGGTCGAGGAACGGCACTTCGTTGTACAGGAACGACAGGTTGGCGGCGAACTTGGGCATGGTGGTCCTTTGCGCGCGGCGGTCGGTGCACGCACGGATCGCCCGCGCGTTCCCGCGGCCGCGCGTGTCAGCGATGCGCCGGCGGCAGACGCCCTTCCTCGATCGCGTGGCAGGCGACCTGCGTACCCGAGGCCGCGCGCGCGAGCGTCGGCCGCTCCGCCTCGCAGCGCGCGTTGGCAAACGGGCACCGCGGATGGAACGCGCAGCCCTTCGGCGGATCGAGCGGGTTCGGCACCTCGCCCGCCACGGGCGTGCGCGCGGCGCCGCTCATCGCGAGGTCGGGGACGGCGTCGAGCAGCATCCGCGTGTAGGGATGCGCCGGCGACGCGAACAGCGTCTTCGCGTCGGCGAGCTCGACCAGCCGGCCGAGGTACATGACGCCGACGCGATCCGAGATGTGCGCGACCACCGCGAGATTGTGCGAGATGAAGAGATACGTGAGCCCGAGCCGCTGCTGCAGATCCTTCATCAGGTTGAGGATCTGCGCCTGTACGGACACGTCGAGCGCGGACGTGGGCTCGTCGCACACGAGGAACTCCGGATTCGACGAAAGCGCCCGCGCGATCGAGATCCGTTGCCGCTGGCCACCCGAGAACTCGTGCGGGAACTTCTCCGCGTCGTCCGGCGTGAGGCCGACCTGGCGCAGCAGCTCGCCCACCCGCGCGCGGACGGACGGCTCGTCCGCGAGCAAGCGATTGACGCGGATCGGCTCGGCGATGATCCGGCCGACGCGCCAGCGCGGATTGAGGCTCGCGTAGGGGTCCTGGAAGATCATCTGCATGCGCCGCCGGATCTGCGGCACCGCGGATCGCGAGCCCGGCGTGCTCAGATCGACGCCTTCGAACGCGATGCTGCCGCGCGACGGTGCATAGAGCCCGACGATCAGCCGCGCGACCGTCGACTTGCCGCAGCCCGATTCGCCCACGAGCGCGAGCGTCTCGCCGCGGCGGACCGAGAACGACACGCCGTCGACGGCGCGCAGCAGGAGCCGCGGCGCGCCCTCGAGAACGCGGTTGAGCCAGGGTTTCGACACGTCGAAGTCGCGCCCGACGTCGGCGAGCTCGAGAAGCGGCGCCTCGGCGGTCCGCTCCACGTGCGGCTCGGGCGTGGCGACTGCGCTCATGGCTTCTCCGCGTAGAGCCAGCACGCGGCCTCGGTCGCGCCGACTCGGACGAGCTCCGGCCGCTGCTGCCGGCAGCGGTCGAACGCACGCGGGCAACGGGGATTGAACGCGCAGCCGGGCGGAATCGCGGTGAGCCGCGGCATCGAGCCGTCGATCTGCGCGAGCCGCTCGCGGCCCTCGCCGAGTTTCGGGATCGAGCTCATCAGGCCGATGGTGTAGGGATGCTTCGGCGCGTGGATCACGTCGCGCACCGGACCGATCTCCGCGATCCGTCCGGCGTACATCACGGCGACGCGGTCGGCGGTTTCCGCAATCACGCCCATGTCGTGCGTGACCAGCATCACCGACGTGCCGTGCTGCGAGGCGAGGCGCTTGAGCAGCGTGATGATCTGCGCCTGGATCGAAACGTCCAGCGCGGTGGTCGGCTCGTCGGCAATCACCAGCCGCGGCTCGGCGCACAGCGCGAGCGCGATCACCACGCGCTGGCGCATGCCGCCGGAGAACTGGTGCGGATAGTGGTCGATGCGGTTCTCCGGCGCCGGGATGCCCACCTCGGCCAGCCAGCGGATCGCGCGCTCGCGCGCCTCGCGGCGCGTCAGGGGAAGATGGGTCAGGATGGTTTCGGTGATCTGCTGGCCGATGGTGTAGAGCGGGTTCAGCGAAGTGAGGGGGTCCTGGAAAATCGCGCCGATGCGGCGGCCGCGAATGCGGCGCATCGCCTCGGGGGTGAGGTTGTCGATGCGTTCGCCTTCCAGCCGGACCTCGCCCGCTGCGATGCGTCCGGGCGGCTCCAGCAGGCCGATGACGGCCATTCCGGTGAGCGACTTGCCCGCGCCCGATTCGCCGACCACGCCGAGCACCTCGCCGCGCGCGATCGAGAACGAGACCCCGTCGACGGCGACGAGCGTTCCGCGGCGCGTCGGGAACTCCACGCGCAGGTTTCGCACCTCCAGGAGCGGCGCGGCGGATTCCGCGGCCGTGCGAGGCTTCTCACTCAATGCCGGGGTCAGGGCCATGCGCTCTGAATCCTGAATCCTCGATCCCGAATCCTGTTCGTTCAGCGCAGCTTCGGATTCAGCGCGTCGCGCAGCCAGTCGCCGAGCAGGTTGACCGACAGCACCAGCAGGATCAGCGCGAGGCCCGGGAACACCGTGACCCACCACTCTCCCGAGAAGAGGTAGTCGTTGCCGATGCGGATCAGTGTGCCGAGCGAGGGGCTCGTCGGCGGCACGCCCACGCCGAGGAACGAGAGCGTCGCCTCGGTGATGATCGCGGTGGCGATGTGGATGGTCGCGATCACGAGCACGGGCCCGGTCACGTTCGGAAGCACGTGGGCGACCATGATCGCGAGCGGGTGCCGCCCGATGACGCGCGCGGCCTGCACGTATTCCTTGCTGCGCTCGACCAGCGTCGAGCCCCGCACGGTGCGCGCGTACTGAACCCAGCCGGAGATGCCGATGGCGAGCACGAGCACGACGAGCGCGATCTCGTTGTGCGCGTCGCGGGGCAGCAGCACGCGCGCGACGCCGTCGATCAGCAGCGCGATCAGGATCGCCGGGAAAGAGAGCTGGATGTCGGCGAGGCGCATCAGGAACGCATCGGCGCGCCCGCCGATGTAGCCCGACACGAGCCCGATCGCGACGCCGAGCGCCATCGCGAACACGACCGATGCCACGCCCACCGCGAGCGAAATCCGCGCGCCGTAGAGGATGGTCGAGAAGACGTCGCGACCCTGGTCGTCGGTGCCGAGGGGGTAAGTCCACGTGCCGCCTGCGGTCCATGCGGGGGGCTTGAACGCGTCGTTCAGCTCGAGCGCCGCGAGATCGTAAGGGTTGTGCGGCGCGAGCCACGGCGCGAACACCGCGCCGCCGATGCACAGAAGCGCCACGATCGCCGCGACGATCGTGACCGGCGAGCGGCGAAAGCTGTAGGCGAGATCGTGGTCCCAGATGCGGGCGAGCGCATCGAGGCTCGTCCGGTCGGCGGCCTCGATGCGCGACTCGGCGCTCGCCTCGCGCTCGAGCGAAGCGATCTCGGAGCCCTCCTCGAGTGGGGGCTCCTCGTCGCTTCGCCGCGCGAACTCGCTCACTTCACCACGACCCAGCGCAGGTAGTTGAAGTTGTCGGGCTGCTGCACCAGCTCGACGTTCTTCTTCATCGCCCAGGCGAGCGCCTGCTGGTGCAGCGGGATGTGGCCGATGTCGTCCTGGTGGATCTTGAACGCGTCGCGGATCATCGCGTCCCGCTTCGCCTTGTCGATCTCCGAGGCGATCTTGCCGGTCAGGTCGTCCACCTTCGGGTTGGAGTAGGCGCCGAGGTTGAACTGGCCCTGACCGCCTTCGCCCGGAGTGGCCATCAGCGCGTAGAGCGGGTTATGGGAGTCGTACGAGCCCGGCGTCCAGCCGAGCATGTAGAAGGAAGTGTTGCGCGAAAGGATCTTCGGGAAGTAGGTGGCCTTGGTCTCGGCGTTCAGGTTCACTTTGACCCCCACGCGCGCGAGCATCGCCGCGACCGCCTGGCAGATCTCCGCGTCGTTCACGTAGCGGTCGTTCGGGCAGTTCATGCCGACTTCGAAGCCGTTCGGATAGCCGGCGTCGGCGAGCAGCTTCTTCGCGGCCTCGGGGTCGTAGGGCAGCCGCGTGTTCAGATCCGGCACGAAACCGTTGATCCCCGGCGCGATCATGAGGCCGGTCGGCGCCGCCGCCCCGCGCATGATGTTCTTGCGGATCGCCTCGACGTCGATCGCCTGGTAGAACGCCTGGCGCACGCGCCGGTCCTTGAACGGGTTCTTGCCCTTGACGCTCGAGAACAGCAGCTCGTCGCGCTTCTGATCCATGCCGAGGAAGATGGTGCGCAGCTCCGGCCCCTGCATCACCTTGAGGCTCGGGTTGGCGTTGAGCCGCGCGACGTCCTGCAGCGGCACCGGCTGCATCATGTCGATCTCGCCGGAAATCAGCGCCGCGACACGCGTGGCGTCGTTGCCGATGGGCGTGAAGATCACCTCGGTGAGGTTGTGCTCGGGCTTGCCCCACCAGTTGGGGTTGGGCACGAGCACCGTGCGCACGCCCGGCTGGCGCGACTTCAGCATGAAGGGGCCGGTGCCGTTCGCGTTGTTGCTCGCGAAGTTCTCCACGCCCTTGCGCACGTCGACCGGCCGCGTCGCGTTGTTCTTCTCGCTCCATTGCTTGGGCATGATCCGCCAGAGGTAGATCACCTCGGGCAGGATCGGAAACGGGCGGTTGGTGACGATGTCGATCGCGTGGTCGTCGACCTTGCGGATCTCCTTGATCTCGCCGACATAGGTCTTCATGTCGGAGCCCTCGGCGCGCGCGCGCTCGAGCGAGAAGATCACGTCGTCGGCGGTGAAGGGCGAACCGTCGTGGAACTTCACGCCCTTGCGGAGGTTGAAGCGCCACACGGTCGGCGCGGTCTGCTTCCAGTCGGTGGCGAGCTCGGGCTGCAGCTCGAGCTTCTTGCCGCGCCCGACGAGGCCCTCGTACATGTTGCCGGTGAAGTTGAGCAGCAGGCTCTCGTTCAGCATGTACGGGTCCATCGAGAGCGAGTCGCCCTGGTCGGC
>JALOSW010000085.1 GCA_025458245.1 Burkholderiales bacterium
CGATCGTGCGACCGGAATCGAAACGGGGGAGGGGAGAGTGCTGAAGGATTTGTTCTCGCTGCAGGGACGGGTGGCGCTCGTCACCGGCGGATCGCGCGGCATCGGCAGGATGATCGCGGCAGGCTTCGTCGCACAGGGGGCCAAGGTCTACATCGCGTCGCGCAAGGCCGCGGCCTGCGAAGCGACCGCCGCCGAGCTCTCGCAGGCGGGCGGGACGTGCATCGCGATGCCGATCGACGCCTCCACGGTCCATGGCGCGCAGGAGCTGGCGCAGGCGCTCACGGCGCGCGAGCCGAGGCTCGACATTCTCGTGAACAACGCGGGCGCCGCGTGGCTCGAGAAGTTCGACGCGTTTCCCGAGAAGGGCTGGGACAAGGTCGTGGATCTGAATCTCAAGACGCCCTTCTTCCTGACCCAGGCGCTGCACGGCGCGCTCAAGGCGGCCGCCGCGCCGGCTCGCCCGGCGAAGGTCATCAACATCGCGTCGATCGACGGCGTCTCGGTGAACCCGCAGGAGACCTACTCGTATGCGGCGAGCAAGGCCGGACTGATCCACCTGACGAAGCGCATGGCGCTGCGCCTCGTCGCCGATCACATCGTCGTTTCGGCGATCGCGCCAGGCGCGTTCGCCTCCGACATGAACACGCTCGCGCGCGACCACGCCGACGAGATCGCGAAGCGCATTCCTGCGCGCCGCATCGGGACCGACGAGGACATGGCTGGCGCGGCCATCTACCTCGCCTCGCGCGCCGGGGACTACGTCGTCGGCTCGACGCTCATCGTCGACGGCGGCGTCACGTACGCGCGCTGACCCCAACGCGAAAGGCGACGACGATGAAAGTCCGTGCTGCCGTCCTCAACGCGATGGGCGCGACCCCGCCCTACGCTGCATCGCGCCCGCTCGCCATCGAGGAGATCGAGCTCGACCCTCCGGGGCAGGGC
Organism: Burkholderiales bacterium; assembly: GCA_025458245.1. GTDB lineage: Bacteria > Pseudomonadota > Gammaproteobacteria > Burkholderiales > SG8-39 > JAOAEA01. Next base: position 943 of record JALOSW010000085.1, read on the forward strand.
GAGGTGCTGGTGAAAATCGCGGCGGCAGGTCTGTGCCACTCGGACCTCTCCGTGATCAACGGAGACCGCCCGCGCCCGATGCCGATGGCGCTCGGCCACGAAGCGTCGGGGATCGTCGAGGCGGTCGGGCCCGGGGTCGCCGATCTCGCCAGGGGCGACCATGTCGTGATGGTGTTCGTGCCGAGCTGCGGCCATTGCCTGCCTTGCTCCGAGGGCCGCCCGGCGCTCTGCGAGCCCGGCGCCGTCGCGAACACCAAGGGGACGCTCCTGTCCGGCGAACGACGCATCTCCCGGGGCGGGACACCGATCAATCACCATCTGGGCGTGTCGGCGTTCGCGGAGTACGCCACCGTGTCGCGGCGTTCGCTCGTGAAAATCGATCGCGAGCTCCCGCTCGATGAGTCCGCGCTGTTTGGCTGCGCGGTACTCACCGGCGTGGGGGCTGTGGTCAACACGGCCAAAGTGCCCGTGGGCGCCACGGTGGCCGTGATCGGGCTCGGCGGCGTCGGGCTCGCCTCGCTGATCGGCGCGGTCGCCTGTGGCGCATCGCGCATCGTCGCCATCGACCTGGCGGACGACAAGCTGGCCTTTGCGAGAGAACTCGGCGCGACCGATGCGTTCAACGCGGCGTCGCCCGGCTGCGGCGACGAGGTCCGCGCGGCGACCGGGGGCGGGGTCGAGTACGCGTTCGAGCTGGCCGGCTCGGTCAGGGCGCTCGAACTCGCCTACAAGATCACCCGACGCGGCGGAACCACGGTAACAGCCGGCCTGCCGCCCCCCGACAAGGCGCTCTCGTTGCCCGCGGTGCAGCTCGTCGCCGAGGAACGAACGCTGAAGGGAAGCTATATCGGCACCTGCGTGCCGGCGCGGGACCTGCCGCGCTATGTCGCGCTGTATCGGCGCGGACGCCTGCCCGTCGACAAGCTTCTGACTCACCGCCTGCGGCTCGATGATCTCAACGAGGGTTTCGACCGTCTCAACGAAGGGAAGGCGATCCGGCAGGTGGTGGTGTTCTGAGATCGCCGCGCGGCCCGGATTGGTGCCAACTTATAATTGACATAATATACATATGCGCCGTATCTGGTTCCCGCAATGGGCCTGGACGCGCAACGCCTTTAGTGCCAATCCCCCCGCGGCGGGATCGGCAACGGCAACACCGGGATGCCTTCGTCGATCAGCGCCGAAGTCTCGCTGCGCGAGGCCGTGCCGCGAATCGCGCGCTGTGGCGCTTCCTCCCGGTGAATCTTCCGCGCCTCGTCCGGGAACGCCTCGCCGACGTCTTCGCTGTTCAGCAGAACGTGGTCGATAAACCCGGCCAAGGTGGTCCGCTTCTCGGTGCCGGATTTCTGCACCGGGGGGCGCAATGCGCGCGCCTGAGGCGATTCGCGGCCCTTCTGGACGTTAGCCGTAGGCAGCTTGTTCACCGAACCGCCGCCACAGACCGGGCACACGAGGAGGCCGTGCGTCTTCTGGTGGTCGAAATCGTCCCCCGAGGCGAACCAACCCTCGAATCGGTGGTGTTCCGAGCAAATCAGCTCGAAGACGATCATGGGCGGAGGAAAAGACCTCTTCTCAAAGCCTTAACGAATTCGATTGTATTCGAGTGGACATGCAAGAAGCACGCCCTCCGGGGCTGCGCCTGTCCGGACCGTGCTTGCCTGAGGCACAACGTCCGCCGCAGTGCGAGTGTCGTCGGCCGCGGATGCGGCTCACCATCGCGACTCTATTCACACATCACATGAATATAGCTGCGTACTCTTGTGTTTTATTGTCAGTAGTCACTATTTCCATTGGATCTGAGCCCGGCAGCGAGGCCATCCCAACCGAGCTCACCCCAGGGCCGCGATCCGTAATCTGCCGCGCGGCTTTCGGCCCAGATCCAAGTCGAAGAATCGGCACTAGCGCACTGAGATTCAATGGGTTTCCTTTACAACCTCCGTCACGAAACCGACAATCGACCCGGTCCGAATCCGCCTCCCCCCTGATGACCCGAAGCCTGGCCGCAATCCCCCTCGCCCTTTTCTGGGCTGCCGCTGCCGCCCAGCAAGCCCCGCTGCCCCCGGCGCCAGCCTCCGGCCCCTCGTACCCCCCGCCCGCTGCGGCGCCAGTGCCGGCTGCGCGCCCCGCTCCGCCCCAGCCCACGGAATTCGACTGCATCATCGAAGCTCGCCAGACCGTCGACATCCGCAGCCCGGTCGAAGGGCTGATCGAGAAGGTGGCCGTGGAGCGCGGCGAGTTCGTCAAAAAGGGGCAGGTCGTGGTGACCCTGGAATCCGGACCCGAGCGGGCGGCCGTGGCGATCGCGCGCTCTAAGGCCGAGCAGCAGGGAGCGGTGAAGGCCGCAGAGGCGAAGCTCGATCTCGCACGCAAGAAGGAGACGCGCGCCGAAGAGCTGGCGCGACAGAATTTCATTTCGCCCAACGCCCTCGAGGAGGCGCGTACCGAGCGCTCGCTCAGCGAGTCGGAGCTCAAGGTGACGCGCGAGAACCAGCGGCTCGCGGAACTCGAAGTGCAGCGCGCGACCGAGCTCCTCAACATGCGCACCATCAAGAGTCCGGTGAACGGCGTGGTCGTCGACCGCTACATCAAGGCCGGCGAGTTCGCGACGACCAACGTGAAGGATCCGATCCTGAAGATCGCGGAGGTCGACCCGCTCAACGTGGAAGTGATCCTGCCGGCGCGGCTCTACGGCGACATCAAGCGCGGCAGCAAGGCGGAGGTCCTCCCCGAGACGCCGGCGCGGAAATTCATCGCAACCGTGGCGGTCGTCGACCAGGTCATGAACGCGGCGGCCGGAACCTTCGGCGTGCGCCTCGAGTTGCGCAACCCGAACCTCGAAGTACCGGCCGGCGCGCGGTGCCGAGTCCGGTTCCTGAACTAGTCCCCGTCCGGCGCGCGCCCGCGCGCTCTTCCCGCATCCAACTCACTCGCCTTTGCCCGAGAAGGCGAGCAGGTCGCTCATCCGCTCGTCGGTCGCGAGCAGGTCGCGCCGAATCGCCGCGTGATGTCGCTCGGCCCGCGCCTGCGCGGCGCGGAGCAGCCGCCGCAAGGCAGGCTGGGAGATCCGTCCCGACCGGCGCGCGAAGAACGCCGCGAGGCCGCGGACCGGACGGCTGGCATAGACGGCAGGCAGCTCATCCTGGACTGAGACGATCGCTTCGAAGCTGCCGGGGTCGCCCTGGCGCGCCGCGCGGCCGTAAAGCTGGCGATCGATGCGCCGCGACTCGTGAAGCTCGGTGGCGATCACCGCGAGGCCGCCCGCCTCTGCGACGCCCGGACCGAGCTTGATATCGGTCCCGCGCCCCGCCATGTTCGTCGCGACCGTGATCCGCCCGCGCTGGCCGGCGAGCGACACGATCGCCGCCTCCTCCTTGTCCTGCCGGGCGTTGAGCAGCTGGTGCGCGAGTCCAGCGGCCGCGAGCGCCGCGCTCACGCGCTCGGACGCGGCCACAGAACGGGTGCCGATCAGAACCGGGCGGCCCTCGTTCGCAAGCGTGCGCGCCCGCGCGCCGATGGCAGCCCACTTCTCTTCCGCGGTTCGAAACACCACTGTGCCGAGGTCGCGCCGCCGCACCGGACGATTGGTCGGAATCCTCACCACCGGGAGCCGGTACACCGACCATAGCTCCGCGGCGATCTCGCTTGCCGTGCCGGTCATGCCGGAGAGACGCAAATAGCGCCTGAAGAAGCGCTGGTAAGTCATGCGGGCCACGGAAGCCTGCTGGCCGGTCAGCGGCGTGCCCTCCTTCGCCTCGATCATCTGGTGCAGGCCCAGCTCCCACGAGCGGTCCGGCAGGATTCGGCCGGTGTACTCGTCGATAATCTGGACCTTTTCGTCGCGGACGATGTAATGCTCGTCGCGCTGGAAGAGGTGCAGGGCGACGAGCGCCTGCGTGAGCAGCTCCTCGCGGCGGCGACGGCCCTGGAACACGGCGGGCAGCCCCGGCGCGAGTTGCGCGAGCGTCGCCTGTCCCGCCTGCGTAAGGCGCACGTTGCGCTCACGCGCATCGACGACGAAGTCGGCCCCGCCGGTCAAGCGCGTCGCGGCATCGAGCGCAGCGCGGAACATCGCGAGTTCCGGCGCCTGGTCGCTGCGCCCCGAAATCACCAGCGGGGTGCGCGCCTCGTCGACGAGCACGCTATCGGCTTCGTCCACGATCCCGAAGTAAAGGCCGCGGAGAACCAGCCGGCTCGCGCGGCTGTCGCGACCCGCGAGACGCTCGATCTGCAGCTGTGCGCGACTCGAGCGGCGACCGAGAGCCAGGCGGTCGCGCAGGTAATCGAACGTCAGCTCCTTGTTGGTGCAGTACACGACGTCGCACGCGTACGCGGCGCGGCGGGCATCGGGGCTCTGCCCGTTCACGACCGTACCGACCGAGAGTCCGAGAGCGCGATACACCGGACCCATGGTCTCGGCGTCGCGCGCCGTCAGGTAGTCGTTGACCGTAATGATGTGAACGGGCATCCCGGCGAGCGCAGCGGTCGAGGCGGCGAGTGTCGCGGTGAGCGTCTTCCCCTCGCCTGTATCCATTTCGGCGATCATGCCGTTCAGCATGACCCAGCCGCCCACGAGCTGGCAGTCGAAGTGGCGCATGCCGAGCGTGCGCTCCGCGGCTGCGCGCACGAGGGCGAAACTCTGCGCGACGCGCGTCTCGGTCAGCCCCTCGCGGCGAAGCGCGGCGCGCAGCTCGCCCGCACCGCGCCCGATTTCTTCGAGCGTGAGGTTGCGCAGCGCGTCCTGCTCGCGCCCGACGAGCGCGGCGATGTCGGTGGCCGCGACGCCGCGCGCGCGCGCGCGCCGCGCGAACGGGGCCGCGAGGGCGTCGGCGGTCTTGTCGAGCCAACCGGCGCGGGGAACCGCCTGCTCGGGATAGGGCCCGGACCCACTCGGGCTCGGAAGCGCGAGCTCAAACATTGAAGCGGGACAGGAAGAGCTGCCGGGCGCGCCGATACCACTGCCACCCGATCGGCTCCCATCCGAGATCGAACCGCACGTAGGCGCGTCCGCCCAGGCTGAGCGGCCGCTCCCCGACCGGCAGGTCGATGTCGATGAGGAAGATCTTCTCGAGCGCCTTGCGCGCTTCCTTGTCGGCAGGATCGACCGCGACCCTGCCGCCGCCTGCCGTGCCGAGGGCGGCGCTCGGGAGCTCCTCGGTCGCAGACGGGACGACGCGCTTGACGCTTGCCTGGCGCGCATCCGGAATGCTCTCGGCGAGGCGCACGTCGACCCGGCGCGTGAGGTTGCGCACGAGGTCGACGTCCGACTGGTTCACTACGGTGCGCACCACGGTGTTGCCCTTGTTCACCACATGCGCGACGAGCTCGCCCTTGCGGACGTAGCGTCCCGGGAGATCCTCTGCGCGCGGCAGGACGAACTCGCCGTCGGTCCTCGCAACGACGGTCAGCTCGTCCGCGCGCTCGCGGGCGCGCGCGAGTGTGCCCGCGACGTACTGGCGTTCCTCGTCGATGATCTGCGCTTTCACCGGCTCCAGTTGATAGGCCTCGCGATGCTTCGCGTCCAGCTCTGCGAGCCGCGCCTCCTGGATCGCCACCTCGGTGGCGAGATCGAGGTCGCGCATCTCGAGCAGCACGTCGCCGGGCTTCACCTGCGAGCCTGGTCGGGCAACGACCCGTTCGATGAAGCCGTCGGCTCCCGCGCGGACCAAACCCTCCTCGGGCACCCACACGATGCCTTCGGCGGTCGCACGGAAAGGCACCGGCAGCGCGAAGAAGAGTGCGAGAACGACGCCTGCAACGATCCAGCTCGCCACCACCGCGCGGCGGCGCACCCGCCTGATGCGCGGGCTCGCGGCGAGATAGTGGACGATCTTGACCGCCGGGACGACCAGCCACGCGATCGCGGTCACCAGCGCGAAGATCGCGCCGAGCAGGAGATTGATCTCGCCGAGGAAGAGGAGGATCCCGGCGATCACCAGAAGCCGGTAGAAAAACGACGCGACACCGTATGCGACGAACCACGCGCGCTCGCCCTGCGTCGAGGGCGGGGGCTCGGCTTCCGTGCGGCCGAAGAGATGGCGCTCCGCGAGATACGCGAAATACTGCGTCCCGCGGGCGCGCAGGTTCGGGATCTCGAGGTAATCCATCAACATGTAATACCCGTCGAACCGCATCAGCGGGTTCGCGTTGAACAGCACGGTCGAGACGCCCGCGATCAGCATTACGTTGAAGAGCGCAGCGCGCACCACGCCCGGCTCGATCGACAGCCATAGGAAGGTCGCCAGCGCGGCGACGAAGAGCTCGGCCATCATGCCGGCACCGCCGACAATGAAGCGGTGCCACTTGCTGGCGAAAGACCACGAGCCGGAGGCATCGACGTACGGCACCGGCGTGAAGACGAGCAGCATGACGCCCATCTCGTGCACTTCGCCGCCGTATCGTTTCACCGCGAAGGCGTGCCCGAATTCGTGGATCGCCTTGATCAGGGGAAAGAGGAGCCACAGCGCGAACAGGTTGCCCGGGAGCATCACCCGGTCGAAGACGTTGCCCGTCAATTCGTCCCAGTGCGCCATGGCGAGCACGCCGGCAAGGCCCACGACGGCCAGCCACACCGCGAACCCGCCGACTGTGAACGCGGGCCGCACGATGGGAAGGAAGCGCTCGAGCAGGCGCTCGGGATCGAAGAGCGGGAACTGCCACGCGAAAATGGAGAAGACGCGCTTCTGGACCTTCTGTCGCTCCTGCTTCTCGTAGCGCTGGAAGAGCTCGGCGGTGTCGGGCGAAACGTCCGAGACGAGCACGTCGGCCGCGTGCAGCTGGCCGAGGAGCTGGATCATCTCGTCCTGGGTGACGGCATCGTCGCCGAGCTTCGCGAGCGCCTGCTGCCAGATCGCCTCGACGGTGCGCGTGCCGTCGAGAAGCCCGATGAGGTAGTAGGCAGACGGCGAGAACCGGTGATAGCGCTCCGAGGAGCGGTCCTGGAGCACGTACCACGTCTCGCCGCGGTACTGATGCCGGTGGATCGTGGCGTGATCGCGCAGCCGCGGCCTGAGCCCCGCTACGCGGTACCAGTTCGGGCTGAACAGCGACTCGGCCACGCCAGGCGCCTCAGGGAAGCCACGACCAGGCCGCCAGCCGCAGCGAGTCGATCACCTGGCGCGTCCAGATCCAGAGATAGTTGCGCCGGTCGATTTCCACCTTGCCGACGCCCTCCATGCCAGGCCGCATGCGCGGATCATGCTTCGCGAGCTCCGCCTCGACCCGGAAGTAGTTGCGTCCGTCCTTCGGCGTCGACACCGGCGTCACCTGCTTCACCGTGAAGTCGAACGGCTCGTTCGGAAATGCGGAGAGCAGCAGCCGTCCGGTCTGGCCGGGTTGCACGTACGCGACGTCGCGCTCGTCGATTTTCAGCACGAGCCGGAACTGTCCGAGAGGCGCGACTTCGAAGAGCACCGTGCCGCGCTCGACCGGCGCGCCGAGCTGTTGCGTCAGATCGCCCGAAACGACGATCCCGTCGAATGGCGCCACCACGTCGGTGCGCGCGAGCTGGTCTTCGGCCCGAGCCACCTGGGCCCGCGCCTGGTCGAGCTGCGCCGTGACGATCTGCACCTGGGCAGGATTGCGGTCGGCCATGGCCGCGCGGAACTGCTTGGCAAGCTCCTCCTGCTGCGAAAGCCACTTGAGCCGCTCGAGCTTCAGCTCGCGGTCGTCGAGCTTCGCGAGCAGCGCTCCCTGCTTCACCAGATCGCCGGGCCGTGTCGGCGCCTCGCGGATGTAGCCGTTGAACGGCGCGACCGCCGCTTGCTGCACGAGCGGCTCGAGCGTGCTTGCCGAGGAGACACGAAAGTCGCCTCGCAGCACTGCGAGCAGCACCACCGCGACGAGCGCGACGATCGCCGCGAGCTTGAGGCCCGGATGCCTGGGCCCGAATAGCCCCGCCGCCTTCTCGTACAGCCAGGACGCGAAGCGCGCGCCGAACCAGCGGTCCTCGCGCCGATGGACTTCGAGCGTCGGGCCCGCGAGCGCCGCGAGCGCCTCGCAAAGCTCCACCGCCTCGCGCGCGAACGGCTCCCGCCCGGCACGCTCCAGCGTAATCGCGCCGACGGTATTGCCGGCCGATACGAGCGGAACGGTCAGGCATGCGCCCGAGGTGGTCGACAGCGCTTCGTGCGCGCGCGACACCGCAGGCGCCGCGCCTTCCGCGGCAGGGAAGCTCACCACGGCATTCTGGTCGATCGACTCCTCCATCGCGGCTGCAATCGCGCGCACGAGGTTCGTTTCGCCCTTTACCTGGGCGCTGTGCGAGAGCGCGTCGACCTTCACGTGCCCGCGTTGGAGAAAACCGATGGCGACCCGCTCGCAGCCCAGCCGCGTCGCGAGCGCGGTCGCGAGCGCCATCGCGGAAGCGGCGTAGCGCGGCTCCGCTGCTGCCGTCGCGACCAGCTCCAGTACCGACTGCAATCGCTGCCGCGACGCCTGCTCCCGCGCGATCTCCTTGCGGGAGAAAAGCGATTCCAGCCCCGCTGCGCCCCAGTGCAACTGCCGCAGCGCGGCCTGCATGTCCGCATCGGTACGCGGCGCGACATCGAGCACGACGACCCCGTGCAGTTCTCCGGCCGTCTGGACCGGATAGGCGATCTCGAACGCCTGAATCGCGTCGCCGCTCTTTCGCGGCGCTACGAGCCCGCGGCGCTCGGTCAGCGCCTGCTGCGCGGTCTTCACGAGATAGCTCATGTCGCGGCGCACGTCGGGCCAGACGGCCGCCACGGTGAACGCGCCGTCGACCTCCTTGCGCGCCAGCACGACGCCGCCGTTCACGGCCGGGACGATGCGGCACTGGATCGCGAGCCAGCTCTGGCAGAACTCGCTCGAGTCGCGTGCGCCGGACAGCACGGCCCACAGGGCCGAATCCTGCGTTGCGTCGGCGGCCGACGGACCCGGCGCTCGCGGGGGGCCGGTGCCTGCGCTGTTGATCATGCGCGACGCGCGCAACCGAAGAAACGGCCCGGGAACGACGGCGGAACCCGCACGGTCTGCGGTCTCTACTTCAGCTCGCCGTAGCGGGCTTCGTACTCGCCCATGAGCTTCTGCAGGAGCGTGTTGAGCCGCTTCGCTGCGAAGGGCGAGAGCACGACGCGGTGCGAGAGTTCGATCTCCATGTCCTGCGGCGTGCGGTCCCAGTCGTTGCTCACGCCGAAGTTCAGGACGACCTCCTCGCGCGTGCTGGTCGCGTTGCAGAAATTCGCGTAGGAACTCTTGAGGTTGGCGCTGTTGAACCGGACCTTCGCCGTGCCCTGCTCCGGCGCGCCGGGGTCCCTCGACTCGTTCGTGCCCTTGGTCGCCATTGCGCCTCCGCGCTTCCGATCTGGTTTAAGAACCGGCCACATCTGCCGGATTCGTCGGGAATTTTGGCGATCTTAGCGCGCCCGGC
>JALOSW010000228.1 GCA_025458245.1 Burkholderiales bacterium
CAGGTTGACCGCGTTCTGCAGGTAGATGAACTGGCTCTGCGCGAAGTCGAACAGCGCGTGCGTCGACTGGTTCACGCGATGGAGGGTTTCGCCCGAGTGACGCGCCTCGTGCCACGCGAGCGGCGCGCGGGCGAGGCGCGTGTAGAGCTCGTCGGCGATCACCTCGCGCACCCGGATCGCGACCGAGCGCTCGAGCACCCGGCCGGGTCCGTGCAGCAGCCACGCGACCACGCTCGCGAGGAACACGAGCCCCATCAGCATACCGGCGCGTCCGAGGCCGTCGGCGCCCTGCAGCTGGATCGCGTTGATCGCCTGCGCGGCGAGCCACGGCACGCCGAGCTTCACGACCTGCGAGAGGACGAGGAGCGTTACCGACGCGACGAAGGTGCCGCGCCTGCCCTCGGCGTACTTCCAGAGCGCGCGATAAAGGCCGGCAATGCGCTCCGGCTTGTAGGCTTCGGCATCGACCGGGCGCCCGGGCTCGGTCACGACTGCGCCTCGAAATCGCGGCCGGTCAACCGGGGCTCAGCGCTCGAGGGCATCTTCGAGCGCGTCGATGAACATCCCCGCGACGTCGAAGCCCGTCTGCTGCGCGATTTCCTGAAAGCACGTCGGGCTGGTGACGTTGACCTCGGTGAGGTGGTCGCCGATCACGTCGAGGCCGACGAGCAGCAGACCGCGTCGCGCGAGCTCCGGGCCGAGGCGCTCCGCGATCTCGCGGTCGCGCGCGGTGAGCGGCCGCGCGACCCCGGTGCCGCCGGCGGCGAGATTGCCGCGGCTCTCGCCGGCCTTGGGGATGCGGGCGAGCGCGTAGGGCACGGGCTTGCCGTCGATCAGGAGCACGCGCTTGTCGCCGTCGCGGATCTCCGGCAAGTAGCGCTGCGCCATGATCGTGCGCTCGCCGTGCGCGGTTAGCGTCTCGATGATGACGTTGCGGTTCGGGTCGCGATCGGTGACGCGGAACACTTGCGACCCGCCCATGCCTTCCAGGGGCTTCAACACCACGTCGCCGTGGGCGTCGATGAACGCCTGGAGCTGCGGCGCGAGGCGCGTGACGAGAGTCGGCGCGGCGAACTGTGCGAACTGGGCGATCGTGAACTTCTCGTTATGGTCGCGCAGCGCCCGCGGGTCGTTGAACACGCGCGCGCCCTGGCGCACCGCGTGGTCGAGGAGCCACGTGCTCGTGAGGTATTCGCCGTCGAACGGCGGATCCTTGCGCATCAGCACTGCGTCGAAGTCCGCGAGCGCCGTCGCGCGCGGCGGCAGGTCGAGGCGATACCAGTGCTCGTCGTGGATCTCCGGATTGCCGAGCCGCTTCTCCGGGTCGATCAGGTGCAGCCGGCAGTGCTCCGCGAGCACCTTGCCGTCCTTCCACATCAGGCCCTCCTGGGGCGTGAAGTGGATCTCGTGGCCGCGGCGCGCGGCCTCGACCATCATCGCGTACGACGAGTCCTTGTATGTCTTGATCGAAGGCAGCGGGTCGAGGATGAAGAGCAGGCGCATCGGCGGTCGTCAATCTTCGGTCGCGAATCGCCGGCCGCGGCCGGCGGCTCGCGATGAATCGCTCACGCGACGCTACCTCGGCGCGTCGGCCGCCGCCTCGAGCTCGAGCGAGGCTGCCAGGAGCGCGAGCCGCGCCACCACGCCGTAGGTGTAGAACCGGTTCGGCGTCGCGTCGGGGTTGGCGAAGTGGTCGGGCAGGATGCAGCAGTCGTCGAACGCGAGCGGCTGGAAGTGCATGCCCGGGGCGTTCAGGTTCTCGTCCTTGCCGCGGCCGGTGTGCACCCGGTAGAAGCCGCCGATCACGAAGCGGTCGATCATGTAGACCACCGGCTCGGCGACGGCGTTGTCGATCGACTCGTGCGTGTGCACCCCTTCCTGGATGATCACGTCGTTCACGGCGAGGCCTTCCTTGACCACCGCCATCTTCTTGCGCGCGTCGCGGTTGAGGGCGCGGACGTCGTCCGGGCTCTTCGCCATCATGATGCCCATGCCGTAGGTGCCGGCGTCGGCCTTCACGACCACGTAGGGCTGCTCCTTGATGCCGTACTCGAGATACTTCGCGCGCACCCGCTCGAGCACGCTCTCGACGCCGGAGACGAGGCACTCCTCGCCCGTGCGGCCCTTGAAGTCCACCTCGCTGCAGCGCGCGAAATACGGATTCACGAGCCACGGGTCGATCGCGAGCAGCTTCGCGAAATCGTTCACGACCGTCTCGTAGAGCGCGAAGTGGTTCGACTTGCGGCGCACGTGCCAGCCCGCGTGCAGGGGCGGCAGCACGTACTGCTCGTGCAGGTCGCGCAGGATGTCGGGGATCCCGCCGGAGAGGTCGTTGTTCAGCAGGATCGTGCACGGATCGAAGTCCGCGAGCCCCAGCCGTCCGCCGTGGCGCACGAGCGGCTCCAGGAGCAGCGGCGCGTGGTCGGGCACGGCGATCTCGGTGGGCGCGGTGACCTCGGGAATCAGGGTGCCGATGCGGACGTTGAGTCCCGCCTGGCGCATGATCGTCGAGAGCTGCGCGACGTTCTTCAGGTAGAACGTGTTGCGCGTATGGCTCTCGGGAATGAGCAGCAGATTGCGCGCCTCGGGGCAGATCTTCTCGATCGCCGCCATCGTCGCCTGCACCGCCAGCGGCAGGAACTGCGGGTTCAGGTTGTTGAAGCCGCCGGGAAAGAGATTCGTGTCCACCGGCGCGAGCTTGAAGCCGGAATTGCGCAGGTCGACGGATGCGTAGAAGGGCGGCGTGTGCTCGGTCCACCAGCCGCGGAACCACCGCTCCACTTCGGTGCTCGACGCGAGGATGCGCGCTTCGAGGTCGGCGAACGGCTTGGCGAGCGCCGTGTCGAGATGCGGAATCATGATGGCGTTCTCGTTATGGGGCGAACGGCGATTCTAGCCCACCAGCGCGGCGAGTCCGTGAATGCGGACCCTCGCGGGCGGAGCGGGAGCGGAGAGGGCCTCGCGAGCCCCGAAACAAGAAGGGCGGGCCGCGGCCCGCCCTTTGCGGTTTGCCCGGTCGGCGTTACTTCGCAGCCGCGACCATGAAATCCACGGCCGCTTTCACGTCCGCGTCGGCGAGCCCGGCGTTTCCGCCCTTCGCGGGCATCGCACCCTTGCCCTTGATGGAGTTCGCATAGAGCGCATCCATGCCGGTCTTGATGCGCGGCGCCCACGCCGCCTTGTCGCCGAATTTCGGCGCGCCGGCGACGCCCATCGCATGGCACGCGGCGCAGGCCTGCTTGTAGGTCGTCTCGCCTTTCGCCTGCGACGACGCGGCGGGCGCGGCGGCCACCGTCGGCGCGTCCTTGCCGGCGAGCGCGATCTCGACGCGGCGCGCTTCGCGGTCGGTGCCCGTTCCGGTGGTCTCGACCGGCGGCTTCATGTTGATGCGATCCTGCGCCACGCCGCCGGCG
>JALOSW010000229.1 GCA_025458245.1 Burkholderiales bacterium
CATCGCCCAGCCGTGCAGGCCGAGGTCGAGGCAGTCCTGGAGATCGGCAGGCGCGAGCACCGGGATCGCGCAGGCGGAGAAGGTGTGCTCGCTCTGGTGCGCGACCGCCGACGAGCGCGCGCTGTGATCGTCGCCGGCGACGAGGAGCACGCCGCCGTGCTTCGAGGTGCCGGCGTAGTTCGCGTGCTTGAACACGTCGCCGCAGCGATCGACCCCCGGCCCCTTGCCGTACCAGAGCGCGAAAACGCCGTCGCGCTTCGCGCCGGGCAGCAGATGCAGCTGCTGCGTGCCCCAGATCGCGGTGGCCGCGAGTTCCTCGTTGACGGCGGGATGGAAGTCGACGCCGTGCGCCGCAAGGTGTTCGCGCGCGTCGTGCAGCGCGTTGTCGAGGCCCGCCAGCGGCGAACCCCGGTATCCGGACACGTATCCGGCGGTGCGCAGGCCCGCGGCGGCGTCGCGCGCTGCCTGCAGCATCGGCAGGCGCGCGAGCGCCTGCACGCCCGTCACGAACACGCGACCGCGGTCGACGCGGTACTTGTCGTCCAGCGAAACCGCTGCGACGCTCATGGCCCTCGAGGCCCTCGGATCAGTCCTTCACGACCACGAACTTGCCGTCGCGCACCGTGATCAGCGCCTGGCCCCCCTGGTCGAACCCCGAGTGGTCCTGCGCCGAGAGGTTGATCGCGCCCTGCGAGGCGACCAGGTTGCGCGTCGATTCGAGCGAGTCGCGGAGCGCGGCGCGGAACTCGGGCGTTCCCGGCTTCGCCTTCCTGGCCGCTTCGGGAACCGCGCGCTCGAGGAGCAGGCCCGCGTCGTAGACTCCGGCGCCGAAGATCGGCGGCTTCGCGCCGAATTGCTTGTCGTAGGCCGTCACGAACTCGCTCGCGACTCTCTTGGTCGGCACGCTGTCGGGAACCTCGTCGAGCACGAGCAGCATCGGACCGACGATCAGCGCGCCTTCGACCTTCTTTCCGCCGATCTGCGCGAACGCCCCGGATGCGGAGCCGTGCGTGTGAAAGATGGTGCCCTTGTAACCCGCGTCCACGAGCTGCATGTGCGGCAGCGCTGCGCCCGCCGCCACGCCGGCGACCAGGACCGCGTCGGGCTTGGCGCCGACGAGCTTCGCCACCTGACCGGTCACGCTGGTGTCGGTGCGCGCGTAGCGCTCGTTCGCGACGACGCTGATGCCCGCCTTCTGCGCCATCGGCACGAAGGTCTTGTACCAGTTCTCGCCGTAGGGGTCGTTGTAGCCGATGAACCCGAGCGTCTTCACGCCGCGCCTGGTCATCGCCGCGATCAGGCCCTCGGCGATCACATCGTCGTTGGGGTGCGTCTTGAACACCCAGCGCTTCTTGTCGTCCATCGGCAGCACGACCGCCGACGTGCCGACGGGCGCGAGCATCGGCGTCTGCGATTCGGCCATGAACTGCAGCACGCCCATCGCGTTCGGCGAGCCGCTCGGGCCGATCAGTGCGTCGATCCGGTTCTCCGAGAGGAGCTTCTTCAGCACCTGCACGCTCTGCGTCGGGTCGCTCGCGTCGTCGAAGACGATGTACTCGATCGTGGTGTCGCCGGCCTTCTTCGGCAACAGCTGCACGGCGTTGCGTTGCGGGATGCCGACGAACGCGGTCGGCCCGGTCGCCGAGGCGATCACGCCCACCTTCACTTGCGCGTGCGCGGACACGGGCAGCGCCAGCGCGACCAGCAGGACTGCGAACAGCTTTCTGGACTTCATCGGGGTTCCTCCTCCTCGTGGGTCTAGCCTCTATCCGGTCCTGGCGAAATCGGGACGGCGGCCCTCCCGGTTCGCCTGAATGCCTTCGCGCGCCGCCGCCGTGCATGCGCTCGCGCCGAACGCGCGGTAGCCGATCTCGAGCGCCTCCGGCAGCGCGGGCGCGGCCGCCGCTGCGCGCACCGCGTCCTCCAGAATCGCGAGCGCCTCGCGGCTGAGGGCCTGACCGCCCGCGGACGCCGGCTCCATCGGCGCGAACGGCGGGATCGCGACCGGTCCCGACGCCATCTCGGCGCGGCGTCCGGCGAGCGCGTGCACGCGCGCGACCGCGGTCCGGACGAGCTCGCCGTAGCCGTCCGCCAGGGCGTCGACGATGCCGAGCGCGTGCGCGCGTTCCGCGGTCAGCCGCTCGGCGCGGCGGAGCATGGCGTGGAACGTCTCGGCGGCCGCCGGCCAGCGACGATACGGCACGACCATCGCGCCGATCCCCGGAACGATGCCGAGCGTGATCTCGGGGAGCTGCAGGAACGCGCTGCGCACGGCGACGATCGCGTGGCAGCGGATCGCAAGCTCGAGGCCGCCGCCGAGCGCCATGCCGTTCAGCGCCGCGACCACCGGCTTCTCCATCGTGTCGAGATGCACCAGCAGCCGCGAGCAGTCGCGCGCGTACTGCGCCGACGCGGCGGCATCGCCGAGCAGCGACGGGAAGCGGCCGATGTCGGCGCCAGCGCAGAACGCGCGGTTGCCGAAGCCGGTGATCACGAAGCCGCGCACCGACGGGTCGGGCGCGAACCGCCGGATCACCGCGAGCACCTCGTCGGTCAGCTCGTCGTGCAGCGCGTTCAGCGCTTCGGGCCGGCGCAGGGTGACGATTTTGACGCCGTCGAGGTCGTCCACCAGCACGTGGCGCAGGAAGTCCTGATAGGCCGCGAGCGGGCGTTTCGGCGCCGGCATGCCGGGGCGGTCTGCGGCGAAGCGCGCGAGGATGCGCCGGCTCTCCGCTTCGCCGAGACCGCGCATCAGGTCGAGCGGCCCCGACTTGAAGCCGAGCGCGAGCTTGCAGCCGAGATCGAGGTCCGCCGCCGAGCCGATGCCGCGGTCCAGGATGTCGACCGACTGCGAGAACAGGACGCCGAGCAGGCGATCGCGAACCAGGGCATCGGTTTCCGGAGGCGGCGTCACGCTGCGCCCCGGCGCCACGGTCGACCAGACGTCGACCGAGCGAAAGATCGGCGCCGGCCGGTAGTGCTCGCCTTCCTCGTCGGCCTGGAGCGTGTTGGTTTCGGTGATGATCGGGTTGCCGCGTGCGAGGTTAAGGACGAAGAACGGCCCGGCATGCACGTACGCGCCGGCGCTCGCGTCGACCTCGGCGGCGCTCGCGCGGTCGAGCAGCAGCGCCGCTTCGTTGCACCAGTTGTCGAACACGCGGTCGAGCATGAAGCACACCGCGTCGGCCGTGACGAGCGGCACCTTGCCCGTCATCGCGAACACCCAGCGCAGGGTCTCGATGGTCTCGCGCGCCGCGCCGGGCCAGTCGATGACCTCGACCACGGGGTTGCGCCACGCCGGCGCGAAGAAATGCGTGACGGTCGCGCGCCGCGGCTGCTTCAGCTCGGCGAAGATC
>JALOSW010000086.1 GCA_025458245.1 Burkholderiales bacterium
GCGCCCGCGGGGGCGCCGGTGAGCGTGAGCGTGAGCGTCTCCGAGCCGTCCGCATCGACGAGCGACGGCGCGATCGAGAGCGGGATGGCGGTGTCTTCGCTGCCGGCGGCCGGCGCGACGACCAGCGTCGGGGCGTCGGCCACGGCGTTCACCGTCACGGCGAGGTTCGCGGTCGTGGCCGCGGTCGCGCCGCCGATCGCCTCGGTCGCGGTCGCGGTGACGGTGAGCGTGAAGTCGACGTCGCTGTTCGCGGGCGGACGGACCGCCAGCGCCGCGAGGTTCCACGACGAGACGTTCGCCGTCGTGTTGCCGAGCGTCGCGTCGAACACGTTCACGCCGTCGGTGAGGCGCGCGCCGATCGGCAAGTCCGCGACCGTGAGCGTCAACGCCTCGGATCCATCGCCGTCGACGAGCGCCGGACTGACGTTGAGCGCGATGAACGTGTCCTCGTTGCCGGCAGCCGGCGCGACCGCCAGCGTCGGGGCGTCGGCCACGGCGTTCACCGTCACGGCGAGATTCGCGGTCGTGGTCGCGGTGCTGCCGCCGATCGCCTCGGTCGCAGTCGCGGCGACGGTCAGCGTGAAATCGACATCGCTGTTCGCGGGCGGACGCACCGCCAGCGCGGCAAGGTTCCAGGCGGTGACGTTCGCGGTGGTGTTGCCGAGGGTGGCGTCGAACACGTTCACGCCGTCGGTGAGCCGCGCGCCGACCGGAACGCCGGCGACCGTCACCGCGAGCGTTTCGGAGCCGTCCAGGTCGGTGAGCGCCGCACTCACACCGAGCGGAATGAACGTGTCCTCGCTCCCGGCGGCCGGCGCGACCGCGACGGACGGCGCATCGGCGACGCTGCCGACCGTGATGGTGAAAGTCTGCGATGCCGAAACGTTCACGCCGCCGTTCGCCGTGCCGCCCGAATCAGTGACGAAGACCGTGATCGTCGCCGTCCCGCTCGCGTTCGCGGCCGAGGTGTAGCTGAGCGTGCCGTTCGCGGCGATCGAAGGCGTCACCGAGAAGAGCCCCGCGTTCGTGTTGCCCGAGACCGTGTACGCGAACGTCTGGCCCGACTCGTCCCCGCCGCCGCCCGCGATTCCGGTTGCGAAGCCGGCGACCGTCTGCGCGCCTGCGTCCTCGGCGGAATTCGGGTTCGGCCCGAGCGTGAACGTCGGCTGGTCGTTGACCGCGGTCACCGCGATGGTCGCGGTCGCCACGCCGCCGCCCAGGCCCGCGTCGTCGTTGGCGGTCGAGGCCTGGACATCGAAACTGCCGCTCGCGATCGCGTTCGGCGCGGGCGTGAACTTCAGGCCGGCGAG
This sequence comes from Burkholderiales bacterium, assembly GCA_025458245.1. GTDB lineage: Bacteria > Pseudomonadota > Gammaproteobacteria > Burkholderiales > SG8-39 > JAOAEA01. Next base: position 1,311 of record JALOSW010000086.1, read on the forward strand.
ACCCTGGGCCGCGGTGATGAACGAGCCATTCGCGATCGCGGTGGTGCCGTCGTTCAGGTAGAGCGTCCCGCCGGCGATCGCGGTGATCTTGAAGTGCGTGACCTCGGCGCCGTCGGCCGCGTTTCGCGTGATCACGAGCCCGCCGGTGGACTGCGTGTCCTCCAGCGTCGTTGCGTTCGTGACCGACGGCGTATCGGCGACCGAGTTCACCGTGATCGTGAACGTCTGCGCCGCGGATGTGTCGACGCCGCCGTTCGCGACCCCGCCGTTGTCGGTGGACCGCACCGTCACGGTCGCGCTGCCGAACGCGTTCGCGGCAGCGGTGTAGGTCAGCGTGCCCGCCGCGCTGACGGTCGGCTGGACCGAGAACAGCGCGTTGTTGTCGTTCGTGACGACGTAGGCGAGCGTCTGACCGGCTTCGTCCGCGCCTCCGCCCGGCGTCGCCGACGCGAAACCCACGACGGACTGCGCGCCCGCGTCCTCGGCGATCGACTGGTTCCCGCCAATCGCGAGCGTGGGTGCGTCGTTCACCGCCGTGATGCTCGTGCCGAGCGCGACGGTCGCGGCCGACCAACGGAACGTTCCGCCGATTGCGGCGCTCACGTCGACGCCGGCCGCCACCGCCACTGCACCCGCGGAGCCGTCTGCCAGACGAACGGTCAGCGCGCCGGGAACGCCGTTGAAATTCGCCGCGGGAACGAAGCGGAGCCGATGCGTATCCGGCAGCGTGACCGCCGACGCGTTCGATAGCGCCGTGCCGATGCCGGTCCATGTCACGCCGTCGGGCGAGTATTGCCAGGTGCCCTGCGCGACCGTCGCGGCATTGCCGACGATCGCGATGCCCGAGAGCGGCGTCGCTTGCGCTCCGTCGGCCGCGTCGGAGTAGTTGCCGGCGAACAGCGCGGCGATGGAGGCCCCGGCGGGTGCCGCGGCATCCTCGAGCACCGCCCCGAGCGCAGCGCTGCCGGACGCCAGCGGCGCGTCGTTGGCGGGCGTGATGTTCACGTCGACGGCGCCGAGCGCGACGAACCCGCCGCCGCCCGTACCGGTGTTGCCGTTGTCGCTCACGGCGAGCGCGAGCGTCGCCGCACCGTTGCCGTTCGCGTCGAGCGGCCCCGTGTAGCCGACGCTGCCGACGGTGCCGATGTAGGCGTTGAGGTCCGCGAGCGTGCCCGAAAGGGTAATCGTTCCGGTGCCGCTTCCGGCCACCGCCACGCCGCCGCCGCTCGCGGCGGCAAGCGTCCCGGCGCTCGCGACGATTCGCAAAGTCAGCGCGTCGGGGGCGCCGGCATCGGGATCGGCGAGCGTGAGCGCCGAGAGATCGAGGCTGCCCGCGACGTCTTCGGTCACGACCTGCGCAGGCGGCAGCGCCCCGAGGTTGACCGGGTCGTCGTTGACCGCGACCACGTTCACCGTGGCGGTCGCGACGTTGCTGTAGGCGAGGCCGTCGCTCACGTAGATCTCGATGGCGCGCGCCGCCGTCGCGGGCGTGTCGCCGAGCGTCGTGAAACGCACCGCCTGCAGCGCCGTCTGGTACGCCGCTTTGGTCGCGCTTCCGGTCAGGAAAATCTGGCTCGTCGTGGATCCGGGCGCGACCGAGATTCCGGGCGGCAGCGACGCGAGCACCACCGAGAGCTCGTCGCCCACCTGCGGGTTGACGAGGGTGATGCTGGCGAGCGTCAGGTTCGCGCTGTCGGTGTCGGTGAGGAGAACGTCCGCGTCGACGATCGCGATCGGGGCACCGCCCTCGGTGTAGGTCGTCGTGAACCCGGTTCCGCCGCCGCTTGCGTCGAGGTCGACGGCGGGCGGGCTGTTCGGCACGCCGCCGACGCCGGTGACGGTGACCGTCACCTTCGCCACCGCCGCATTGGGCGTCGGCGCTGCGCTGTCGGTGAGGCGGTAGTAGAACGAATCGGTCGCGGTCTCGCCGACGTTGAGGTAGTTGAACGCGCCGTTCGGGTTGTAGCTGTAGCTGCCGTCGGTACGCATCGTCACCAGCGCGCCGCTAGGCAACGCGATGGTCGCGCCGCTGGCACCGGGCAGGATCCCGGTGAACGGGCCGCCGACCGCCGCGGACACCCCGGAGACCGACAAGCCCTCGGCGACGGCGTTGTAGTTGCCCTCGACCTGTGCAGCGGTGAGCGCGGATTCGTAGAAGCGCACGCGCGCGATCGCGCCCTCGAAGCGCGTCCATGTCGGCCCCGCGGGCGCTTCGAGCGAGCCGGTCGATCCGGCGAGACCGACCTCGTCGTTGCCCGACCAGTCGTTGAGGGCGGTCTGCGAGGTGTTCGTGCCGACGAGCACGCCGTTCACGTAGAGACGCAGCGCGTCGGTCGCGCCGCTCGCATCCCTGTCGTACACGCCCACGACCTGAATGTACTCGCCGGTGATGGCGGCGGTGGAACCGAGCAGGGTGGTGAGATTCGCCGACGTCGACGCGATCGCGGCGCCGTCGCGCATGTAGAAAATCAGGTTGTCGTTGTCGAGGACGATCGAGACGCCGCGGTTGCCGGTACCCCCGGCCTCGAACAGGATGTCGTCGTCGGCGACGTCGGCGGGCTTGAACCAGAGCTCGAAGCTCGCGTCCGCGTCCGACGGATCGCCCGGCAGGGAATCGAACGACGTGGTCCACGCCTCCTGGAGCGTGCCGCCGAAGGCATACGCCGACGTGATGCCCGGCCGCGTCGTGACGGCAGCCGACTGGGTTGAGTTGGTGGCGAAGCCGAGCGAATTGAGGAACTGCCAGTCGTATCCCGCGACCGCGGTGTCGTCGGTCCAGGTGCTGTTGCCGCCGGTGTCGGTGGCGGCGTTGTAGTTGAGCCGCACGGGTGCGGCGACGGTGCCGGTGAACGGCTGGTTGTCGCCGTCGTTCTTCAGCACGCCGGTCGCAGCAGGCACGGTCAGCACGGCGTTCTCGGGCGTCGTCGCGGTGTCGTCGTTCGCGAACAGCCCGGTGTCGAACCGGATGTCGTGCAGGCTGACGCCCTGCGTCGTCGGGTTGCCGGCGTTCTTGTAGAAAATCTGGATCTGGTTGATGCCCGTCTGCGCGAACTGGAACGTCGCGTTGCCGTAGGGCTCGCTGCTTCCGGAGTTGTAGCCGCCGGTGCCGCGAACGTCCCCCGCCGAGATCACCTGCGCGGTCGCGGGAAGCGGATAGGTGCCGTTCGGCGAGAACACGGTGGTGGAAGTCGGCGTGCCTTTGTTCGACGTCGCGACGATCTCGTCGATGAAGCCGCCGCCGCCGTTCACGTCGATGTCGAAAATCGAAAATGCGACGTTGCCCACGCCGCCCGCGTGGCTGAACGTGACGGTGATCAGGAAGCCGTTCCACGGGTCCGAGGCGTTCAGCGGGTCGTCCGCCTCGAAGCCCTGCGAGGTCACCGAGAGCGCGTCCTCGCCGGGCCACGGCAGTCCCCCCGTGTTGTTCTGGTCGACGGCCGGCGACCCGCCCTGCAGCAGCGAGAGCACGCTCGGGTCGACGGTTCCGGTGGTGCCGTTGTGCGAGTAGCCCTGGATGGTGACCGTTACGGTGCCGGTGCCGGTGTTGACGGCGCCGGTCGTATACGAGGTCACCGGCCCGCCGACGGGGTTGATGGTGACGCCGGCGTCCCAGTCGAGGATCTCGGCGGCGAGAACGTGCGTCCACGAGGCTTCGAGGCCGCTCGCGAACGCGATTTGCGCCTCGACGAAGCCCGTCGTCGCTTCGAGGGTCCAGTCGCCGCCGAGCGAGGCCGCGCCCGTCGGATCGTCGCTCGCCGCAACGTCGGCGCCGGTCAGGTCTGCGAGACCCGCGATCAGCGCGCGGCCCTCGAGCGAGGCCGCGACGCCGCAGCCGTAGAGGAGCAGGTCGGCGGTCCCGGCGAACGCGCGCGCCCAGCTCGCGAGGTCCTCGCTGCGCGATTCGAGTGCGCCGAGGTCGAGTGTCGCGCTGCCGAGTTGCACGAAGCCGGCGCCGCCGTGGGAGACGACGTGCACGGCGTCTAAGTCCGCGTAGCGGACGAGCGTCTCCGTGATCCGCGCGATGCCGTCCTCGGCGCGGTCGATCAGCACGACCTCGAGATCGCGGCCGTCGGCGCGGGTCGCGAGAAGGTCTGCGAGCAGCCGGTCGTACTCGGGCGTGGCGGTGTCGACGAAGACGAGTTCGTGCGTGCGCGCGGCAGGGGCCTCGGACGCCGGCGACGCCTCCGCCGCGGTCATGGCGACGCGTGGCGCATCCGGGGCGAGGTCGATGGCGCGGAACTCCGCGGCCGGGGTGGCCGTGCCGAAAACGAGGTCGACACTAGGCGCGACGATCGGGTCCGCGGACAGCAGCAGCCGCGGCTCCAGCGCCTCGAAAATCGGCCGGCGCGGGAACGGGAGCGGCTCGAAGCGGGCGCGGCCCGCCAGCGGGACGGGGCGGACCTTGGCGGCGAGCCGGCGCACGAGCCCGGCCACCGCCTGCCATTGGGGGCGCGGGCGGGCGCGTGGGGAGACGCGGTCCGGGTCGCTCATGGGTCGTCCGACTTGTTTTTCCGGCCTCGGGACGGGCCGGTGACGGGGTCGATGGGCGCAAGAGACGTGCCATTCGTCGCACCCTCTGGGAGCGGGGCGTGAGGAGTGCCGCGCATCGGACTCGCCGGTGGCCGGGCAGCGGCATTTTTGCTACCGGCGGCGGGTTCCGCGCCGTCGCCCGGATCGGCCGTGCGCCGCAGGCTCGAAGCGCGGACTCGGCGTCGCGTCGACGAATCGACAAAGTGTCGGGAACCGCGGCACTTCCGAGCTCGCGTGTCGCGCGAGGGTTGCCTATCTAAGTCACTCAGAACGAAAAAGATTTCACGCGCCCCGGGCGGTTGCCCTTGGCATGGCGAGCGGTCTGGGGGCGCCGCGGCGCCATGATCGGTTTGCGCGAACCCGGGAAGCAGGGCGAAGGCTCCAGCCACTTGGCGGGCACCCCTCACCCCGGCCCTCTCCCCTGCGCGCAGGGGAGAGGGAGGAATGCAGCCGGACCCGCTCGCCGAACGCTCGCCCTGCCGCGAGGAAAGGAATCCGGATGGACGCGAGAGCGGACTGCGCGCGGTCTCCTGCCTGCCGGACCCGAGCAGCTCCGGCGCGAGGCGGGAGCGGCGCACCTTGAACGCGTGGGGGCTCGCGGGCACATGCCGCCGGACCCGGGTGATTCCGGCGCGAGGCGGCGCGGCGTACCTCGAACGCGTAGGGGCTCGCGGGCACATGCCGACCGGACCCGAGCAGCTCCGGCGCGAGGCGGGCGCGGCGCACTCCGGGAGCCCGCCTGCGCACGATCTCGGCAGAAGTCCCCCCTCTCCCTCGCAACGCGGGGGAGAGGGCGGGGGTGAGGGGGAAACCGAACGGCGGTCGCGCGCGCACGCCGGGAACACACGCGCACCGAAGCGACGCGGGCCCGCCCGGCGCCGCGCGTAGCCGCGCGAGGACCCTTTCCCTATACTTCGCGGACCCCAAACGGAGGAGCCAAAAGAAATGTCGCAGCGATTCACCGCACGCCTTGCCGCGCTCGCCGTCGGCGCACTGCTCGCCACGGCCGCGAACGCGCAGGACAAGATCGAGCTCAAGCTCTCGCATTACCTGCCGCCGGTGCACGGCCTGCACACCGAGTTCATGGATCCGTGGGCGAAAGATCTGGAGAAGTGCACCAACGGCAAGGTGACCGTGCGCGTGTCGCCGGGCACCTCGTCGCTCGGCAACGCCGCGAACCAGCTCGACCAGGTGCAGACGGGCGTCGTGGACATCGCCTTCGGCCTGGTCGGGAACCCGCGCGGCCGGCTGCCGCGCACGGGCCTCATCGAGCTGCCCTTCCTCGTCGAGACCTCCGAGGTCGGCTCGAAGACGCTCTGGGCGCTCTATCCGAAGTACCTGAAGGAGGAATACAAGGGGCTGAGGGTGCTCGCGCTGATGACCCACAACGGCGGCCTCATCCACACGCGCGACAAGAGAGTCGAGAAGGTCGAAGACCTGCAGGGCCTGCGCATCCGCACGCCCTCGCCGCAGGTGAGCGGTGCGCTCTCGATGCTCGGCGCGACGCCGGTCGGCATGCCGCCCGGACAGGCCTACGAGAACCTGCAGAAGGGCGTGATCGACGGCGCCGCGTTCCCGTGGGACCCGGTGAAGGCGTTCAAGCTCGACGAAGTGACCAAGTACCACACCGACGCGCGCTTCTACGTCGCGTCGTTCTGGTTCGCGATGAACGAGAAGAAGTACGCCTCGCTGCCCGCCGACGTGAAGAAGTGCATCGACCAGGCCTCGGGCGACGCGCTGATCGCGAAGTTCCAGGGGTGGTGGGACAAGTGGGACAAGGCCGGCCTCGACGCGGCGAAGGCGAGGAACGCCGTGATCGTGTCCCTCACGCCCGCCGAGCGCGAGCGCTGGAAACAGAGCCTGGGCGGCGCCTACAACAAGCAGATCCTCGAAGCCGAGGGCTCCGGCGTGAAGAACGCGCGCGAGATCTACCTCGAGATGCAGAAGACCGCGGCAGGCTACGCGAAGAAGTAACGCGCCTCGCCGCGCTCGATGCTACGCAGCGTCTACCGGCTCGCCGAGACCATCGCGCGCTGGCTCGCCTACGCGGGCGTGGGCGCCCTCGCGCTCGGCGCCGTGCTCAACGTCTTCGACATCTCGACGCGCCGCACCGTCGGGTTCACCGTGCCGGGGATGGTGGATCTGACGCAGCTCTTCGTGATGGCATGCGTGTTCCTCGCGATCCCGCACGCGTTCATGCGCGAGGCGCAGGTCGGCGTCGATTTCGTCACCGACCGGCTCCCGCCGCGCGCGCTGGCGGCGCTGAAGGGCCTCATCGCGGTCGCGTCCGCGGTGCTGATGGGTGCATCGATGTTCAGTTCGGCCACGCAAGCGTGGCGGCAGATCGAGTCGGGCGACATGTCGCAGACCATCGGCGTGCCGATCGTCTGGTACTGGCTGCCGCTGCTCGCAGGCCTGGGCCTCGCGGCGATCGTGTGCGTGATCCTCGCGGCGCGGTACGCGGTGCTCGCGGCGGGCGGCGAAGACGTCGCGCGCCCGGCGGGCGCATGAGCCCGCCCGCCTCGTCGATGCTCACCGGTGACATGCTCCGCCGCTCGGCGGAGCGCTTTCCCGACAAGGCGGCGATCGTCCGCGACGACGTCCGGCTCACGTACGCCGAGCTCGACGCCGCGGCGAACCGCTTCGCCAACGCGCTCGTCGCGACCGGACTGCCCAAGGGCGCGAAAGTCGCGATCGTTTCGCGCAACCTGCCGGAGTACGGCGTCGTCTTCTTCGGCGCGGCCCGCTCGGGCCTGGTGCTCGTGAACGTGTCGATCCTGTACGCGCCCGACGAGCTGGAATTCGTACTCGGCAAATCCGACACCGAGGTTCTCGTCTACGACGCGATGCTCGCCGAGAAGGTCGCCGCAGTGCAGCCGGCGTGCCGCCGCATCCGGCATTACGTCGCGCTCGGTTCGTCCGACGGCGTCGCCGGCGCGGTCCGGTTCGAGGACTTCGTCGCGGGGCACCCGGCCAGTGCGCCGGCCGTCGCGCTCGACGAGCGCGACCCGTTCTGCATGACCTATACCGGCGGCACCACGGGCCGGCCGAAAGGCGTCCTGGTGAATCACCGCGCTCGCGCCGTGACGGCGCACACGGTCGCGCTCGAAGAAGCACTCGACGAGCGCGACGTGGTTGCGATCGTGACGCCGCTCTTTCACGTGGCCGCGCTGAACATCATGTTCCAGCCGGCCGTGCTGGTGGGCGCGACCTGCACGTTCATCACGCCGTGGTCGCCGGAGAAGTTCATGGACACCGCGGCGCGAGATCGCGTGACGGCTGCGTTCATGGTGCCGACGCAGGCGAACATGCTCGTCTCGCATCCGCAGTTCGACGCCGCGAAGCTCGCGACCTGGCGAAAGCTTTCGTTCGCGGGTGCGCCGATGCCCGACTGGGTGCAGATGGAGCTCCGCGCGAGGCTCCCGCAGCTCGCGCTCACGCAAATCTACGGCCAGTCGGAGATGGGCGTGCTGACGAGCCTGCGCGAGTGGTATCTGCCGGCGAAGCTCGGCTCGGTCGGGCGCCAGGCCTACAACGTCGACGTGGCGCTTTTCGCCACCGACGGACGCCGGGTGGGACCGGGCGAACTCGGCGAGATCGGCTCGCGCGGCGACAACCTGATGATGGAGTACTACGACGAACCCGAGCAGACGGCGGCGTTCTTCAAGCTCGGCGACGGGTGGGGCCTCACGGGCGACGTGGGCGTCATGGATGCGCAAGGCTTCGTCACGCTCGTCGATCGCGCCAAGGACATGCTGATCTCCGGCGGCGAGAACGTCTATCCGAAGGAAATCGAGGACGTTCTGTATCAGTTGCCCGAGGTGTCCGAGGTCGCCGTCTTCGGCGTTCCCGACGAGAAGTGGGGCGAGGTGCCCGCCGCCTACATCGCGACCAAGCCCGGCGCGCTTCTCGACGAGGCCGCCGTCGTGCGACACTGCACCGCGCATCTCGCCGAGTTCAAGCGCCCGCGCGTGGTGAAGTTCGTGAGCGAATTCCCGAAGACGCCGATCGGGAAGATCCAAAAGAACGTGCTGAAAGAGCCTTATTGGGTCGGCCACCGAAAGAAGATATGAGATCGGCGTCCCCGACTCGGGGGATCAACAAGGGGGTGTGCCCCCTTGTTCCCGCAATCCGAAGACGCCGATCGGGAAGATTCAGAAGAACGTGCTGAAAGAGCCTTATTGGGTCGGCCACCGAAAGAAGATATGAGATCGGCGTCCCCGACTCGGGGGATCAACAAG
>JALOSW010000087.1 GCA_025458245.1 Burkholderiales bacterium
CGACAACGTGTCGGTCGTCCTCGTGAGGGTGGTGCGGGACTACGCGGCACCGAGAGGGCTGCTCGCGCGGTTATTCGGTTGGTTGAAGCATTGACGGGGAGCTGCTATGGCGAAACTCATTCTCAGCATGGACGGGCTGGTGCTCAAGGAGATCCCGGTCTCCAAGGAGCGCATGACCATCGGCCGCAAACCCCACAACGACATCCAGATCGACAACCTCGCGGTCTCGGGCGAGCACGCGGTCATCGTGACGATCCTCAACGACTCGTTCCTCGAGGATCTCGGGTCGACCAATGGCACGCTGGTGAACGGCCAGCCGATCAAGAAGCACTTCCTTCAGCACAACGACATCGTCGAGCTCGGCAAGTACAAGCTGAAGTACGTCAACGAGCAGGCGCACCTCAACAAGGGCGCGCCGCAGGACTTCGAGAAGACGATGGTGCTGCGCCCCGGCGCCTTGCCGAAGGTCGACGCCCCGCGGCCGACGTCCGAATCGCAGCCGGTGCGCGCCGCCGGCGCGTCGCAGCCGATGGCCGTGTCGCAGCCGAACCCCGCCCTGTCAGAATCGCAAGCGCTGCGCGCTGCCGCCGCACCGGCAGCCCCCGCCGCCTCGCAGCCGATGGGCATCTCACAGCAGGTGAGCACGTCCCAGCCGATGGGCGCATCGCAGGGCGTGAGCACCGGGCGCACCGTCCCGCCGGCGGCGATCCAGATCCTGACCGGCGCGAACGCGGGCCGCGAGCTCGACCTCGTCAAGCCGCTCACCACGCTCGGCAAGCCGGGTGTGCAGGTGGCGGTAATCACGCGCCGCCCGCAGGGCTATTTCATCACCCACGTCGAAGGCGCGGTGTTCCCGGTTCTGAACGGGAAGGCGCTCGACGCACAGGCCCACCCGCTCGCCGACCACGACGTGATCGAGCTTGCCGGGGTCAAGATGGAGTTCTTCTTCAAGGTCTGACGCCAACGCCCGCTCCGCAAGGCGCGCACCGGCAAGGCCGAACGGGGCCGCGGCTTGCCGGCGTGCATCGCAGGCGCGCGGCACCGGGTGGAGCGCGCGAACGGTTTTCGCTCCCGCCAGACCCCGAAAGCGCCTTCCGCGGGCCGGAGCCTTCTCGCCGAGGGCGCGCCTCGGGACGCAAAGGGTGAAGGCCTGAAGGGGGTCGCGACGGCGGCGCAAACGGGCAACGTGCGTTTGATCACGGCTCGCGCCCACCGGATCGCTCCTCGATCGCGAATCGTGATTCCATTGGCAAGATCGTTGCTTAGCTGGTGCGGGATCGTCGCCTCCAACATGTCATACGGCCACGCAGTGGAAAAATGAAGCTCCGGGTGCTCGGCTGCAGCGGCGGTATCGGCGGGCGTCACCTGCGCACCACCTCGTTCCTGCTCGACAAGGACATCCTCATCGACGCCGGCACGGGCGTGGGCGACCTCACGCTCGCGGAGATCACGCAGATCGACCACGTGTTCGTCACGCACTCGCATCTCGATCACGTGTGCTCGATCCCGTTCCTGGTCGACACCGTCGGGCAGATGCGCGACAAGCCGATCACCGTGTACGGCATTCCGGCGACGCTGGAGATCCTGCAGAACCATCTCTTCAACTGGTCGATCTGGCCCGACTTCACGCAGATCCCGAGCCCGGAGGCGCCGTTCCTGCGCTACCAGCCGGTCCACCTCGGCGAGACCGTCGAGATCGACGGGCGCAAGGTCACGGCGCTGCCGGCGAACCACGTGGTGCCCGCCGTGGGCTACCAGCTCGACAGCGGCGAGGCGAGCCTCGTGTTCAGCGGCGACACGACGACGAACGACGCGCTGTGGAAGATCGTCAACAAGATCGCCAATCTCAAGTACGTCCTGATCGAGACCGCGTTCTCGAATCAGGAGCGGCAGCTCGCGGTGGTGTCCAAGCACCTGTGCCCGAGCATGCTCGCGGAGGAGCTCGCGAAACTCGAAAGGAGTGCCGAGATCTACATCTCGCACCTCAAGCCGGGCGAGATCGAGCTGATCATGGAGGAGATCGAAGAGTGCTGCGGTCACTACCGGCCGCGCATCCTGCAGAACAACCTGGTGCTGGAGCTCTGACGCGGCCCGCCGCGCCCTGATCGCCCGGCATCGAGATGCCAAGACCCATGACCCAAGACAAGGTTGCCGCCACGACGCTCAAGACCCTCGAGCCGCTCGGCTCGCTCTCCGAGACGCGCCTCGGCGAGCTCGCCGCGCTCGTGTTCGTCGAGCACGTGTCGAAGAACCTGGATCCGTTCCGCATGCAGGGCGTGTCGGGGCAGTCCGTCTACCTGCTGCGAGGGGAGATCGCACTCACGCTGAAGGACGGCAGCTCGACCGTGGTGGTCGGCGGAACCGGCGACGCGCGCTATCCGCTCGGCCGCAAGGCTCCGTTCGAGAGCGCCAAGGCGATCACCGACATCGACCTCGTGCGCATCGACGACGATCTCCTCGACATCATGGCGACCTGGGACCAACTCGCCGGCGGCGCCGAGCGCCGCGCGCCCGAGCCCGCGGCGCCGAGCCTGCAGAACTGGGCGCTCCTGACCGGCATGTTCAGCGTGAACAACCTGCGCACCGGGGCGTTCTCGCAGCTTCCGCCCGCGCACATCGAGGCGCTGCTGCGCCGCTTCACGCGCGTCGCGGTGAAGCGCGGGCAGGCGATCGTGCGCGAGGGCGAGGTCGGCGACTACTACTACGTCATCGAAACCGGCAAGTGCGAGGTCGAGCGCGCAGTGGGCGGCGCACGCATCAAGCTCGCGCAGCTCAAGGCGGGCGACGCGTTCGGCGAGGAGGCGCTCGTCTCGGGCGCGAAGCGCAACGCGACCGTGACGATGATCAGCGACGGCGCGCTGTTCCGGCTCGACCAGAAGGACTTCAACGAACTCCTGCGCGAGCCGCTCCTGCAGCGCGTGACGATGGCGCAGGCGCAAGAGAAGGTCGCTGCGGGCGCGCAGTGGCTCGACGTGCGCTACCCGTCGGAGTACCAGTTCGACAAGCTGCCCGGCGCGGTCAACATCCCGGTTGCCGAGATTCGGGACGCGGCGCGGCTCCTCGACCAGGAGCGCGAGTACGTCGTCTATTGCCAGAGCGGGCGCCGCAGTTCGGCGGCGGCGTTCCTGCTCGCCCAGCGGGGGTACAAGGCCTTTCTGCTCGAAGGGGGACTCTGGGGCGGCGAGCGCGGCCGCGCCGGGGCGACCCGGTGACCGGCGGGCATGTGTCTTGCCGCCAGCCTGCAATAGGCCACACCGAGGCATGGCGCGCGATTGAACGCGGCCAGCGGCGCCGTTACGATTTTCGGGCTGCAACGACAACGGCATGCCCCGCCCGCGAGGGACGGCGGCAGCGCAAGTGCCGCGGGTCACGCCGGGCTGCGTTCCATGCGGGACGCGGCGCGGGCGGATGCCGCGGCTTCGGGGAGGAGCGGACGGCGGCGCGTGCCGCTTTCGACGGGGTAAGGCCATGAGCGCAGTGCTGAACGCGACACCGAGCACGACACCCGGAGCGGCGGGCGACGTCTCGACCCGGCTCGCATTCCAGAAGAACCTGCAGGTCGTCACGAACCGCATCCACGCCACCAACAACATCGACGAGATCATGTTGGAGGTGAGCGCGGACATCTGCAGCCTCTTCAACGCGGACCGGCTCACGATCTACGTCGTCGGCGAGGACAAGAGCACCATCATCTCGAAGGTGAAGACGGGGCTCAACTCGTTCCGCGACCTGAAGCTGCCCATCGCCGAGCATTCGATCGCCGGGTACGTGGCGTTCTCGAGGAAGCTCCTCAATCTCAAGGACGTCTACGATCAGGACGAGCTGAAGAGCCACAGCGCGAACCTGCGCTTCCTGCAGGAGGTCGACAAGCGCACCGGCTACCGCACCAAGCAGATGCTGGTCTCGCCCATCCTCGACGCGCAGGCGGGCGAGCTGATCGGCGTCGCGCAGCTCATCAACTCGAAGTCCGGCGCACCGTTCGGACCCCTCGCCGAGGAGGGGATGCAGGAGCTCTGCCAGACCCTGGCGATCGCGTTCAAGCAGCGCCAGAAGCCGCAGATCCTCAAGACCAAATACGACTTCCTGGTCGCCGATGCCGTGATCTCGGCGGCCGAGTTCGAGCTGGCGGCGCGCTCGGCGCGCAAGAAAGTGGTCGAGATCGAGGCGATCCTGCTCGACGAGTTCCAGGTCAAGCTGCCCGCCATCGGCAAGGCGCTCGGCAAGTTCTTCGGCGTGCCTTACGAGCCGTTCAAGCCCGAGCGGGTGAAGCCGCTCGATCTGCTGCGCAACCTCAAGCGCGAATACGTCGAGTCGAACCAGTGGATGCCGCTCGAGGAGAACAAGGAGGGCCTGCTGGTCCTCTGCCTCGATCCCGAGCGGATCAAGAGCTCGCGGATCGTCAACAACGTCTTCCCGCGCGCGAACCGGATCGTCTACGCGGTCACCACGCACCGCGAGTTCAAGGACACGATCAACCAGTTCTTCGGCGTCGAGCTCGACACCGGCGACATCGGCGATCTCCTCTCCGGGCTCGACGAGGGCGACGAGGAGGGCATCGGCGGCGTCGGCGACGACGTCACGGCGGCGGCCGACAACGAGCTCGTCAAGCTCGTCAACAAGGTGATCATCGACGCCTACCAGCAGAGCGCGTCGGACATCCACATCGAGTCCTATCCGGGCAAGGCCAAGACCGAGATCCGCCTGCGCAAGGACGGCACGCTGGTTCCGTACATCGAAGTGCCGGCGTCCTACCGCAACGCGATCGTCGCGCGCCTCAAGATCATGTGCGACCTCGACATCTCCGAGCGCCGCAAGCCGCAGGACGGCAAGATCAAGTTCAAGAAGTTCGGGCCGCTCGACATCGAGCTGCGGGTCGCGACGATTCCGACCGCAGGTGGCGTCGAGGACGTCGTGATGCGTATCCTCGCCGCGGGCGAGCCGATCCCGCTCGATAAGCTCGGCCTCACGCCGCACAACCACACCACGCTGAAGAGCGTCATCGAGAAGCCCTACGGCCTGTTCTTCGTGTGCGGACCGACCGGTTCCGGAAAGACGACCACGCTCCACTCGGTGCTCGGCTACCTGAACACGCCCGAGACGAAGATCTGGACCGCCGAGGACCCGGTCGAAATCACGCAGAAGGGCCTGCGCCAGGTCCAGGTCAACCGCAAGGCAGGCCTCGACTTTGCGACCGTAATGAAGGCGTTCCTGCGCGCGGACCCGGACATCATCATGGTCGGCGAGATGCGCGACAAGGAGACCGTCTCGATCGGCATCGAGGCCTCCCTCACCGGCCACCTCGTGTTCGCCACGCTGCACACGAACAGCGCTCCGGAGTCGATCATCCGGCTGCTCGACATGGGCATGGATCCGTTCAACTTCGCGGACGCGCTGCTCGGCATTCTGGCGCAGCGGCTCGCGAAGCGCCTCTGCGGCAAGTGCAAGCAAGCCTACAACCCGACCTCCGAGGAGGTGAAGGCGCTGCTCACGGAGTACTGCCAGGAGCTTCTCAACACGACGTCGTTCAAGAAGGACGCCAAGGCCGCCTACGAGAACGTCTACAAGGACCTCGCCAAGCATTACGCGAACGAGAACGGCCAGTTCACGCTCTACCGGAAGGTGGGCTGCGAGGCCTGCAGCAACACCGGCTACAAGGGACGCGTCGGCCTGCACGAGCTGCTCGTCGGCACCGATCCGATCAAGAAGCTCATCCAGGAGCACGCCCGCGTCGCCGAGATGCTCGCGGTCGCGCTCGAGGAAGGCATGCGCACCCTGAAGATGGACGGCATCGAGAAGGTCTTCCAGGGCATCACCGACATCGCGCAGGTCCGCGCGGTCTGCATCAAGTAGGGAAGGGCGCCCGATGGCGCAGGCGATTCTGTCCGCGGAGCGTGGGCGCGCGTCGGCCGATCCGGCGGGGACGGCAGACGGCCTGTTCCTGCGCCTCGAGCGCCTCAATGAGATCGGCGCAGCCCTCTCGCTCGAAAAGCACCTCGGTGCGCTCCTCGAGAAGATCCTGATCGCCGCCAAGACCATCACCCGCGCCGACGGCGGCACGCTGTACCTCATCGAGGGCGAGGGCGATGCGCAGCAGCTGCGCTTCGAGATCGTCCGCACCGCGTCGCTCGGCATCGCGCTCGGCGGCACCACCGGCAAGCCCATCGCGTTCGCGCCGCTGCCTCTCTATCGCGAGGGGCAGCCGAACACCGGCATGGTCGCGGCTTACGCCGCTCTGACCGGCCGGACCGTCGACATCGCCGACGCCTACACCGAGGCGGGGTTCGATTTCTCGGGCACGCGAGAGTTCGACCAGCGCACGGGCTACCGCTCCAAGTCGTTCCTCACCGTTCCGATGAAGAACCACTCGGGCGAGCTCGTCGGCGTCCTGCAGCTCATCAACTGCCGCGACCCGGACACCGGCGGCATCGTCCCGTTCGCCGAAACCGACCGGCGGCTCGCGGAGTCGCTCGCTTCGCAGGCGGCGATCGCGATCACCAACCGGCAGCTGATCGACCAGCTCGAGACCCTGTTCGAGTCGTTCATCGCCCTCATCAACGAGGCGATCGACGAGAAGTCGCCGTACACGGGCGGGCACTGCCAGCGCGTGCCCACGCTCACGATGCTGCTCGCCGAGGCGGTGAACGAGACTACCGAAGGCCCCCTGGCCTCGTTCGCCATGTCCGACCAGGACCGCTACGAGCTGCGCATCGCCGGCCTGCTGCACGACTGCGGGAAGATCACCACGCCCGTCCACATCGTCGACAAGGCGACCAAGCTCGAGACCATCTTCGACCGCATCCACCTCGTCGATACGCGCTTCGAGGTGCTCAGGCGCGACGCCGAGATCGAGTCGCTCAAGGCGAAGCTCGAGCTCGCCCGCACGCCGGGTCTGGACGAGATCGCCATGCGCGAGCGGAAATACCGCCTCGACCGCGAGCTCGCTGACCGCTTGCGCCGGCTCGACGACGATCGCGAGTTCCTGCGCCGGGCGAACATGGGCGCCGAGGCGATGTCGCGCGACGATCAGGAGCGGGTGCGCGCGATCGCCGGGAGCTACAAGTGGCGTGATCCGTCGGGGGCCACGGCGAATTTTCTTTCGGACGACGAGGTCGCGAACCTCACGATCCGGAGCGGCACGCTCACGCCCGACGAGCGCGAGATCATCAACCACCACATCGTCTCGACCATCAAGATGCTCGAGGCGCTCCCGTGGCCGAAGCATCTGCGCAACGTGCCCGAGTACGCGGGCGGCCACCACGAGCGGATGGACGGGAAGGGCTATCCGCGCGGGCTCAAGCGCGAGGACATGTCCGTCCAGGCGCGCGTCATGGGCATCGCGGACATCTTCGAGGCGCTCACTGCCAAGGACCGCCCCTACAAGAAGGGCAAGACCCTGACGGAGGCGCTCACGATCCTCGGAAAGTTCAGCCAGAACGGCCACGTCGACCCGGACCTCTTCGACGTGTTCGTGCGACGCAAGGTGTACTTGAGGTACGCCGAGGCGTTTCTCGATCCCGAACAGATCGACGTGGTCGACGAGGCGAAGATCCCGGGCTACAAACCCTGAGCGTCCCCGGACGCGAGGCCGCCGCTGCCCGCGGCCGCGGCTACTTCTTGTCGGGCGCCGTGGCCGAAGGTGCCGATGCGCGGGTCACGTAGACCATCAGGGCCTCGGTCGCCATCTCGATGAACTTGTCGGT
Source organism: Burkholderiales bacterium (assembly GCA_025458245.1). Taxonomy (GTDB): domain Bacteria; phylum Pseudomonadota; class Gammaproteobacteria; order Burkholderiales; family SG8-39; genus JAOAEA01. The sequence continues at coordinate 7,701 of JALOSW010000087.1, forward strand.
GTAGCCGAGCTCCTTCAGCTGCCACCGGAACTCGTTGCCGAGCTTCGCCTTGCCGAAGAGGCCGAGCTGCTGCTTCTGCTGGAAGTCGGTCGCCTGGGCGAGGACATCCTCGAGCACCTTGGTGAGGCGCGTCTCCGAGACCTTCTTCTCCGTGGCGGCGTCGATCGACGGCGGATAGCGCTTCGAAAGATTCGTGGCGAGCGTCTTGGCGAATTCTCCGATCTCGCCTTTCGAGAACATCGATAGCAGTCCCATTTGCGGTCTCCGTGAATGCCGCGCGGATTGTCCTACATGCAGCCGGCCATGGCGAGGCTCACGCGCGCTGCCAAGGCCAGGCGACGCGCGGGCGGACAGCCTTTTCGGGCCTCGTTCCCACGACCTTGTTGACGTAGATGTTGTAGAGCAGCAGGTCGCGGACGACATCGCCGCGCGCGATGGGATCCACGCCATGGAACGCGAGGTCGGTCTTGAAGAAAGCGAACAGCGAGTTCGGCCGATAGGGCATGGTGGCGACCTTCTTGAACCCGTCGAACGGGTGATGTCCGACGCCCTCGCACCGCAGCGAAGGGTCGCGTGGCGCGTAGATGGACGTCCCCAGGTCGAGCATGGACTCGTCCGCGGGGAGGTAGAAGAGCAGCGAGACGAGCTTGTGCGGGGCGTCGGTATGCGGCGAGATCGAGTAGTTCGTGAAGTCGCGCACCAGCCGCAGTTCCGTGCTCGTGCGCAGCTCGTTGCCGGCGCCGAAGCGCTCCGCGATGCCCTCGCGGAACTTGAACATCACGAGGCGCGCGAACTCGTCGCTCCCGATCCACTGGTTGAACTCTGCCCAGAACGACCCCGCGTCGCGTTGAAACTCCTCTTCCTCGAGGTCGGTGAGCGAGCACACGAAGCGCTCCGGGTAGGCGCCTTTGGGCACCGTGCCGGTTTCGTCCAGCCGCACGTAATTCTTCGGGCCGGGCAGCCGCGCGCGCAGTTCGGCGAAGAACGGTTCGGGGAACACCGGGTGCACGTAGAAGTGCGGGAACGGATACCAGAGCACCGGCGCGTTCGCGACCCGGTAGTGGACGAACTGCTCAACGTCGGAAGACATAGTTCCCCACGCCCTTGAACGGGCCGTCCTTGCGCTGGGAGCGGTCGACCTGCTCCTGCGAGTAGTCGAAGCCGAGCGCGAGCATCGCGTCGATGATCTCCCAGTGCTCGTCGAGCCCGGTGTTGATCTCGACCAGCAGGGAGCGCACCGCGGGGTCGGCGAGCGTCGTGCTCGCCCCGGCGATGACCTTCGACTCGAGGCCGTCTACATCGAGCTTGACGTGCGTGGGCACGGGGATCGCGCCTTTCGCGACCAGATCGTCGACGGTCGCCGCGACGCAGCCTTGTGCGAATGGCGCCTCGCGGGGGCGGTTGTGAAAATCCAGGGCAGCGCCGAAGCTGTGGCACGAGCCGGCGGCGGTGAATTCCGACAGATAGAGCCGGTCGTAGCCCGCCGTGTCGGAGAGCGCGACGCAGTACCCCTGCACCAGCCGGTCGAGTCGGTTCAGGAAGATGTTCTGATTGAGCAGGGCGTAGTTCTGCGACTCGGGCTCGAACGCGAACACGCGCACACCGCGCGAGGCGGCAGCCCACACCGAGTACATCCCGACGTTGGCGCCGATGTCGAGCAGCGTGTCGCCGGGAGCGAAGCCCGCGATCCACTCGATGGTGTCCGGCTCCTTGGTGAAGAGGGTCTCGACGCGCCAGGCGGCCTGTCGGTTCGGGGTCGCGAACACGAGCCTCGTGCCGCCGGCATCGACGGCGATCTGCGGGGCGAGCTTTTCGTATTCGGCGAGGTCCATGCGGAGAGCGTGCGGCGTGCTCCTGCTAGTCTAATTGCGGGGGCAGCCGCCGCCAAACGCATCCGGACGAGGCAAAGCATTTGTGCACAGCGCTCGTCGCGAGGCGGGGAGCGCGACACGCGTGACTTTCGCACGGGAGGCGCGCGCCCTTGCGTCGCTATAATGCCGTTGTCCTGACCCTCAGAGCGGAACACGCGCGACATGTACAGCCGCGAGAACCCGAGCCCGCGATATCGCGAGCTCACCCAGCTCTACCGGCAGATGCACGCCGAAGGCGAGCAGTTCCTGAAGATACCGCCCGAGCAGACGTTCCCGGGCCTCTCGCTGCCGTCGCAGGCGGGCCGCATCAAGCGTCTCGTCGCCGCGACCGGCGCGACCAACATCCTCGACTACGGCAGCGGCAAGGGCATGCAGTACGACCTCCGCGGCATCAAGGCCGAGGACGGCACGGTCTACGACAGCATCCAGGATTTCTGGGACGTCGATTTCATCCAATGCTACGACCCGAGCTTCACGCCCTTCAGCAAGCTGCCCACGGGCAGGCTGCCGACAGGCGAGAACGCGCATTGCACGATCCAGCCGCCCGAGTGGTGGCAGGCCCTGATCAGGCGCGTGGCGGCGCAGTTTCCCGGCGTTGCATGGGAGTTCTGGATCCAGTGGCGCGAGGACGCGCCCGGCGGTCCGCGCCTGGTCGAAACGCGTCTCTCGTCCGAGGACTCCTGACATGATCCGCGTCTTCATCGGTTTCGACCCGCGCGAAGCGGCCGCGTATTCCGTTCTCGCGCATTCCATCTGGACGCGTGCGAGCGTTCCCGTGGCGATCGCGCCGCTGATGCTCTCGGAGCTCAAGGGCGTGTTCCACCGCGAGCGTCATCCCCTGCAATCGACCGACTTCGCGTTCTCGCGCTTCCTGGTGCCGTACCTTTCCGGGTTCGAGGGCTGGAGCGTGTTCGTGGACTGCGACATGCTCGTCCTCGACGACATCGCGAACCTCTGGACGCTGCGCGACGAGCGCTTCGCCGTGCAGGTCGTGAAGCACGACCACCAGCCGCGCGAGGCGATCAAGTTCCTCGGGCAGCCGCAGACTGCCTACCCGAAAAAGAACTGGTCGAGCGTGATGCTTTTCAACAACGCGCGGTGCCGTGCGCTCACGCCGGAGTACGTGAACACGGCGACCGGGCTCGAGCTGCACCAGTTCAAGTGGCTCGCCGACGAGTCGCTGATCGGCGATCTGCCCCGGCGCTGGAACCATCTGGTCGGCTACTATCAGCCGACGCGCGAGGTATCGCTCGTTCACTACACCCTGGGCGGACCGTACTTCGACGAATATCGCGACTGCGAGTACGCCGCCGAGTGGTTCGCCGAGCGCGACCGCATGCTGCACGCGGCGCAGCGACCGCAGAAGTCCGTGGCCGCCTGACCGGGCGCGCCCGGGCCTGCAGCAAGCGATGCTCACCCGGCTCCTCAAGCAGATATTCCGGAGCGAGCCCGCACCGCCGCGCGCGCAGGCGACGCCCGAGCTCGCCGACGCCGCCCGCGCCCTGGAGCGGGGCGACACGGCGGTCGCGGTCGCGCTGCTCGAGCGCGCGGTGGACGCGCATCCCGATGACTACGAGGCGCGCTGCCTCCTCGGCGAGACGCGCTACAACGCTGCCGAGCATCCCGCCGCCGCCGAGCAGTTCCGCCGCGCCATCGCGATTCGCCCCGGCCACGCGCGCGCCCACTCGGGGCTCGGCCTGGCGCTCCTCGCGTCGGGTGATCTCGAGGGCGCGCACGCGGAATTCGCCCTCTCGGGACGCTACGATCCGCGGAACGCGGACACCTGGACGCACCTCGGCCTGGTGCACCTTCACCTCGGCAACGCGCTGCGTGCCGAGGAGAGCCTGCGACAGGCGCTGAACATCGCGCCGCGCCACGCGCACGCGCTCAACAACCTCGGCATGCTCGAGCAGCTGCGCGGCAATCGCCGCGCCGCGCTCGCCGCGTTCCAGCGCGCCGTGGAGGCGAAGCCCGACTTCGCGATGGCGCGGTCCAACCTCGGGCTCGCCCTTCGCGAGGACGAGCAGCTCGACGCGGCGGTGGCCGAACTCCGAGAGGCGGCACGCCTGCGTCCCGACGCGGCGGTGATTCATCACAACCTCGGCGTCCTGTTGCAGGACATGGGGCGCTTCGAGGACGGTCTCGCATCGCTCCGGCGCGCCCTCGAGCTCGACGCGAAGAGCGCCGACACGGCGACGGCGATCGCGGCGGTCTGCCACCGCATGGACCGTCCCGACGAGGCCACGGCCTGGTTCCGGCGCGCGATCGAGATGGTGCCCGAGCATGCGGAGGCGCATGGCGGGCTCGGCGAGCTGGAGCTCTGGCTCGGCGATTTCGAGCACGGCTGGGACGACTACGAATACCGGCTGAAGGGCCGGCTCTCGCCGGCGCGCCAGTATCCTTTTGCGACGTGGGATGGCGGGAACCCGGACGGCAAGACGCTCCTCGTCTACCCGGAACAGGGCCTCGGCGACATCATCATGTTCGCCTCCTGCATCCCCGATCTGGAAGCGCGCGGCGCGCGGGTCGTGATCCCCATCGAGAAGCGGCTGCTGACGTTGTTCTCGCGCTCGTTCCCGAATGCCTTCGTGGCCGACGGCGGCGAAGCGAAGCCGGAGGGCCTGCCCAAGATCGACGGCTATGTCGCCATGGGCTCGCTGCCGAAGCACTTCCGTCGCGCATGGCGCGCGTTTCCGGAGCGGGAAAGCTATCTCCTGCCCGACCCCGCGCGCGTGGCCGCGTGGCGGGAGCGGCTCGCGGCGCTCGGGCCGGGCGCGAAGATCGGACTCGGGTGGCGCGGCGGCCTCGTGCGGACCGGGCGCGAGTTCCGCACGCTCGCACCGAAGGATCTCGCGCCTCTGCTCGCAACGCCCGGCACGGCTTTCGTCTGCTTGCAGCACGACGCGACCGAAGCCGAGCTCGCCGAAATCGCCGCGTGCGCCGGTGTTGCGATGCACGTCTGGCGCGAGGCGCTCACGGACCTCGAGGAGATGGCTGCGCTCGTCTGTGCGCTCGACGCCGTGGCCACGGTTTGCGGGTCGCTCGTCCACTTGACGGGCGCTCTCGGGCGGCCGGTGTTCGTGCTGGTTCCCAAGGCATCCGGTTGGCGCTATTTGCGCGAGGGCGACCGACTGCCGTGGTATCCCTCCGCGCGGCTGGTTCGCCAGCACGCGCATGGAGAGTGGTCGGACGTGATCGCGGCCGTGAGCGAGCAGGTGGCGGCCATCGCGAAGCGGGAGTAACACGCGGATGTTCGACTGGCTCAAGCGAAAACCGCAGAAGGCGCCGGCGCCGCCGGCGCCGGCCATCCGTGCCGCGGACGACGCGACCCTCTCGGCGATCGCGGCACTCGCGGCCGCCGGCGATCACACGGGCGCGGCGGCGCGGGCGCAAGCGGCCCTCGCCGAACGCCCTGATGCGGCGGCCCTGCACGACGTCCTCGGCCGGAGCCTCGCGGCGCTCGGCCGCACGGCTGAGGCCCGTGCAGCCCTCGAGCGCGCGACCGACCTCGATCCGGAACGGGTTTCCACGCACGTCGCGCTGGCGCGCATCGCGCGCGTGGAGCACGACGTGGAAGCGGCGCGCGACCATCTCGAGCTCGCGGCCCACTATGCGCCGGACGACCCGGAAGTGCTTCTGGAACTCGGACGCGCTGCCGCGGCGCAGGGTGATCTCGCGCGCGCGCGGCGGGTGTTCGAGCAGGCGAGCGCGGCGCAACCCGGCGCGCCTGGACCCGAGATGGAACTCGCCTACGTCTGCGAGCGAGAAGGGCGCAAGGCGGAGATGCTGGAGCACGCCGAGCGCGCGATCGCCGCGATGCCCGAGAGCATCGAAGCTGCTGACGTAATGCGGCGGGCGTTGTTCGCGGTGGATCGCTGGGAGGAAGCGCTGCCGTACGCCGAGTCGGTGGTCGCGCGCACGCCCGCGAGCGCGGTCGGCCCGCGCCTCAACCTGGGCAACGTGTACCTGCACACGGGTCGCTTCGATGCCGCCGGCGAGATGTACACCCGCGTGCTCGAGCGCGAGCCTTCGAGCTTCGAGGCGCGCTGGAACCGCGCTCACGTTCTCCTTGCCTCGGCACGCTTCCGCGAGGGCTGGCGCGATTACGCCTACCGGTTCGCGAGCCTCGCGATCCTGCGCCGGCCCTGGCCGTTTCCGGAGTGGAAGGGCGAACCGCTCGAGGGCAAGACGCTCCTCGTCTATGCCGAGCAGGGACTCGGCGACGAGATCATGTTCGCTTCCTGTCTGCCCGAGATGATTGCCCGGGCGAAGCACTGCGTCGTCGAATGCGATCGCCGGCTGGTCGCCGTTTTCCGGCGCTCGTTTCCCGAGGTGACGGTCCTCACGCGGCCGGACGACGACGACGCGATTCCGCCCACCAAGGCGCTGCCGCCCATCGATTTCCAGGTGGCTGCGGGCACCTTGCCGTCGCATTTGCGCAACGAGTGGCCGGATTTCCCGCGGCACTCGGGTTACCTGAGGGCCGATCCGGACAAGGTGGCCGGCTACCGCGCCCGCCTCGGCGCCCTTGGAACCGGGCCGAAGATCGGGCTGTCGTGGCGGGGCGGAACGCAGCTCACGCGGACGAGCGCGCGCAGCCTGCCGCTCGCCGATTTACTCGGCGCGTTCGCGCGGCCCGGGAGGCGCTTCGTGAGCCTCCAGTACGGCAAGGTCGACGAGGAACTCGCAGCGGCGCGTGCGTCCGGAAACGAGGTCGTGCATTGGCCCGAAACCATCGCGGACTACGACGAAACGGCCGCGCTCGTCTCTGCGCTCGACATCGTGATCTCGGTGCAGACCGCGCTCATCCATCTCACCGGCGCGCTGGGCCGGCCGGTCTGGATCCTCGTGCCGGCCGTTCCCGAGTGGCGCTACCTGCGCGAAGGCGAGCGGATGCCCTGGTACCCGTCGGCGCGCATCTTCCGCCAGAGCCGTCTGCACGAGTGGTCGGGCGTGCTCGACGATATCGCCCGCGCGCTCGACACGCCCGGAACCGACGCAAGCCCGTACGCGAACTGACGCGGCACGTCACTTCGTGCCGAGCGTCGCGCCACGTCGGCGACCGGCCAGGCGGTCCGGCCGTGACTGATTTCACGCCGCGCCGGGCACCCCGCGACTTTTTTCCGCGAGACGCCCGATCCCTGCGCGGCGACGCGAGCTGGCACGCAAGCTGCATGGAGCAGGTCGTGGTGGACGGTTTTGATGGCAGCCACTTCGGTTCAATCAACCTCGGAGGTAGTTACATGAAGACGATCCAGAAAGGCTTTACCCTGATCGAACTGATGATCGTGGTTGCGATCATCGGCATTCTGGCGGCGATCGCGCTGCCCGCGTATCAGGACTACACGGTCCGCTCGAAG
>JALOSW010000230.1 GCA_025458245.1 Burkholderiales bacterium
CGCGACGATCGCGACGGCGACGCCGACGATGAGCGACACGCGCGTGCCGTAGAGGACGCGGCTGTAGATGTCGCGGCCGAAGCTGTCGGTGCCCATCCAAAACGTGCGCGTCGCGGTGTTGCCTTCGATATCGGTGAACTCCGACGCCGTCCCCGGCACGAGGTCGCGGATGCCGGGGTCGAAGTAGGACGGGTCCACCGTGCCCAGAGCCGGAGCGAGCAATGCGACCGCCGTGAGGAGCGCGAGCACGGTCCCGCCGACGCGCACCGTCCAGCTCCGGCGCAGGCGCGACCAGACCGGCTCGCGCGACGGCGGCACGCCCGCCTCCGCCGCCTCGCTCTCGAGGAACGATTCGCGGACGGCTTCGCGCTCGGTGTCGGGGTTGTCCTGCATGGGCGGCGCCGTCAGTAGCGGATCCGCGGGTCGAAGACCAGGTACGACAGGTCGACGATCAGGTTGATCAGCACGTACACGAACGAGAAAAAGAGGATCACGCCCTGGATGGTCGGGAAGTCGCGCGCCAGCACCGCATCCACGGTGAGCCGCCCGAGACCCGGGATCGCGAACACGCTCTCGGTGACGACGACGCCGCCGATGAGCAGCGCGATGCCGATGCCGACGACGGTCGCGATCGGCACGGCCGCGTTGGCGAGCGCGTGAAACATGAGCACGCGCGACTCCTTGAGACCTTTCGCCCGCGCCGTGCGAATGTAGTCCTCGCCGAGCGATTCGAGCACCGCGGCGCGTGTCACCCGCGCGATGAGGGCGATGTAGATCACGGAGAGCGCGATCGCCGGCAGGATCAGATGGCGGATGAAGGGCACGAAGCCTTCCGAGATGCGGCGGTAGCCGGCGACCGGCAGCCAACCGAGCTTCACCGATACGACGTAGATCAGGATGTACCCGAGCACGAACACCGGGATCGAGAACCCGAGCACGGAGAACGCGGACAGCGCGCGGTCGAGCCACCCGCCCTGCCGCCAGGCGGCGATCACGCCGAGCGGGATGGACACGAGGACCGCGAGGAGGATGGTCACGGTCGCGAGCGCGAACGTCGGCTCGAGGCGCTGCGCGATGAGGTCGGTGACCTGCATCTTGAAGTAGAACGACTCGCCGAGGTTTCCCTGCAGCAGGTTCCAGAACCAGATGCCGAACTGGGCGACGATCGGACGGTCGAGTCCGAGACCCGCGCGGATCGCCGCGATCTGTTCGGGATTCGCCGCGTCGCCCGCGATGATCGCAGCCGGATCGCCGGGCGTGAGGCGCAGGAGCAGAAAGACGAGAACGGCGACGATCAACAGAACGGGGATCGTCGAGAGGACGCGGCGCAGGAGAAAGCCGAGCATCGGGGTCGCCGTCAGTGTCAGCGGTACCGCAGCGGGCGGGCTGCCCCGTCGCGGTGCCCGCGCGCGACGCCGTAGCCCGGATGACGCCGTCGCCGCACGAGGCGACGTCCGCGTCCCCGGGCGTCCGCGCTGCCGCCGATCAGTTCTTCTTGATGTTCCAGTAGAAGTTGCCCGGCCCGGTCACGAAGCCCGACACGTTCTTGCGCGCGGCGAGCGGGTTCACGTACTCGCCGAGCGGCGCGTGCGTGCCGATCTCGAACGCCCGCGCGCTGATCGCGTCGGCGAGCTGCTTCTTCTTCGCGTCGTCGGTCTCGCGCGCGAACTGGTCGCGCAGCGTCTCGAGCTCCGCGTCGCAGGACCAGCCGAACCACGCCTTGTCGCACAGGCCGTTGGTCGCCGCGTTGGTGAGCGGGCTCCAGATGTCCGGCACGACCCACGCAGTCGCGAAGATGTTCCAGCCGCCCTGCGCCGGCGGATCCTTCTTCGCGCGGCGCGAGACGAGCGTGTTCCAGTCCATCGACTGCAGATCGACCTTGAAGCCGGCCTGGCGCAGCAGTTGCGCGGCGACGTCGGGAAGCTTGGTGATCGACGCGAGATCGGTCGGCTTCATGATCACGATCGGCGTGCCATCGTAGCCCGACGCCTTGAGCAGCTCCTGCGCCTGCTTGATGCCGCCCTTCGCCTGGATTTCGCTTCCTTTCACGCTGCCGTAGGGCGTGCCGCAGCCGTACATCGACGGGCACGGGCGGTAGTAGTCCTTGATGCCGACTTGCGCCTTGAGGAAGGCCTCCTGGTTGAGCGCCGCGATCGCCGCGCGCCGCACCTTCGGGTTGTCGAACGGCTTGTGGAGGTGGTTGAAGCGCAGCATGTACTGGAACCCGACGGGGTTCGAGTTCACGACCTGCACGCCGGGGTCGGCCTTCAGCGCTGCGTAGCTCTCGAACGCGGGCTGCTCGATGATGTCGATCTCGCCCTTCGCGAGCGCGTTCACCTGCGTCTGCGCGTCGCGCATCGCGAGGTTCCATTCGACGCGGTCGACGTAGACGTTCTTGCCCCCCGCCGTGCCCGAGGCGGGCTCCTTCCGCGGCTGGTATTTAGGGTTCTTCAGGTACACCGCTTTCTCGCCGGGCTTGTACTCGTCGCGCTTGAAGACGTAGGGGCCCGAGCCGGTGTAATCGTCGATCTGCTTGTCGGCGGGCGTATCGGCAACGCGCTTGGGCACGATGAACGGCACGTTCGACGAGGGCTTGCCGAGCGCTTCGATCAGGAAGCCGTTCGGCTCGCGCAGGAAGATGCGGAAGGTGTCCGGCTTCGGCGCATCCATGCGGTCGACGAAGGTGAAGAGCTTCTGGCCCATCGTGTCGCGCTTGCCCCAGCGCTGCAGCGACGCGATCACGTCCTCCGCGGTGACCGGCTGCCCGTCGTGGAACTGCAGGCCGGGACGCAGCGTGAACGTCCAAAGGCGGTTGTCCGGGCTCACCGTCCAGCTCTCGACCATCTGCGGCTGGATCTTGTTCTTCTCGTCGGTGCCGAAGAGGGTGTCGTAGATCATGTAGCCATGGTTGCGGACCATGTACTGCGTGGTCCAGATCGGGTCGAGGATCGCGAGGTTCGAATGCGGCACGACCTTGAGCACCTTGGCGTCGCTTTGTGCGAGCGCGCTCGGGGCGGTGCCCGCGGCGAGCGCAGCGGCGAGCGCGATGGCGGCGAGTCGATTGGGCAGCCTCATGGCAGTGGCTCCTTCTGAGGGGGAGTCGAAACGGATCGGCGGAACACGATAACCGAGCCGCCGCGCCGCATCAAGGGACGTCGGCGACGGTGCGGCGCGCGCCCGAGCAGTGCGCGTTGTCCGTGTGCGGCGATTCGATTACGCTCGGCGCTTTCGCCCGATCCCGGAGTCCTGCGCATGGCGCGCATCGCCGTCGGCGGCTTCCAGCACGAGACGAACACCTTCGCCCCCAGCAAGGCCGACTACCACGCGTTCGAGCTGGGC
>JALOSW010000231.1 GCA_025458245.1 Burkholderiales bacterium
GTGGAACTCCGCGCGGCCGTTGTAGTGCGACGTCACCGCACCCGCGACCGCACCGCTCGGCGCGGCGGCATCGTTGGTCGGGTACATGCGCACCGGGATGACCGTCGGAGCGGGCGGGACCGGCAGAGCGTGACCGGATGCGGCCGGCGCGGTCACGCCAGGCACCGGATACGGACGGCCGTCGGGCTGGATGGGCACCACATAGCAACCACCGAGGCTCAGCGCCGCGGCCCCGGCCGCCAGCAGCGCGGCGGTGCGCGCGAATCGGCGCGGCGAGGCAATCGCGTTGACCGGCATGGCGGGGTGGACCGAGGTCGCTTGCTTCGAGGCGTTCATTGCGTCTCCTTCGCATGGGTAGGTTGGGTTGCGGCCTGGCACCGGAGCGCTGCTGAAGAACCGGGCCAACCACGCGGCGGAGTATCGGCATACGATGCCGTGAGGGCGAGCAAAATACGGAAAGTGTGATCCTGAGGCTCATACGGTATTAAAAACCGATACGTCCGCGGCGGAGTTGCCTTGGTTGACCCATGCCGCCTCCGGTGCTACTTTGGTGACACCTGCCTACTCCCGAGGACCAGCCCGTGCCCGCCACCACCACCCTCAAGCTCAGCGAAGACCTGCGCGCCCGCATCGCGCCGCTCGCCGAAGCATCCGGCAAGACGATGCACGCGTGGATGGTCGAAGCGCTCGAAGCGCAGGCCGCGCTCGCCGAGATGCGCGAGTCGTTCATCGCCGACGCGCAGATCGCAGCCGACGAGATCGACGCGGGCGGGCCGCTCTACGCCGCGGAGGACGTGCACGCCTACATCGTCGGGCGCGCGCAGGGGCGCACCGTGCGTCGTCCCACTCCCGTGCGGCGCGCGCGCACGCGGCGCTGACCGGTGCGCGCGACGGCGTGCTGCAGGTCTACTACTCCTCGCGGGCCCTGCATGACCTGGAACGGCTGTTCGCCTTTCTGGCCGAGCAGGACGCGGGCAATGCCCGGCAGGCCGTCGAGATCATCGTCGATGCGGTGAACGTCCTCGCGCGGCATCCCCACATCGGCCGGCCCGTGCGCGGGCCGATCCGCGAGCTCGTGATCTCGCGGGGTAAGACAGGCTACGTTGCGCTCTATCGGGTTCGGGCGGGGCTGGACCGGGTGGAAGTGCTCGCCATTCGGCATCAGCGGGAGGCGGGGTACAGCGCCTGACGGCAAACACCTTCCTGCTACTGCGCCTTCGCCCCCGACACCTTCACCGCCTGCGCCCAGCGCTCCATCTCGCTCTTCACGAACGCCGTCGACTGCGGCACGTCAAGCGCGATGATCTCCATGCCGCGGCTTTCCAGCGATTGGCTCAGGTCGGGGCTCTTCAGCGCCTTGGTGATCTCCGCGTTGAGCTTCTCCACCACGGGCTTCGCCATGTTGGCGGGGCCCATCACGCCGTACCACGCCTTGAGGTCGAAGCCCGGCAGCCCCTGCTGCGCGAGCGGCTGGACGTCCGGCAGCGCCGCGGCGGGCTGCGCGGAGGTGACGCCGAGCACCTTGAGCTTGCCGGCCTTGATGTGCGGCAGCGAGACCGGAATGTCGGTGAACATCATCGCGATCTGGCCGCCGAGGAGGTCGGTCATCGCGGCCGCGCTGCCCTTGTAGGGCACGTGCACGATGTCCACGCCCGCCATGCTCCTGAACATCTCGCCTGAAAGATGCTGTGAAGTGCCGGTGCCCGCCGACCCGAACGACAGCTTGCCGGGGTTCGCCTTCGCGAAGGCGATCAGCTCCTGAACGTTGTTGACCGGCACGACGGCGGGGTTGATGACGAGGACGTTCTTCTGGATCACCGACACCGAGATCGGCGTGAAGTCCTTCTGCGCATCGAAGGGCAGCTGCGCGCCGTAGAGCGTCGGGTTGATCCCGTGCGTGGCGCTCGAGCCCATGATCAGCGTGTAGCCGTCGCCCGGGCTCTTGGCCACGAAGTCCGCGCCGATGTTGCCGCCCGCCCCGGTCTTGTTCTCGACGATGAACTGCTGGCCCATCGAATCGCTCATCTTCTGCGCGAGGCTGCGGGCGAGCTGGTCCAGCGCGCCCCCCGCGCCGAACGGGTTGACGATGCGGACGACCTTCGCCGGGTAGTCCTGCGCGGCGGCGAGGCCAGGGACGAGTGCGGCGAAGCTGCCGGCGATCAGAAACGAGCGTCTCTTCATGATGCGATCTCCTCCTTCAGGTGTTCTTCACGATGAGTGCGTCCACCGCAAAGGCTCCCCGGCCCCGCGGCAGCACGATGAACGGATTCATTTCGACTTCGAGCACCTCGTTCGCCGCTTCGACAGCGTAACGGGACAGGCGGACCATCGCCGCCACCAGCGCCTCGACGTCGGCGGCCGGCGCACCGCGGAAACCGTCGAGCAGGCGCGCGGCCCGCGTCTCGCCGATCAGCGCGCGGGCGCGTTCGGGCGTGCAGGGGCAAGCCGTGAGCGCTATGTCGCGCAGCACCTCCACCATCGTCCCCCCGAGGCCGAACACGAGCATCGGCCCGAACTGCGCGTCCATGCGGATGCCGAGCAGCGTCTCGACGCCCCCGACGAGCTGCGTCTCCACCGTGAAGCCCTCGATCCGCGTGCCGGGGTTGCGGCGGATCATGTCCTCCGCCGCGGCGCGCGTCGCGGCCGCGTCGCGCAGCCCGACCTTCACCAGTCCCGCCTCGCTCTTGTGCGCGACGCCGGGCGCGACCCCCTTCAGCACCAGCGGAAAGCCGACGCTCGACGCGACACTCGCGACCTCGTCCGTATCCGTCGCGTAGTGCGCTTCGAGCACGGGAATGCCGCGCGCGGCGAGCTCGCGCTTCGCTTCGGTCTCGCGCAGGACGCGGCCGCCCGTCGCACCGGCCGTGTGCGGTGCCGCCGCTGCGGGCCGCGCCTCGCCGTGCGACAACGCCGCGCGCATCAGCAGCGCCGCAGCCTTCACGCTGCGCGCCACCGGCACATCGATCTCGTGCGCGCACGCGAAGCCTGCCTCCACCGGCGTCCCCGATAGCGGCACGATGACCGCGGGCTTGCCGCATCCTCCAAGCACGTCGAGCGCGTCGTCCAGCAGCGTGCTCGACCGCTCGTCGCGTGGCGCGCCGACGCCGATCCAGCATATGGCATCGACGTTCGCATCGCGCGCGGCGATCGCAAGTGCGGTCTTCGGCGCGCCGGGATCGGAGAACACGCTGCTGCCCACGTCGAACGGATTCGACGCCTCGAGGAACGGGTTGTCGAGCCGCGCGCACGCTTCGACGGTCGCTTGAGTCGGCGCAGGCATCTCCAGCCCGGCGGCGGTCAGCTCGTCCGCGAGCACCGACGCCCCGCCGCCTGAATGCGCAGCACGCCCTCGTCACGGCACACCGCGTCGAATACGTCGTCCGCACCGGCGATGGCCCCGGTGTGCGACGTGACCGCGCGCTGGCCGACGTCCGATCGTCCCGCCTTGAACACCGCGACGCGCTTGCCGATCGCGTGCGCCTGCCGAGCCAGCGCGACGAAGCCCTGGGGGTCATGCAGCCCTTCGATCAGCAATGCGAGCGTGTGGATGTCGTCGCGTTCCAGCAGATGCGCGGCGACCTCCTCCAGCCCGATGTCGGTGCCGTTGCCCACGTGCGCGAACGCCG
>JALOSW010000232.1 GCA_025458245.1 Burkholderiales bacterium
GCTCTTCGCCTGGCTGCTCACGCTCTTGCAGCTCCCGCAGTCGGTGGCGAATCTCATCGGCCAGGTCTCCAGCGACCCGACCACCATCATGCTGCTCGTCGCAGCGTTCGTGCTGGTCTGCGGCATGTTCATCGACGTGCTGCCCGCGGTGATCATCCTCGTGCCGGTGCTCGCCCCGCTGACCGACCGGTTCGGCATCGATCCGCTGCACTTCGCCATGGCGGTGGTGCTCAATCTCACCATCGGCCTCGTCACGCCCCCGGTGGGCGGCGTTCTGTTCGTGACGACGTCGGTCGGCCGCCTGCGGATCGAAAAGCTCGCCCGCGCCATCCTCCCGCTGCTCGCCGCGGAGATGGCCGTGCTGCTGGCCGTGGTCCTGTTTGCCCCCCTGTCGACGGCGTTGCCGCATTGGCTCGGCTACGCCCGCTGACCGTTCTCACCCACCGAAGGAGGAGTCAAATGAAGCTTCGCACTCTCGCAACCGCTCTCGCGGCGGCCCTGCTCGTGATCGCGCCCGCCGCGAACGCGCAGCAGAAGACCCTGAAGTACGCGCATTTCCAGCCGGCCAAGGACGACCAGCCCAAGCACAAAGCGGCGCTGGCGTTCAAGGACTACGTCGAGAAGAACACCAACGGCGCGATCAAGGTCGAGATCTACCCGGCCGGCCAGTTCGGCAACGACGCGGCGACCATGGAGGGCCTCAAGCTCGGCACGCTGGAAATGGCGGTCGCGCACGACGGCGCCATCGCGAGCGTCTACAAGGGCATCGGCGTGCTCGGCATCCCCTACCTCTACGACAACCACGCGCACGCATGGCGGGTGTACGACTCGAGCTTCGGCGCGGACCTCGCCGACGACATGCTGAAGAAAACCGGCATCCGCATGCTCGGCATCGCCGACAACGGCGTGCGCCACTTCACCAATAGCGCTCGCCCGATCAACTCGCCGGCCGACATGAAGGGCATGAAGATGCGCATTCAGCCCTCGCCGGTGTTCAAAGCCCTGGTCGAGTCGCTCGGCGCGTCCGCTTCGGCGATTCCATGGGCGGAGCTGCCGACGGCGCTGCAGCAAAAGGTCGTGGACGGGCAGGAGAACGGCGTGACGAACATCC
Source organism: Burkholderiales bacterium (assembly GCA_025458245.1). Taxonomy (GTDB): domain Bacteria; phylum Pseudomonadota; class Gammaproteobacteria; order Burkholderiales; family SG8-39; genus JAOAEA01. The sequence continues at coordinate 1,112 of JALOSW010000232.1, forward strand.
TCGCGGCGAGCCTGTACCAATACCAGAAGTACATCACGCTCGACGGGCACGTCTATTCGATCCACGCCTATCTCATGAACGACAAGTTCTTCAAGGGCCTCACGCCGGAGCAGCAGAAGGTCGTTGCCGACGGCGCCAAGATCGCCCGCGACATCCACCGCAAGATGACGAGCGACCAGGACCTGGCGGCGAAGGAGATCCTCACCAAGAACGGCATGCAGGTCACCGAGCTCGCGCCCGCCCAGGTCGAGCCGTTCCGCAAGCTTGCCCAGCCGCCGGTGGTCGAATGGGTGAACAAGGAGATCGGCAAGGAGTGGAGCGACAAGCTGCTCACCGCCGTCCAGCAGCAGAAGAAGTAGGCTGCGGCGAGAGCCGCACCTCGCGGGGTGCGGCTCGCTTTCTTGCCCACATCGAAATGACCGCTTCACGCAAGGTCGTCGTCCTCGACTCGGGCTACGACAGCTACGAGACCGAGCGGGCGATCCTCGCTCCGCTCGACGCGGAGGTCGTCGTGCGGCCGTGCGATCGCGACGCGGCACGGGTCGCCGACGCGGTGCGCGACGCCGACGCGGCGCTGGTGCGCGAATCGCCGGTGACCGCTGCCGCGATCGCCGGGGCGCCGGCGTTGAAGGCCATCGTCCGCTACGGAATCGGCATCGACAACATCGATCTCGACGCGGCGCGGGCGCGGCGCATCGTCGTCGCCAACGTGCCCGACTACGGGTCGGAGGAGGTGAGCGACCAGGCGCTTGCGCTGTTCTACGGCGTCGTGCGGCGCGTCGCCGCGCGCGACCGCGCGGTCCGCGAGGGCGCGTGGAACGTATCGCGGCACGAGCGGATGTATCGGGTCGCGGGCCGCACGCTCGGGCTCGTCGGCTACGGCCGGATCGCGCGCGCGTTCGAGCGCAAGATGCGCGGCTGCGGCGTCGCGCGGGTGCTCGTGAGCGACCCGTATGCCTCGCCCGCGCCCGGGATCGAGATCGTGGACCTAGACACGCTCTGCCGTGAGGCCGACTTCGTTTCGGTCCACGCGCCGCTCGTTCCCGAGACGCGGCATCTGATCGACCGCCGCCGCATCGGCCTGATGAAGCCCACCGCGATCCTCGTCAACACCGCGCGCGGGCCGCTCGTCGACGAAGAGGCGCTGGTCGAAGCGCTCGCGGCGGAGAAGATCTTCGGCGCGGGGATCGACGTGTACGAGCACGAGCCGCCGCGCCGCGACCATCCGCTCTTCCGGCTGTCGAACGTCGTGGTCTCCGACCACACGGGCTGGTACTCGGAGGAATCGGTCGCGGAGCTGCAGTCGAAGGCAGCCGAAGAGGTGGCGCGCGTCCTCCGCGGCGAGCGGCCGCGCCATTGGGTGAACCCATGGGCGCAATGACCCGCGAAGGCGTCTCCGGCCGGCTGGTGGCGCAGCGGGTGGTGCCGGTGCTGCGGCTCGCATCTGCGGCGACGACGCGCGCTGCGGTTGCGTGCCTGCACGAGGCCGGCTACCGCGTGTTCGAGATCACGATGACGACGCCGGGCGCCATCGACCTCATCCGCGACCTCGCCGCCGCGCTCCCGGATTCGCTCGTCGGCGCCGGCACCGTGCTCGACCTCGACGCTGGCAGGCGGTGCCTCGACGCGGGGGCGCAGTTCCTCGTCTCGCCGTGCGTCGTCCCAGGGCTCGCGGCGCTGGCGCACGACGCGGGGCGCCCCGCACTCATCGGCGCGTTCACGCCGAGCGAAGTGCTCGCCGCGCATCGCGAGGGCGCCGATATCGTGAAGGTGTTCCCGGCGTCGACGGGCGGCCCCGCCTATCTCGCCTCCCTGCACGCGGTGTTCCCGCAGGTGCGGCTTTGCCCGACGGGCGGGGTGAGCGCCGCAAACGCCGTCGACTACTTCAAGGCGGGTGCGGCGCTCGTAGGCGTCGGCAACAACATCGTCGACAGTGGGGCGCTCGCGCGTGGCGATCGGTCCGCGGTAATCGCCCACGCAAGACGGTTTCTCGAAATCTGAACGGAGCACACATGGAACTCAAGGACCTCGTCGAAGGCTTCCGCGGCGTCGCAACCGCCTCGGTCGCGGACTCGGTGGACAAGATCTGCGGCAAGCGCGGCTACATGGACAGCGAGCTGCGTCCGCGCATCAACGAGAAGCGCATCGTCGGTCCCGCGGTGACCGTGCTCGAAGGGCCGACCGCCGAGTTCGTGCCGCCGACGCACGCGCT
>JALOSW010000233.1 GCA_025458245.1 Burkholderiales bacterium
CTCGAGCGCACCGTGATCCGCTGGCTCTACGGCCGTCCGCTCGAGACGCTGCTCGCGACCTGGGGCATCAGCCTCATCCTGATCCAGGCCGTCCGCACGCTGTTCGGCGCGCAGAACGTCCAGGTGGAAAACCCGGCCTGGATGTCGGGCGGGATCCAGGTTCTGCCGAACCTCGTGTTCCCGTGGAGCCGCATCGTGATCATCGCGTTCGCGTTCGCGGTGCTCGGGCTCATCTGGGTGCTGCTCAACAAGACGCGCCTCGGGCTCTTCGTGCGCGCGGTCACGCAGAACCGCCCGATGGCGAGCTGCGTGGGCGTGCCCACGGGACGCATCGACGCGTGGGCGTTCGCGCTCGGCGCCGGCATCGCCGGACTCGCCGGCGCGGCGCTCTCGCAGATCGGCAACGTCGGCCCTGATCTCGGCCAGGGCTACATCGTCGACTCGTTCATGGTGGTGGTAGTGGGCGGCGTCGGCCAGCTCGCCGGCACCGTGTACGCGGGCCTGGGCCTCGGTCTCGTCAACAAGATGCTCGAAGGCTGGTCGGGCGCGGTGCTCGCGAAAATCACCGTGCTCGTCCTGATCATCGTCTTCATCCAGAAGCGGCCGCAGGGGCTGTTCGCTCTCAAGGGAAGGGCCGTCGAGGCCTAGCCATGATGCGGGACACGACACTCCTTGGCCGGCTCTACGGCCCGAAAGGCTGGACCGGGTTCGGCATCGCCGCGCTCGTCCTCTTCGTGCTCTTTCCATTGGCGAATCTCGTCGTGCCGGAAGGCAATCCGTTCCACGTCTCCGACTACACGGTGACGCTGATCGGCAAGATGCTCTGCTACGCGATGGTCGCGGTCGCGCTCGACCTCGTGTGGGGCTTCGGCGGCATCCTCTCGCTCGGCCACGGGCTTTTCTTCGCGCTCGGCGGCTACGCGCTCGGCATGTATCTCATGCGTCAGATCGGCGCCGACGGGCAGTACAAGGTCGACATGCCGGACTTCATGGTGTTCCTCGACTGGAAGGAATTCCCCTGGCATTGGGCGCTGTCCGACAGCTTCGTCGCCCAGGCGTTGCTCGTCGTCCTCGTCCCGGGGCTGCTCGCGTTCTTGTTCGGCTACTTCGCGTTCCGCTCGCGCATCAAGGGCGTGTACTTCTCGATCATCACGCAGGCGCTCACCTACGCGGCGATGCTGCTCTTCTTCCGGAACGAAACCGGCTTCGGCGGCAACAACGGCTTCACCGACTTCAAGCGCATCTTCGGCATCCCCATCGCCACGCCGGAGACGCGCATGGCGCTCTTCGTCGCGAGCGGCGTCGCGCTCCTCGGGTCCATGCTGCTGGTGCGCTGGCTGGTCACGTCGCGGTACGGAAAAGTGCTGACCGCGATCCGCGACGCCGAGAGCCGAGTCATGTTCTGCGGCTACGACCCGCTCTGGTACAAGCTCTTCGCGTGGACGGTGTCGGCCGTGCTCGCGGGCATCGCCGGCGCGCTCTACGTGCCGCAGGTCGGCATCATCAACCCGAGCGAGATGTCGCCCGCCAACTCGATCGAGATGGTGATCTGGGTCGCCGTGGGCGGACGCGGCACGATCGTCGGCCCGGTGCTCGGCGCGTTCCTGGTGAACGGCGCCAAGAGCGTGTTCACCGTCTGGCTGCCCGAGTACTGGCTCTACGTGCTCGGGCTCCTCTTCGTGCTCGTGACCCTTTTCATGCCCGAAGGCGTGGTCGGCCTCGCGAAGCGGCTGCGCGGACGCGGTCGCAAGGCGTCGAACCCGGCCGCACCGGTCCACACTGCCCCCGTCGCGGCGCGGAAAGCGGAGCGCGAGGCGATGGCGACCACCGAGCGCGCCGTGGAGAGGCCGGCATGACGCCCTCGACTGCCGCTGCGCGAACGGGCGATCTCGCCGAAAGCGGGCCGGCCGCGCTCGGGCACGTCGTCACCGGCGAGCTCGATCTCTCGCACCGGATCATCCTCTATCTCGACGACATCTCGGTCAGCTTCGATGGCTTCAAGGCGCTGAACGACCTGTCGCTCTCGATCGACGCCGGCGAGCTTCGCTGCGTGATCGGCCCCAACGGCGCCGGCAAGACGACCATGATGGACGTCATCACCGGCAAGACGCGCCCCGACGCGGGCAAGGCGTTCTTCGGCCAGACGCTCGACCTCACGCGCATGAGCGAGAGCGAGATCGCGAACGCCGGGATCGGCCGCAAGTTCCAGAAGCCGACCATCTTTGCCGACCACACGGTGTTCGAGAATCTCGAGCTGGCGATGAAGGCCGATCGCCGCGTGCGGCGGACGCTCTTCGCCAAGCTCGCAGGCGACGAGCGCGACCGAATCGCCGAGATGCTGCGCATGATCCGGCTGCAGGATCGCGCTGACCGGCTCGCGGGGCTGCTCTCCCATGGCGAGAAGCAGTGGCTCGAGATCGCCGTGCTGCTCATGCAGCAGCCAAAGCTCCTGCTGCTCGACGAGCCTGTCGCCGGCATGACCGACGACGAAACCGAGCGCACCGCCGAGCTGTTCCTGGAGCTCGCGGGCAAACACACCCTGGTGGTGGTCGAGCACGACATGGCGTTCATCGCGAAGATCGCGCGGAAGGTGACCGTGCTCGACGAAGGCCATGTGATCGCCGAGGGCCCGCTCGACGTCGTGCAGCAGGACCCGAAAGTGATCGAGGTGTATTTGGGGCGCTGAAATGCTCACCGTTTCCGGTCTCAACCAGTTCTACGGCGGCAGCCACATCCTGCGCGACGTCTCGTTCGAGGCGCCGGCAGGCAAGGTGACGACGCTTCTCGGCCGCAACGGCGTGGGCAAGACCACGCTCCTCAAGTGCCTGATGGGGCTCCTGCCCGCGGCCGCCGGGTCGATCACGTTCAACGGCGGCGACCTCACCGCCGCGCCGCCCTACGCGCGCGTTCGCGCCGGCATGGGCTACGTGCCGCAGGGGCGCGAGATCTTTCCGCGTCTGTCCGTGTCGGAGAACCTGCAGATGGGCCTCGCGACCCGACCCGCGGGCACGCGATTGTCCGAAGACATTTTCGCGATGTTCCCGGTGCTGAAGCAGATGCTCGGCCGCCGCGGCGGCGACCTCTCGGGCGGCCAGCAGCAGCAGCTCGCCATCGGCCGCGCGCTGGCGCCGGGGCCCAAGCTCCTGATCCTCGACGAGCCGACCGAAGGCATCCAGCCGTCGATCATCAAGGACATCGAGCGGGCCATCCGCGCGCTCGCGGCGCGCGGCGACATGGCGATCCTGCTCGTCGAGCAGTACTACGACTTCGCCCGCTCGCTCGCCGACCAGTACCTCCTCATG
>JALOSW010000234.1 GCA_025458245.1 Burkholderiales bacterium
AGCTGACCGAGGCACGAGACGGCTTCAAAGAAGCAATGTCCGACCACGCGGACACGCTGGATAGGCTCGCGGAGGCGGAGCGCGACGCGGCGCGGTATCGGTGGATACGCTCGCCGCAGTCAGGTCAGGCCGGATGGTGGCACGTCAAGTTCAACGATGACCCAGCCAAGATAGACGCCGCCATCGACGCGGCTATGGCAGCGGAAACCGTGTCCGAGGTGCAGAAATGAACGACGACGAACTGCACAACGCTATCGTGGATCGCCGGGATTACTGGCGCGAGCGGGCTTTCAAGGCCGAGCGCGAACTGGCCGAAGCGCGGGAGACGAACCATGTAGACCTTGTGCTGCCGCCGTTCGGTCATGCCTTTACCCTGCCGTGCGGCCGGCTAGACATGGACGCCTTGGAGTGACTTCGCGCCAACTGCGTGATCGTGACCCGCGCAGAATGGGAACGACTGACGCACGCGGATCAACCGACAACCGTGTCCGAGACGGAGGGTGAGCAATGAGCGCAAAGCACTACGATCCGCGTTGGAAATGGTTTGATAAGTGGGTGGTGGTCCCAGTTATCGTTTTGGTGGTGGTCCCAGTTATCGTTTTGCTGCTGCTGTTCGTTGTTTTCGGAGGCGGGTGAGCGATGGATGACAACCAACCGATCAAGGTCATGGACATCATGGGGTTCAAGACCGAGCTATTCGGGCGCACAGTCCACGCCTACGAGCGGTCAATGGTCGAGAAATGGCTCGCGGAGAAAGACACCGAGATCGAGCGCCTGAGCCGCGAACTGGCCGAGGCGCGGGGGCTGCTGCGGGAGGCGAAAGAGAAGCTGGGCGACCTGCACAACACAAACGCAGACCAATTCGTTGATGACGGGATTGGCCTTGACGGGGTTGCTCTGATTGGCCGCATAGACGCAGCGTTAGCTTCGGATCAACCGACCGAAAGCTGTACCTGCTCACAGCCGGGGTGGGCAACGTGGGACGCGCCCTGCCCTATACACGCTGTCAAATCGAACGCAACAGAGGGTAGGTGATGCGCCCTAAGCGCCCCGTGAACTGGATCTTCGTCGCCGTTGCTCTCGCAACCGCCTTTTTCGTCATCGTCGGATTGCCGCGCCTCGGCATCCTGTCTTGGATCGGCGGCGTACCGTGACGCGCCTTTCCGTGCGCCTGTAGAATCAACCGCCGGTTGAGGACGCCCCGTGACCGATAAGCCGAAGTCTCCTGGACGATTCTACAAGCTCGTGCGCGAGGCCACGCCGCGCGTACTCAACTCCCGCTCATGCCCCAACTGTCGCGTCGAGAAACCGCTCGAGCGATTCCGTCGCGTGAAGCGCGGCAAGGGATGGGGCTTTCTCTGCGATACGTGCGACGACGCCCGTCGTCGCTTCCTACGAACCTGACTTGAGGACACTTGCGATGGCCGAGCCCGAACTGCGCACACCCGAGACCACATTCGACGACCTCGCCGACATCGAACGCGACTGGCGACGAAATCTCTACGTCGAGTTTCCTCGGCGGCAGGCGATGGTGCGCTACGCGCGCATCGGGCTCGCCGTCGAGATGCTGTCCGAACGCATCAACGGCCCGATGCGCGACGAGTTGAAGCGCCTCATGCGCAACGTCACCGAGCCGAGGATGGACGCGTGATCCGCGGCAGCGTCATCGGACTGGCCGGCTACCGGCGCAGCGGCAAGTCGACGATCGCCGACACCCTGGCCGAGCACGACTGGCTGCACGACAGTTTCGCCGCGCCCATCCGCCAGAGCATGTGTCTGATCCTCGGGATCGAGATGCGCGACCTCGAGGCGGTGAAAGAGGAACCGCAGAGAGTCCTCGGCGGCTGCACGCCGCGCGAGATCATGCAAATGTTCGGCACCGAATGGATGCGCGGACACTGCGGACCGGACGTGTGGGTGCTCGCGCTCGACGCCCGCATCAAGCCGTTCCTGCGCGCCGGCCGCAACATCGTGATCTCCGACGTGCGTTTCGCAAACGAAGCGGAGTACATCCGCTCGATCGGCGGCGAAGTCGTGTGGGTCGAGCGCGAAGGCTGCGGCCCGTCGGAGCACCGCAGCGAACAAGGTCTGCCGCCGCACCTGATCGATCACCGCGTCGAGAACGACGGCGACCTCGCGCGCCTGCAAACGCTGGCGCGGATCCTCGCCTCGGTGCTCTAGGCCCGTCGCCGCTCGGGCGATCGTGCCAGCGGTCGCTCGAGTCGGCGGCTGAGCGGCCGCGCCAGGCGTCGACTTGCGCCGCCCGGCACGTCCTCGCCGTTGCTCGCCACGGCCGACGGCGGGAACACCAGGATCGTCACGCCGCCGCCGTGCGCTGCTGCGGTGCCGGTGGCGCCGCCCTGCGGTGCACTGCCGCCCACCGTCCCGATCGCTCCCGCGCCCGTGCCGCCGCCGCGGCCCTCACCGAACAGCGGGATCACGTTGCAGGCCGGCAGGGCGCCGGTTGCGTTCGCCGTGCCGCGCGCGGATGCCTGCGGCGCGATGACCGTGAGCGAGGGCAGGGCGCCCACGCCGGTCACGCCGCCTGTCGCCGCAGCGGCCGGCGCCGTCACGGTCGCCGACGGCAGCGCACCGGACGCCGTGGCGCCGCCGATCGCAATCGCCTGCGGCGCGATAACCGTGAGCGAGGGCAGGGCTCCCGCGCCAGTCGCGTCCCCCGGGATGATGTCGCCCGTCGCCTCGGCCTGCGGCGGGGTCACGACGACCGCTGCAAGGCCGCCCGCGGCCCCTGCGCCGCCGCTGGCGCTCGCCTGCGGCGCGGCCAGGGCAATGTCCTCGAGCGCGCCCTGCGCCTGTCCTGCGCCCGCTCCGGCGGCCTGCGGCGGGGTCACGGTCGCGGTCGGCAGCGCGCCAGCCGCAAGCCCGGCGCCGGTCGCCGATGCCTGCGGCGGGGTCGCGGTTACGCTCGGCAGCGCGCCGGTCGCCGTCACGCCGCCCGTAGCCTGCGCTTGCGGCGGGATCACGGTGACGCCCGGCAGGGCGCCGGCCGCGCTACCGCCGCCGCTGGCGCTCGCCTGCGGCGCGGCCAGGGCGATGTCCTCGAGCGCGCCCTGCGCCTGCCCTGCGCCCGCTCCGGCGGCCTGCGGCGGGCTCACGACGATCGTCGGCAGCGTGCCGTCGGCGAACACGCCGACCAGGGCGCGGCCATCGGGCGGCAGGACCACGACGGCCGGGATCGCGCCTGCGCCCGTCGCGGCGCCCGTGGCCGTCGCTTCGGGCGGGGTGATGGTGAGCGAGGGCAGGGCGCCCGTCGCCTCGCTGGTGGCGGTGACGGTCGCTTCGGGCGGGGTGATCGTGACCGAGGGAAGCGCGCCCGAGGCGTCGCCGTTCGAGAACCCCTGCGCCGTCGCCCCGGGCGGGGTGATCGTGATCGTGCCGACCAGGCCCGCGGCGTTGCCGGCGCCAGTCGCTACGCCGTCGGGGATCGCCGTAACGGTGACGGTCGGCAGCGCACCCGAGGCGTTGCCGTCCTCCGCAATGAAGATTTCCTTGCCGAGATGGTAGGGCAGTCGGCGCGGGGCTCGCCGCCAGCGGCCCTCGCCGCGGAACACGCCGCCCAGGCGCGGCCGGTAGGTCGGGTGAACCTCGGCCGGCGGCGGGGCGCTGGCCGAGCCCTCCGGCGGAAACAGCACCAGGAACGGGCCGGCGCCCGAGGCCACCGCGCCGCCCGTGGCGGTTGCTTCGGGCGGGGTGATCGTGAGCCCGACCAGGGCGCCCGAGGCCGGCGCCGAACCCGAGCCGGTTGCTTCGGGCGGTGCGAACGTGACGACGGGCAGCGCCGGGTGGGACGATCGTGATCGTGCCGACCAGGCCCGCGCCGGTCGCCGTGCCGGTGGCGGCGCCATCAGGGACGGCTGCAATCGTGACGACGGGCAGCGCGCCGTCGGCGGCCGCCGCGCCCGCGCCCGAGGCGTTCGGCGGAACGACCACGACGAGATCGAACGCGCCGGAGGCGACGGCGGTGCCGGTCGCGGTCGCTTCGGGCGGCGCGACGGTGAGCGAGGGCAGGGCGCCCGCGCCGGTTGCGCCACCGAGGCCGGAGGCGTTCGGCGGGACGATCGTCGCGACGGGCAGTGCGCCCGCGGCCGCGGC
>JALOSW010000008.1 GCA_025458245.1 Burkholderiales bacterium
GCTCGGCGGCGAAGTGAACAAGGAGATCGTCACCCTGATCAGCCAGGCCGGCGGCAAGGCGGTCGGTCTCACCGGCAAGGACGGCGGCTTCATCCGCGCGCGCAAGATGCTGCTCGCCTCGAAGGAGCGCCCGGCGGAGATGGTCGACATCGGGCAGGTCGGCGAGATCGCCTCGATCGACCCCGGCGTCATCGATACGCTCGAAGACGGCGGCTTCATCCCGGTCGTGGCGCCGATCGGCGTCGGCGAGCACGGCGAGTCGTACAACATCAACGCCGATCTCGTGGCGGGCAAGCTCGCCGAGATCCTCAAGGCGGAGAAGCTGCTGCTCCTCACCAACACGCCGGGCGTCCTCGACAAGGACGGCAAGCTGCTGACGGGGCTCACGCCCAAGAAGATCGACGCGCTCGTCGCCGACGGCACGCTGTCGGGCGGAATGCTGCCGAAGATCTCATCGGCCCTCGACGCCGCGCGCGCGGGGGTGAAGAGCGTGCACATCATCGACGGGCGCGTGGAGCACGCGCTGCTCCTCGAAGTGCTGACCGACGAGGGCGTCGGGACGCTGATCCGGTCGAAGTGAGGCGATAGCAGCGCCGCCCCGGGGCCCGCCGATCGCTGCGTTGCGCCCGCCCGGCCAAGGCGGCTTCGATGCCCCGGCGTTCGGGCGCTTGGCCGCACGCCGCGTTCCGTGGTCCTCCGTGTCCTTCGTGCCTCCGCGGTGGGCTTCCCCTACGCGACGCGACGCCGCGCCTCGTCCACGATCCCGTCGAGATAGCCCTCCGCGCCGTCGTAGATCGTGAGCAGCCGCCGACGGGGCTCGCGGTCGAAGCTGAGGTGCACCCAGCGGCCGTATTCGAGCAGCACCGTGTCGTAATCCAGCGCCGAGGCGGCGATCGCGCGGGCGACCTCGAGCGGCGGACCGAAGCGCGGACACGCGAAGTCCACGGCGAGGCCCGCGGTGTGCTGAGAGCGCGGCGCGCCACCGACCGCGACGTTGAGCGCCGGCGAGCGGTAGCCGCTCGATATCTCCAGGGGCTCGCCGAGAAGGCGGCGCACCCGGTCCAGCCCGCGCGCGAGCAGGCGCAGGTTGGCGACCACTTCCGGCGGCGGCGTGTTGTCGATGCCGCGCGCGGCGGCCGTGTCCGACGCGGTGAGCCGCGCGAGCGTGTACCACCGCGAGAGCTTCGGCGAGCGGTTCCGCTTGGCCGTCATCGTCCCGAGTCTAGGCGAACTTCGGGCGCCCTCGCACGCCGGTCCGCGATAATCGCGATTCCCCCCGAGCCGGCGAACGGCCCATGCGCAAGCTCACCTGGATCTTCGACCTCGACAACACGCTGCACGACGCCTCGCCGCACGTGTTCCCGCATCTCAACCGCAGCATGACGGCGTACTTGCGCGAGCACCTCGCCCTCGACGAGGCGGCCGCCAACGAGCTGCGCATGCGCTACTGGCGGCAATACGGGGCGACGCTGCTCGGCCTGATGCGCCATCACGGCACCGACCCGCATCACTTCCTCTGGCACACGCATCAGTTCCCGGAGCTCGGGCGGATGGTCGTAGCAGACCGCGCCGCGCTCGCCGCGATCCGGCGTCTTCCGGGGCGAAAGATCCTGTTCTCGAATGCGCCCGCGCACTACGTGGAGGCGGTCGTCGCCCTGATCGGGCTGCGCTCGTGGTTCGACGCCGTGTACGCGATCGAGCACGTCCGGTTCGCGCCCAAGCCCTCGCCGCTCGCGTTTCGGCGCCTCCTCCGCGCCGCGCGCGTGATCCCGGAGCGCGCCGTGATGTGTCCGGGTCACCTCGGTGGGGGCATTGCGCCGTTACCCGGACGATCTCGCCGGGTCTTGATTCCGCGCCGGGATCCCGGTGGGCGAGCGCTCACCCCATAGGCCGGGCTTGAGCTAGAATCGACGACATCCCAGCAAACGGCCGCCCCAGCGTCGAGGAGGCTCCATGGCGACCCGCACCGGCGAGCGCAAGCTCCAGATTCTCCATGTCCTCGCGCAAATGCTCGAGGATCCGAAGGGAGAGCGGATCACCACGGCGGCGCTCGCGAAGCAGCTCGATGTCTCCGAGGCCGCGCTCTATCGTCATTTCGCCAGCAAGGCGCAGATGTTCGAGGGGCTGATCGAGTTCATCGAGGAAACCGTGTTCGGGCTCGCGAACAAGATCGCCGCCGAGGAGGAGAACGGCACCAAGCAGGCGCACGCGATCGTCGCGATGCTGCTCGGTTTCGCCGAGAAGAACCGCGGCATGACGCGCGTGCTCATCGGCGACGCGCTCGTGAACGAGGACGTGCGGCTGCAGGCGCGCGTGAACGCGCTGCACGATCGGCTGGAATCGACGCTGAAGCAGTCGCTGCGCGTAGCCGCGACGCAGGCGCCGGCCGGGGCGTCCGAGGCGCCCGATCCCGCTGCGCAGGCGAACGTGATGCTCTGCTACGTGATCGGCCGCTGGTCGCAGTTCGCGAAAAGCGGATTCAAGCGCAAGCCCACGGAGATGTGGGACAAGCAGTGGCCGTTCCTCGTCTGAGGACGGAACGCGGCGCACAGACGGTCGACGAACTCTGCACCCGGCGGTGTCATGAGCCCCGGTCGCCGGGCCGCCGTCCGCCGGGGCTGCACACCGCGCAGGCCGGGTCTTTCCGGATCCGGATCGCGCGCCAGTCCATCGAGAGCGCGTCGAGCAGCAGGAGGCGCCCTGCGAGCGTCTCGCCCGCGCCGGAAAGAAGCTTGAGCGCCTCGGCGGCCTGCGTGGCGCCGATGATCCCGACGAGCGGCGCGAAGACGCCCATCACCGCACAACGCAGCTCCTCGACTTCCGTATCCTCGGGGAACAGGCACGCGTAGCAGGGCGCGTCGTCGCCGCGCAGATCGAAAACGCTCACCTGCCCGTCGAAGCGCACGCCGGCGCCCGAGACGAGCGGCTTGCGGTGCGCGACGCAGGCGCGGTTCACCGCGTGGCGCGTCGCGAAGTTGTCGCAGCAGTCGAGCACGACGTCGGCGTCGCTCACCGCGGCATCGAGGCGGGCGCCTTCGAGGCGCTCGGCCATCGCGACGACCTTCACCTCCGGATTGATGAGCCCGATGGTGTCGCGGCCGGACTCGACCTTGGGCCGGCCGATCGCCGGCGTCGTGTGCAGGATCTGGCGCTGCAGGTTGGTCAGGTCGACCGTGTCGTTATCGGCGAGCACGATGGTGCCCACTCCCGCCGACGCGAGATACAGCGCCGCCGGCGAGCCGAGTCCGCCTGCGCCGACCACCAGCGCGCGCGAGCCGACGATGCGTTGCTGGCCCTCGACGCCGATCTCAGGCAGAAGGATGTGCCGCGAATAGCGCAGCAGCTGGTCGTCGTTCATTCTCCGCGCCCGGAAACGAAAAGGCCGACCGGCTCGCGCGGGTCGGCCTCGCATGTGTCGCGCCCTTCAGTTCTTCTTCGCCTCGGGTTTCTCGGGCGCCTTGTCCTCGGCCTTCGCCTGCTCGATCTTCGTCATCACCGGCAGGCCCTTCAGGTGGTTGATCGCCTGCTTGAGCTGGAAGTCGTCGGGCCCACCCAACTCGATCGGCTTCTGGTCTTTCGCGTCCTCCGCGGGCGCCGGCTCGGGCTTCGCCGCAGGCTTGTCCGCCGGCTTGGCGGCGGGCTTTTCGTCGCTGCCGGCGAGATGGCGCTGCAGGTCCGCCTCGCGGACGCGATCGCGCGGCGCACCCGGCTCGTCCACGAGGATGTCCGGCGTCACGCCCTTCGCCTGGATCGAGCGGCCGCTCGGCGTGTAGTAGCGGGCGGTGGTGAGCTTGATCGCGGTGTTGTTGGAGAGCGGGAGGATGGTCTGGACCGAGCCCTTCCCGAACGTCTGCGAGCCCATGATGGTCGCGCGCTTGTGATCCTGGAGCGCGCCCGCCACGATTTCCGAGGCCGAAGCCGAGCCGGCATTCACGAGCACCACCATCGGCACCGACTTCACGGCGGCGGGCAGGTTACGCAGCACGTCCTCTTGCCGGCCCCGCACGTAATCTTCCGGGGCGGCGACGTACTTGCGACGCGCGTCCGGCGTGCGTCCGTCGGTCGAGACGACGAGCGCGTTCGCCGGCAGGAACGCGGCCGACACGCCCACCGCCCCGTTCAGGAGGCCGCCCGGGTCGTTGCGCAGGTCGAGCACCAAGCCCTTCAGCTGGCCATCCTTGTAGAGCGTGTTCAAGTGCTTCACCAGGTTCTCGACGGTCATCTCCTGGAACTGCGACAGGCGGACGTAGCCGTAACCCGGTTCGATCATCTTCGACTTCACGCTCTGAACGCGGATCTTGTCGCGCACCAGCGTCACGTCGAACGTCTTCGGTTCGCCCTTGCGCAGGATCGTCAGCCGGACGCTCGTCTTCGGCGCGCCGCGCATCTTCTTGACGGCGTCGTTCAGCGTCATGCCCTTGGTGGGCGTTTCGTCGATCTTCACGATCAGGTCGCCGGGCTTGAGCCCCGCGCGGAACGCGGGCGTGTCCTCGATGGGCGAAACGACTTTCACGAAGCCGTCTTCCATGCCGACCTCGATGCCGAGGCCGCCGAACTCGCCCTGCGTGCCGACCTGAAGCTCCTTGAACGCGTCCTGGTCGAGATACGCGGAGTGCGGATCGAGCCCGGTCAGCATGCCGGTGATCGCCTCGCTGATGAGCTTCTTGTCCTCGACCGGCTCGACGTAATCGGCCTTGATGCGCCCGAACACCTCGCTGAAAGTGCGCAGGTCCTCGTAAGGCAGCGGCGAGCGCAGCACCTCGCGTTGCGCGATGGCGGACAGGTTGAGGCTCAACAGGACGCCCGCGAGGACGCCCACCATCACCAGCCCGAAACTCTTCATTTTCCCGCTCATTCGCGCTCCGCTACCTGGTATTCACCCACGCCATCGGGTCGACCGGCCGACCCTGCTGACGAACCTCAAAGTATAAACCCGATTCCTCGGCGCCCCCGGTCGCGCCGACCGTCGCGACGACATCGCCGCTTCTCACTGCGTCGCCCGGGCGCCGCACGACCGACTGGTTGTTCCCGTAGATGGTGAGGAAGCCCTGCCCGTGATCGAGGACCAGCAGGTTCCCGAACCCCCGGAGCCAGTCGGCGAACACGACCCGGCCGGCTGCGACCGCGCGCACCTCTTCGCCTTCCGGCGCACGCACGAACACCCCTTTCCACACCAGGCCGCCGTCCCCACGTGGAGTGCCGAACCGGCCGGTTAGTTCCCCGCGCACCGGGAGCCGAAGCTGCCCCTTGAGGGACGAGAATACGCCGGCGGGCGGGCCGCCCTCAGGAACTTTTTCATTTCGCGGCAAGGACTTTTCGCTGCGCGCCGTCGCGGCGGGGGCGGGCCGAACCGCCTTGGCCAGTTCCTCCACGAGCCGTGCCAGGCGCTTTTCGTTCCGCTCGAGCGTGGCGAGCTGGCGCTGCTGCTTCCGGATCTGGTCGGACACGCTTGCGAGAACCGCCTTGCGCTCGGCCTGCTCCCGCACGAGACGCGCACGCTCGTCGCGCTGTGCGCGTTCCAGCGCGCCGAGCTCCTCGGCTTTCCTACGCCCGTCGTCGCCGAGCGTCGCCAGCCGGCGCTGGTCCGACTCGAGCGAGCGCACGAGGTCGGCATGCGCCCGCGACAGGTAGCCGACATACACGAGTTCCCGCGCGACCCGGCTCGGCGGGTCGCCAGAGAGCAGGACGGCGAGCGTCCCGGGACGGCCCGACACGTATCGCGCGTGCAGAAGCCCGGCGAGCTCGAGCTCGCGCGCGACCTTGGCGGCGCCGACGCGCGTCGTTTCGGCTTCGATCTCGCGCAGTTCGCCGCGCGCCGAGGAGAGGCTCGCTGCAAGCTCGCGCAGGGCGCGGTTCGCTTCCGAGATGGCGCGCTCCGACTCGCGCAGCTGGTCCGCGGCCTCGGCGCGGCTCTCTTCGGCGCCGGCGAGGTCGCCGCGCAGACGCTCGACGCGCTTGCGGAGCGCCTCGAGGTCCTCCTTCTCGCCCGGGCGAGCCGTTCCCGGGGCGAGCAGCGTCGCGGCGAGCGCGATCGCCGCCGCGATCAGCGGGGCGACGGCCCCGTGTCGGCTCAAGCCCTGGCCTTGCCCTGGCTCGCGACCGCGCTGATGGCCGCTTCGACGAGCGACGGGTCGCCGAGGTAGTAGTGGCGGAGCGGCTTCAGGTCGTCGTCGAGCTCGTAGACGAGCGGGATCGCGGTGGGGATGTTGAGTCCGACGATGTCGGCATCGGAGACGCCATCGAGGTGTTTGACCAGTGCACGGATGGAATTGCCGTGCGCCGCGATGATCACGCGCTGACCGGCCCGCACCGCCGGCGCGATGGTGCCGTTCCAGTAGGGCAGGAACCGCGCCACCGTGTCCTTGAGGCATTCGGTCAGCGGCAGGTCGGATGGCGCGAGTCCGGCGTAACGAGGGTCGTTTCGCGGATTGCGCGCGTCCGACGCCTCGAGTCCCGGGGGCGGCGTGTCGTAGCTCCGCCGCCAGATCTTCACCTGCTGCTCGCCGAACTTCGCGGCCGTTTCGGCCTTGTTCAAACCTTGCAGCGCCCCGTAGTGCCGCTCGTTCAGTCGCCACGAGTTGTGGATCGGCAGCCACATCTGGTCCATCTCCTCGAGCGCGAGCCAGAGGGTCTTGATGGCGCGCTTGAGTACCGATGTGTAGGCGATGTCGAACGTGTACCCTTCGGCCTTCAGCGTCTCGCCGGCGCGCCGCGCTTCCTCGCGCCCGTGCTCGGAAAGTTCCACGTCGGTCCAGCCCGTGAAGCGGTTCTCGCGGTTCCAGACGCTCTCGCCGTGGCGGAGCAGCACCAGCTTTTTCACGTTCGCCTCCCCTGTTGAGCAAAAGCAATTTTATAATATGCCGCTTCGCTAATGCCCTTTTCCAATGGCCGCTTCGACCATCAGGCGCGACATCTTCGACCTTGCCGGCAGGCAGGAGCACATCGAGCAGGCCGCCCGCTCGATGAAGGCGATCTCGCATCCGCTGCGCCTCAAGATCCTGTGCGTGCTCGGCGACTCGGAGCAGAGCGTGCAGGACATCGTCGAAGCGGTCGGAACCTCCCAGTCGAACATTTCGCAACATCTCGCGATCCTGCGCGACAAGGACGTGCTGCGCACCCGCAAGGACGCGAACCGCGTGTTCTACCGGGTTAGCGACGAGCGCACGCTGCAGCTGATCGCGATGATGCGCGAGGTGTTCTGCGGCGAGCCCGCCGGCCGGTAACCCTTCCTTCAAGGCATCCATGGAAATCTGGAAGTTCGTCCAGGAAAACGTCTTTCTGATCGCGATCGCGTTCGTATCGGGCGGCATGCTCCTCTGGCCCGCCGTGCGGCGCTCGGCGGGCGGGCCGGCGGTGGACACGCTGGGCGCCACGCTGCTCATCAACAAGGACGACGCCCTGGTGCTCGACGTGCGCCAGCCGGCCGAAGTCGCGGCCGGGAAGATCGTGAACTCCCGGAACATCCCGCTCGGCGACCTCGACGCGCGCGTGAAGGATCTCGACAAGTGGAAGTCGAAGCCCGTGATCGTCGTGTGTGCGACCGGCAACCGGTCGGGGTCGGCAGTCGGCGTGCTGAAGAAGCACGGCTTCGAGAAAGTGTTCAACCTGAGCGGCGGCTACGGCGCCTGGCAACAGGCCGGGCTCCCCGTGGAGAAGTAGCCGATGGCGAAGGTGCTGATGTACGCCACCGAGACCTGCCCCTATTGCCAGCGCGCGGAGTCGCTCCTGCGCCGCAAGGGGGTGACCGATCTCGAAAAGATCCGTGTCGACCTGCAGCCGGAACGGCGCAGCGAGATGATCGCGCGCTCCGGACGGCGCACGGTGCCGCAGATCTGGATCGGCGAGCGCCACGTCGGCGGCTGCGACGACCTGCATGCGCTCGACGCGGCGGGCGGCCTCGATTCCCTGCTCGCGGCCTGACGGCGCGAGCCCCTCGATTCCTCAAACCGGAGCGCCCATGAGCGACCAGCAGCAGCCCGTCTTCACCATCGAGAAGGTCTACGTAAAGGACCTTTCGCTCGAGATCCCCAATGCACCGCAGGTCTTCCTAGAGTCGCAGGCGCCGCAGGTGGACGTCCAGATCGGCAGCTCGGCGAACCCCGTCCAGGACGGACTGTACGAGTGCGTGCTGACGCTGACGGTCACGGCGAAGACGGGCGACAAGACCTACTTCCTCGTCGAGGTGGCACAGGCCGGCATCTTCCAGATCCGCAACGTGCCGCAGTCCGATCTCGATCCGATCCTCGGCATCGCCTGCCCGAACATCCTGTTCCCGTACGGCCGCGAGGTCGTCGCCGACCTCATCTCGCGCGGCGGCTTCCCGCCGGTGCACCTCGCGCCCATCAACTTCGAGGCCGTGTACGCCCAGCGCATCCAGCAGCAGGCGCAGGCGGGCGGTCCGAAGATCGAGATCGCGCACTAGGCGGCGTGGCGATGCGCGCCGGCGCGGCCTTCCTGGCGGTGTCGCTCCTCGCCTTCGCGGGCGGGGCATCGGCGGAGTTTCGCTCCGTCGTCGAGCCCGCGGTTGCATACGACACGCCGTCCGAGCGCGGAAAGAAGCTCTTCGTCGTATCGCGCGGGTACCCGGTCGACGCAGTCGTCACGCTGGAAGGCTGGGTGCGCGTGCGCGACCCCGCCGGCGAGCTCGCGTGGCTGCCCGCAAAGGCCCTGTCCGATCGGCGCACCGTGGTCGTCACCGCGCCCGCCGCAACGGTGCGCGAGCGTGCCGACGAGGATGCGCCCATCGTGTTCCAGGCGGCGAACGGCGTGATTCTCGACTACGCCGAGCCCGGTGCGCCCGGATGGGTTCGCGTGCGTCATCGGGACGGCCAGGCGGGGTTCGTGCGCATCTCGCAGGTCTGGGGCGGGTGAACGCGCGCGCGGCGCATCGGCACGCGCGCGTCGTGCGGTTTGCCGGGAAGCGCGGCCGCCGAGGCTCATGAAGATCGCCGTTTTAGGCGCCGGCGCCTGGGGAACCGCGCTTGCGATCGCGTTCTCGTCGCGGCACACGGTCGCGCTCTGGGCGCGCGAGGCGGCGAAAGCGGCCGAGATCGCCGCGACCCGCACCAATTCCTACCTGCCGGGCGTCACGCTGCCGGCACTCCTCGAGGTCACCTCCGATCTCGACGGCGCGCTCCAAGGCGCGGATCTTGCGCTCGTCGCCGCCCCGACCGGGGCCCTGCGCGCGACCGCCGCGCGCATCCGCGAACACGGTCCGATCCCGCTCGCGTGGGCGTGCAAGGGCTTCGAGGCCGACTCGGCGAAGCTGCCGCACGAAGTCGTCGCCGAGGCTTACGGCGACGACCTGCCCTCGGGCGTGCTCTCCGGGCCGAGCTTCGCGCTCGAGGTCGCGAAGGGGCTGCCGACCGCCGTGACGTTCGCGTCGCGCGACGAGGCGTTCGCGCGCGAGACCGCGCTCGAACTGCACCAGCGCGCCTTCCGGGTCTATTTCACGACCGATCTTCCCGGCGTCGAGGTGGGAGGCGCCGTCAAGAACGTGATGGCGATCGCCACCGGCATCTCGGACGGCCTCGGCCTCGGGCTCAACGCGCGTGCCGCGCTCGTGACGCGCGGGCTCGCCGAGATCACGCGGCTCGGGATCCGCCTCGGCGGCCGGCCCGAGACGTTCATGGGCCTCGCGGGGGTCGGCGACCTGATCCTCACCGCGACTGGCGATCTCTCGCGCAACCGCAAGGTCGGGCTGGCGCTCGGGCAGGGCAAGAAGCTCGACGCGATCCTCGCGGAATTGGGTCACGTCGCCGAAGGCGTCAACACCGCACGCGCCGTCGAGCAAAGCGCGACCGCGCACGACGTGGACATGCCGATCACGGCAGCCGTATGCGACGTCCTCTTTCGCGGCGTCTCACCCCGCGAGGCGGTGCAGGAGCTGCTCGCGCGCGATCCGAAGGGCGAGGCCTGAAGCCTTTCACCGCGAAGGCACGAAAGACACAGAGGACCACGAAGGCGGTCGGGTGTTCCGGGAGAGCGCTGTCTCCGAGATATCGGGGCCCCGCCACGGCGAGCGCGCTGCGCGTTCCGCCGCATGACTTCTCTGTGGCCCGCCGTGCCCTGCGTGTCTCCGCGGTGGATCAGTCGGTGCCGCGCGCTCAGTCCTCGTACTTGAACGAGAGCTGCACGCGCGTCCGGTAGGCGACCACCTTCCCGTTTTCGACCTTCATGTCCATCTTCGTCACCTCGGCGATGCGCAGGTCGCGCAGGGACCGGGAGGCGGTCTCCACGGCATTGCGTGCGGCTTCTTCCCATGAGCTCTTGCTGGTGCCGATCGCATCGATGACACGGTAGACGCCCTCGCTCGCGCTCTTCTTGGCCATGCTTGCCTCCTTCGGAGTTCGGTTGCGCCGTGCCCGCGCACGGCGTGGCCATGTTACGCCCGCGGCGCGGCGTCGGCGGCCGGGCTGTCGCCTGCGCGGGCTCCGGCGAATCCGAGTTGCCGCCACGCTTCGTAGACCGCGATGGCGACCGCGTTCGAGAGGTTCAGGCTGCGGTTTCCCGCGCGCATCGGGATGCGGAGCCGGAGCGCGGTCGGAAACCCCGCGAGCACGGCGTCGGGCAAGCCCCGGGTTTCGGGCCCGAAGACCAGCACGTCGTCCGGGGCGAACGCCGCAGACGCATGGTCGACGGCGCCCCGCGTGGTGAATGCGTACATGCGGCGGCCAGCCAGCGCGTCGCGGCACCCGTCCCAGTGCGGATGCACGCGAACGTCGGCGATCGCAGCGTAGTCGAGCCCGGCGCGCTTCAGTGCGCGATCGGACAGCCGGAAGCCGAGCGGCCTGACGAGATGCAGCCGCACGCCGGCGTTCGCGGCGAGCCGGATGACGTTCCCCGCGTTGGCCGGGATCTCCGGCTGGTACAGCACGACCTCAAGCATCGGGTATGGTGCGCGCGACCACCCAGTTCTCGACCTGCGCCGCGCCTGCCCGCTTCAGCGTGCGCGCCAGCTCGTCGAGACTCGCGCCCGTGGTCATCACATCGTCGACGACCGCGATCCGCCGTCCGGCGAGCGACGCCTCGCACACGAACGCGCCGCGCACGTTGCGCGCCCGCTCGTCGGGGGCGAGCCCCGTCTGATCGGCCGTCTCGCGCGTGCGGCGGACGAGCCGCGTGGCGATGGGGATCCGCATGAGCCGTGCGAGCCGCTTGGCGATCTCGTGGGCCTGGTTGAAGCCGCGCTCGGCGAGCCGCCCGCGCGCGAGGGGCATCGCCACGACGAGCTCGGCCGTCGGCAGCGCCTCGATGCGCCCCGTGAGCTCACGGGCGAAGTAGCTCGCGAGCGCGAGCCGGCCGCGATACTTGAACGCCTGCACGAGCCGGTCCGCGTTGGGCGCATAGCGCCACAGCGCGATCGTGCGATCGAACGCTGGGGCGTCGCGAAGGCACGCGCCACAGACCTGCCCGCCGGGGCTCGGCATCGCGCAGCGCGGGCAGCTCTCGCCGAGCCATGGGAGGTCGGCGCGGCAGCCCGGGCACAGCGGCTCCGCGCCGCTCGGCGCCGCGCAGAGCACGCAGTCCTGGGGAAACACGGCGCTGAGCAGGCGCCGGCCGACGCCGCTCGCACTCGGCAAGTGCACGACCTCCGTTTGACAGGGCGAGGCGCGTCCAAGAAGATGGACCCGCGCCGCGGAGATTAGGAGGGTCGTGCACCCGGGTCAACGACCCGACGCAGCGATCCGAAGCGCTTTCGCTCCGATCCGCACGCCTCGTTTCCCGCCGAACCGCGCTTGCCCCCGTCCCCTCCTTCTGCGCTCGATCGGACCGCCTCGCGGCGTGCGTTCGGCCGGGCGGCCGGCACCGTCGGACACGCCTCGTTCCTCGACCGCGAGATCGAGCGGCGCATGGCGGAGCGGCTCGAATACATCCGCCTCGATCCCATGCGTGTGCTCGATGCCGGCGCGGGCCGCGGCGCGAGTCTGCCGCTCTTGCGCGCGCGCTACCCGAAGGCGGAGATCGTCGCGGCCGACTTCGCCGAGGAGCTCGTGCGCGCCGGACGCGGCACGCCGACGCTGGCGGAGCGGGCGAAGCGGCTCCTCGGCGGAGCGCCCACCCGATTCGTGTGTGCCGACGTCGCCGCATTGCCGTTTCCGGCGGGCACCTTCGGGCTCGTCTGGTCGAACCTCGCGCTTTCGTTCGCGGCGGATCCTGGCACGACGCTCGCCGAGTGGCTGCGCGTGCTCGACGTCGGCGGGCTGACGATGTTCACCACCTACGGGCCCGACACGCTCAAGGAACTGCGCGCCGCGTTCGACGCGGCCGCACCGGGCGAGCGCGTGCAGACCTTCATGGACATGCACGACATCGGCGACCTTCTCGTCGGCGCGGGATTCGCCGATCCGGTGATGGACATGGAGATGCTGACGCTCACGTACGACGACGTCGCGTCGGTGGTTCGCGACCTGCGGCAATCCGGTCAACAGAGCGCGCTCGCCGCGCGTCCGCGGGGCCTGACGACGCCGCGCATGTGGCGGCGTTTGGTGGACGCATACGAGGCCGCGCGGGTGGACGGGCGCCTCCCGGTCACGATCGAAGTGGTGTACGGGCACGCGTGGAAGGCGGCGCCGCGAAACGTGGCGGACGGGCGCGCGATCATCCGTTTTGATCGGGGCATCAGGCGCCGCGAATAGCGCTCGCGTGCGACCACACCGGGAGCCTCGCGCATGAACCGCCGGCTGGCGCGCTCGAAGAGTCGCCCGCTGTGACTGTCAAGAGCCCCGGTCAAAAAACCCCGAACTCCTTGCTCGCCAGAGCGGCGCTGTGCTACTTTACCGCGCTCTCTGGGCGGCCCCCGCCGGGCAACAGACAGCGGTCCCTCCGATGCACGAAGAAGCGCCTCACGTCCTTCCGCGGATCGCGGCCGACGGCCACGGGTTCAGCGTGACGGTGAAGAGGAACTGCTCGATCTCGCCGCGCGCCGCGCTGGTCGCGTTCGCGGCGTGCGCGGCGGTGTGCTTCGCGATCGGAGCCGGATTCGCCGTCGCGGGCGCGTGGCTGATCCTGCCGTTCGCGGGCATCGAGATCGCCGCGCTTGCCGCGGCGATCGTCGTTTATGCCCGCCGCGCGGGCGACTACGAGCGCATTTCGATGCGCGACGGCCGCCTCAGAGTGGAGGTTTGCGACGCGGGCGGATCCGCGGTGCACGAGTTTCACCCCGCGTGGGCACGCGTGGCGATGCGGCGTGCGGCGAACGAGCCCCGGCTCTTCGTGTGCTCGCACGGCCACGAGGTCGAGATCGGACGGCATCTCACGGTGCCGGCGCGCGGCGCGCTCGCGCGCGAGCTGCGGGCGCGCTTGCAGGGCGGGCGGAACGAATTTGGAATCTAGAGAGAAGACGGGGAGCGAATGAAAAGAGTCTCCATCCTGAGCGGCGCGGGTTTCGCGGCGCTGTACGCCGGCGCGGTTTCCGCGGCGCTGGAGTGGAACTTCCAGCCGCCGGCCACGCGCGTCGCGTCGGAGGTGAACGACCTGCACCTGCTGATGATGGCGATCATCCTCGTCATCTTCGTGGGCGTGTTCGGCGTGATGTTCTACTCGATCTACGCGCACCGGAAATCGGTCGGCCACAAGGCCGACCAGTTCCACGAGAACACCACGGTCGAGGTGATCTGGACGGTCGTGCCGTTCCTGATCCTGATCGCGATGGCCTGGCCGGCGACCCGCGCGCTGCTCAATATCCGCGACACCTCCGCGGCCGACATCACGGTCAAGGCGACCGGCTACCAATGGAAGTGGGGCTACGACTACCTGCAGGGCGATGGCACCGGCATCAGTTTCTACTCGTCGCTCTCCACCCCGCGCGCGCAGATCGAAGGCACCGAGCCCAAAGGGCCGAACTACCTGCTCGAAGTCGACAACCCGCTGGTGGTGCCGGTCGGCAAGAAAGTGCGCGTCCTCACCACTGCGAACGACGTGATCCATGCGTGGTACGTGCCCGCCCTCGCCGTGAAGCAGGATGCGATTCCCGGGTTCGTGCGCGAGACCGCGTTCCGCGCCGAGAAGGAAGGCACGTTCCGCGGCCAGTGCGCGGAGCTGTGCGGCAAGGACCACGGCTTCATGCCGATCGTGGTCGAGGTGGTCTCGCAGGAAAAGTACGCGGCATGGGTCGCGGATCAGAAGAAGAAGATGGCCGCAGCGGCCGACGACCCCAACAAGCAGTGGACGCTTCCGGAACTGGTCGCCCGCGGCGACAAGGTGTACGCGGCGAACTGCGTCGCTTGCCACCAGGCGAACGGCAAGGGCGTCCCGGGTGCGTTCCCGGCGCTCGCCGGCTCGGCGTTCGTCGGCGGCCCCGCTGATGCAGTCGTGAAGACGCTGCTCGAGGGCCGCAAGGGCACCGCGATGGCCTCCTTCAAGCAGCTCTCCGACACGGAGATCGCGGCGGTCGTCGACTACATCCGCAACAGCTGGGGCAACTCGCACGCCGAGGCCGTCCTCCCCGCGCAGGTCAAGGCCGCGCGCTAGCCACCCAACACGCATCGCAGGAGAGACTCATGAGCGCAGTCCTCGACCAGCACGGCCACGGCCACGATCATCACCCCACCGGGCTGATGCGGTGGGTGACGACGACCAACCACAAGGACATCGGCTCGATGTACCTGTGGTTCAGCTTCATCATGTTCCTGGTCGGCGGGGTGATGGCGCTCACCATCCGCGCCGAGCTGTTCCAGCCCGGCCTGCAGGTGGTGAATCCCGAGTTCTTCAACGCCATGACGACCTACCACGGTCTCATCATGGTGTTCGGGGCGATCATGCCGGCCTTCGTCGGCTTCGCGAACTGGCAGCTCCCGATGATGATCGGCGCGCCGGACATGGCGTTTCCGCGCATGAACAACTGGAGCTTCTGGCTCCTGCCCCCGGCGGCCACGCTGCTGATCCTGTCGTTCTTCATGCCCGGCGGCCCCGCCGGCGTGGGCTGGACCATGTACGCGCCGCTCACGGTGCAGCAAGGCCCGGGGATGGACCTCACGATCTTCGCGGTGCACATTCTGGGCATGAGCTCGATCATGGGCTCGATCAACATCATCACCACCATCCTCAACATGCGCGCGCCGGGGATGACGCTGATGAAGATGCCGCTCTTTTGCTGGACGTGGCTCATCACCGCGTACCTGCTGATCGCGGTCATGCCCGTGCTCGCGGGCGCGGTCACGATGACGCTGACCGACCGCCACTTCGGCACGACATTCTTCAGCGCGGCGGGCGGCGGCGACCCGGTGCTGTATCAGCACATCTTCTGGTTCTTCGGCCACCCCGAGGTGTACATCATCGCGATCCCCGCGTTCGGCGTGATCTCGCAGGTGATCCCCGCGTTCTCGCGCAAGCCGCTGTTCGGCTACACCTCGATGGTGTACGCAACCGCCTCGATCGCGATCCTGTCGTTCATCGTGTGGGCGCACCACATGTACACGGTCGGCATGCCCACCGTCGGCCAGCTCTACTTCATGTACGCCACCATGCTGATCGCGGTGCCGACGGGCGTGAAGGTGTTCAACTGGCTCGCGACCATGTGGAAGGGCTCGCTCAGCTTCGAGACGCCGATGCTGTTCGCGCTCGGGTTCCTGTTCCTGTTCACGATGGGCGGTTTCTCCGGCCTCGTGCTCTCGCTCACCGCGGTGGACGTGCAGCTTCACGACACCTATTACGTGGTCGCGCATTTCCACTACGTGATGGTCGCCGGCGCGCTGTTCGCGGCCTTCGCGGGCGTGTACTTCTGGTTCCCGAAGTGGACCGGCCGGATGTACGACGAGAAGCTGGGCAAGCTGCACTTCTGGCTCTCGCTCATCTTTTTCAACGTCACCTTCTTCGTGCAGCACTTCCTCGGCCTCGCCGGGATGCCGCGCCGGATCCCCGACTACGCGCTGCAATTCACCGAATTCAACATGCTCTCGTCGATCGGTGCATTCGGCTTCGGGTTATCGCAGCTCCTGTTCCTGTACGTGATGATCAAGGGGATTCGCAGCGGCGAGAAGGCTCCGCAGCACCCGTGGGAAGGCGCCGACACGCTCGAGTGGACGCACCTGCCGACCCCGGCGCCCTACCACAGCTTCGAGACGCCCCCGGTGGTGAAGTGAGCGCGGCGCGGCCCGGCGTCACCGAAGAGCAGCGCAGGCGGAATCTCCGCACGGCGATCGTGCTCGCGTCGATCGTGGCCGCGTTCTTCTTCGGAATCATGCTCAAGTACTGGGCGCTGAACCAGTGACCGCCGCCACCGCCCGCGACGTCTCGGCCGCGAACCGCCAGATGCTGAAGAAGCTCCTGGTCGTGACGGCCGTCATGTTCGGCTTCGGCTACGCGCTCGTGCCGATGTACGAGAAGATCTGCGAGGTCACCGGCATCCGCAACCTGCTCAAGGCGGACGCCCTGCCCGCGAACACCCAGGTCGACGCGAGCCGGCTCGTCACCGTCGAACTCGACTCGAACACCCGCGGCCTGCCGTGGACCTTCAAGCCGGTCGCCGGGAGCCTGCGCGTGCACCCGGGCGAGCTCGCCACGGTCGAGTACGAGGTGCGCAACAACCTCGACCGGCCCGTCACCGGGCAGGCCATTCCGAGCTATGCGCCGGACGAGGCGGGCCGGTACTTCCTCAAGATGGAGTGCTTCTGCTTCCAGCAGCAGACGCTCGCACCGGGCGAAGTGCGCCGCATGCCGGTGGTGTTCCTCATCGATCCGGCGCTGCCGGCGAGCGTCGGCACGATCTCGCTCTCGTACACGTTCTTCGAGGTGGCGGGGCGGCAGGGCAAACCCGGCTGATGTCCGGAGGCGAAAGCAAGGAGAGCGCGTCGATCGGTGCGGTCGCGCGCACGGTGTTCTGGTCGTTCTTCGGGGTGCGGCGGCGTGCCCACCACGAGGGAGAGACGGTCCGCGTCAAGCCCGTGCACGTGATCGTCGCGGGGGTGATCGGCGCAGCGGTGTTCGTGACGGTTCTGGTCGTGCTGGCGAGGCTGATCGTCGGCTCGGCCGCAGGTTGAGTAAAGGGAGAAAAGCAGAATGGCGCACGCACTGAAAGCAGGGGAGCAGCCCTGGTACTACCTCCCGGAGCCCACGCGGTGGCCGATCTTCGGGTCGCTCGCGCTGTTCCTGCTCGGGTTCGGCGCCGGTTTGTGGTTCAACGATTTCGCGGCCGGGCCGTGGATCGTGCTCGCCGGCTTGGGCGTGCTGCTCTACATGCTCTTCGGCTGGTTCGGCCAGGTCATCGGCGAGTCCGAGAGCGGGCTCTATTCGAAGCGGGTCGACCTCTCGTTCCGCTGGGCGATGGGGTGGTTCATCTTCTCCGAGGTGATGTTCTTCGCCGCCTTCTTCGGCGCGCTCTTCTACGCCCGAGTGATCTCGGTGCCGGACCTCGGCGGCATCGATAACCGCCTGCTCTGGCCGGATTTCAAGGCGGCGTGGCCGACCGCCGGCCCCGACTTCAAGGGGACATTCGAGACCATTCCCGCCTGGGGCATTCCGGCGTTCAACACGCTGCTGCTGCTCACCTCGGGCGCGACGGTCACGTGGGCGCACTGGGGCCTCAAAGAGAACAAGCGCGGCCAGTTGATCATCGGGCTCGCGCTCACCGTGCTGCTCGGCGCGATCTTCCTTTACTTCCAGGCATACGAGTACGGGCACGCCTATTCCGACCTCAACCTGAAGCTCTCGACCGGCATCTACGGCTCGACGTTCTTCATGCTCACGGGCTTCCACGGTCTGCACGTCACGCTCGGGGCGATCATGCTGACCGTGATCCTGATCCGCTCGATCAAGGGCCATTTCACGCCGGACCACCACTTCGCGTTCGAGGCGGTGTCCTGGTACTGGCACTTCGTCGACGTGGTCTGGCTGCTGCTGTTCGTGCTGGTGTACTGGCTGTAGGCAGAACGGCGGGCGGGCCCGAGGCGCGCGAGAAGCCGCTCGGGTCCGCAGGAACAACGAGGAGGAGGGGCCCCGCAAGGGGTATTCAAGGGAGCGCCGCACGACCTGCGGCGCTTTTTTTTCCGCGGCGGGCCCGTCGCGGATCGCGCAGGATCCCGGGATAGCGCGTGCCGCGAGAGCTGCGCTACTGCCGGACCTGAAGGAACCCGAAGTAGTAGCCGGCCATCAGAAACAGGAACAGTGCGATCGAGAGGCCGACGCGTATCGTCAGCGCTTTCACCGCGCGGTTCGATCCGCCCTTGTCGCGGATGAGGTATACGAGCGCGGACCCGAGCGACAGCAGGATCAACGCGACGAAGACGACGATGACGATCCGCATGGAGGGCGTAGGGGGCAATCCCGTGGACGGGGCGTCGAGTGTATCGGAACGCTTCGGGCGGTGCCAACGCGGAGCGCCGGCGGAGTGAGGATCGGGCCGTACCGTTTCGCTCCCGGCGCGTTGACGACGGTCGCGGCCGCGGCGTTCGTCGCGCTCACGGTGTCGCTCGGAAACTGGCAGACCGGGCGTGCGGCGCACAAGCAGGCCCTGCAGGACGCTTGGGATCGCGGCAGAGCAGCCGCCCCCGTCGATCTTGGCCGCGATGCCGGGCGCACGGTCGACGAACTCGCGCTGCAGCGTGTGACGGCGCGGGGCGAGTGGGATACGGCGCGCACCGTGTTGATCGACAACCGCGTGCACGGCGGACGGCCCGGCTATCACGTCGTGACGCCGCTGCGGATCGAGGGAACGACTCGCTGGGTGCTCGTGAATCGGGGCTGGGCGCCGGCGGGCGCGACGCGCGCAACGCTGCCGGGCGTGCCGACGCCCACGGGCGCCTTGGTCGTGGAGGGCGTGGCGGTGGTGCCGCCCGAGAAAGTGTTCGAGCTCGGCGAGGTCCCGCCGGGGGAGAAGGTCTGGCCGAATCTGAACGTCGCCCGCTACGCGCGGTGGTCTGGGCTGGACCTCCTGCCCGCAGTGGTGCAGCAGACGAACGATGCGGGCGACGGGCTCGTGCGCGACTGGCCGCGCCCCGACTTCGGCATCGAGAAGCACAAGGCCTATGCATTGCAGTGGTACGCCCTCGCGGCGGTGACGGTGATCCTCTATGTCGTCCTCAACCTCAAACGCGATCGATCGTGAGCAGCAGCGGCGCGGCCGCCTGAAGGCACTCGGCATCTTCCTCGTGTGCCTGGCGCCCTTCGTCGCGGCGTACGTCACGTACTATCTGTGGGTGCCCGACAGCCGGATGAACTACGGCGAGGTGCTGCCGCTTCGCGCGCTGCCCGGCACGCTCGGCACCCGCCCGGACGGCACGGCGCTGCAGGCGGCGGACCTCCGCGGCAAGTGGGTGCTCGTGCAGGCCGACGCCGGAGCGTGCGCCGAGCCGTGCCTGAAAAAACTCTACGCGATGCGCCAGGTGCGGCTCGCGCAGGGCAAGAACTTCGAGCGCGTCGAGCGGGTCTGGCTCGTTCTCGACAATGCGCCCGTTTCGGTGCCGGAACCGCGCCTCCTCGAGGGCGTGCTCCCGGTGCGCACCGAAGGCCGGGCCGCTGCCGCCGCGTTCCCCGCGGAGGGCGACGTGCGCGACCACGTGTACCTCGTCGACCCGATGGGGAACGTCATGCTGCGCTTTCCGAAGGACGCGGATCCGAAGCGGATGCTCAAGGACCTGCAGCGGCTCCTCAAGGTCTCGCAGGTCGGGTGAGCATGTTCGTTCGGCTCGCCGGCTCCGCCCCACCGATGATGGCCCGCGGGTCGCGGCCGGCCCTCTCTGGCGTGATAAAATTCGCGCCCCGATCCACGGGCTAGCGACATGTCGAGCCACGTCGCCCTCCAGGGCCCTCTGCACCGCCTGCGTCAGTTCTACGAGCTCACCAAGCCTCGCGTGGTGTCGCTCATCGTCTTCTGCGCGGTGATCGGCATGTTCCTCGGCACGCCCGCCGGCGAGTGGGTGCCGCTCGGCGTGCTGCTCGCCGCGACGGTCGGGATCGCGCTCGTTGCCGGCGCGGCCGCGGCGGTCAACTGCCTCGTGGAGCAGAAGATCGACGCCGTGATGGCGCGCACGCGCGCCCGGCCGCTCCCGCGCGGCGAGCTCACGTCGATGCAGACGCTCTTCTTTGCGGCGATCATCGGCGGCGCGGGCATGTGGCTCCTGCATCAATTCGTGAACCCGCTGACGGCTTGGCTGACGTTCGGGACATTCGTCGGCTACGCAGTGATCTACACCGTGATTCTCAAGCCGGCCACGCCGCAGAACATCGTGATCGGCGGCGCTTCGGGGGCGATGCCGCCGGTGCTGGGATGGGCGGCGGTCACGGGCGAGGTCGCGCCGCAGGCGCTGATCCTGTTCCTGATCATCTTCGCGTGGACGCCGCCGCATTTCTGGTCGCTCGCGCTCTACCGGACCCAGGAATACGCACGCGCCGGCCTGCCGATGCTGCCGGTCACGCACGGACGCAAGTTCACCCAGCTGCACGTGCTGCTCTACACGGTGATCCTGGTCGCCGCGAGCCTGATGCCGTTCGCCTTCGGCATGAGCGGCTGGCTGTACCTCGCTGCGGCCGTGCTGCTCGGCGGGGTGTTCCTCGGATACGCGTGGATGATCTTCCGCCGCTACGAGGACGCCGTGGCGCGGGCCGCGTTCAAGTACTCGATCGTCTACCTCGCGCTGCTGTTCGCGGCGCTGCTCGTCGATCACTACATTCCCCGGTAGCCCGAACGTTCGCGCCCCGGTGCGGCCCGTGTTCGGGGCAAAGACCAGCATGCGACCACTCGCCCGTCTCGCCGCGATCTTCCTCGTTGCCTTTGCGGCCGCCTGCAGCCCGTCGGCGCCGTCGTTCAAGGCGACGGACATCACCGGCGCCGAATACGCCAAGGCATTCCAGCTCACCGATCACACTGGTCGAGCGCGCACCCTCGCCGATTTCAACGGCAAGGCCGTGGTCGTGTTCTTCGGCTTCACGCACTGTCCGGACGTGTGCCCGACGACGCTCGCCGGGATGCGCGCGGTCATGGACATGCTCGGCGAGGACGCCAAGCGCGTCCAGGTGCTGTTCGTGACCGTCGACCCGGAGCGAGACACGAAGGAACTGCTCGCGCAGTACGTGCCGTCGTTCCATCCGAGTTTCGTCGGATTGTTCGGCGACGCGGACACGACTGCGCGCGTCGCGAAGGAGTTCAAGGTGTTCTATCAGAAGGTGCCGGGCACGACGCCCGGCAGCTACACGATGGACCACTCGGCGGGGAGCTACGTCTATGATCCCCAGGGACGGCTGCGGCTCTACGTCCGCCACGGCGCGAGCCCGGACGACATCGCTGCCGACCTGAAGCTGCTGCTCGCCGGCCAGTAGCGCGGCGCGCGTTCCGCGCACGTCACTTTCGGTTCGCGGTTCGTCCGCTGCGAGACGGACCTCGCGAGCGCTCCTCCGTGCCCCTACGCGACAGCGGCGAAGGACGAGAGCGTCGCGCTGCGCAACAGTCCGATCGAGCGCGAAGGGTGAGAGGGGCTGAAGGCGAAACGCCCGGCGAGCCGGGCGTTTTCGGTGTGGGTCGCGCCGCTCAGGCGGACATCAGGCCGCGCATCTTCTGCATGGCTTTCGCCTCGATCTGGCGGATGCGCTCGGCCGAGACGTCGAACTCGTCGGCGAGCTCCTGCAGCGTCGCTTCATCCTTCTCCCGCAGCCAGCGCGCCTCGATGATGCGGCGGCTCCGCGGGTCGAGGCTCGCGAGGGCGGCGCGCAGCCCCTCCGCGCGGACGCGCTCGTTCTGCGCCTCCTCGACCACGCTCGAGGGTTCGCTGCCGGGATCGGCGAGGTAGGCGATCGGCGCATACGTGGCCTCGTCGTCGTCGTTCGCCGGTTCGAGGGCGACATCCTGCCCCGAGAGACGGGTCTCCATCTCCGACACTTCCTCCGGCTTCACCCTGAGCTCCGAAGCGATGCGCTTCACCTCGTCGGGCGTGAGGGTCGCGAGCCCGGGCTTCATGCTGCGGAGATTGAAGAAGAGCTTGCGCTGCGCCTTGGTCGTGGCGACACGAACCATCCGCCAGTTGCGCAGTATGAACTCGTGAATCTCTGCCTTGATCCAGTGGATGGCGAACGACACGAGGCGCACTCCGCGCTCCGGGTCGAAGCGCTTCACGGCCTTCATCAGGCCGACGTTCCCTTCCTGAATGAGGTCGGAGTGCGGCAGACCGTAGCCGAGATAGCCGCGCGCCACCGCCACGACCAGACGCAGGTGCGAGAGCACCAGGTCGCGGGCGGCGTCGAGGTCGTTCGCGTCGCGATAGCGACGCGCGAGCGTCACCTCTTCCTCCGCCGAGAGCATTGGGAAGCGGTTGACGGCCTGGACATAGCTCTCCAGGCTGCCGACCGCAGACGGGATGGGGAAGGAAAGCACCGTCGAATTGGTCATTCGTTCTCCGTTCGCTTCAGTGCGCATATTAGCACTCGCGAAGTTGGAGTGCTAAATCGACCAGGAGTTCCCTTGAAACGGTCTTGCTCCGCCCTCAGCGCCGATCACGTAAGTGGACACTCACTGATATCCACGCCCCCATCAGGCCTAGAATCGCTGCAAGGCCGGTGGCAGCGCCGATGAGCATCGGCGGCGGGAGAATCGGGGTCGGCTCCCCGCCGTAGAGACGCGCCAGACCAGCCAGGAACGGCGTCAGGTACCAGGAGGCCGCGGCGACGATGGCGCCCGCCAACAGCGCGCCGAGCACCCCCTGGACCGCCCCCAGGTACAGGAACGGCCGCCGAATCCATGCGTCGGTGGCGCCGACGAGCCGGCTCACCTCGACTTCGTCGCGACGCGTGGCGAGCTGCAGCCTGACGGTGTTGAACGTGGCGGCGACGAGCCCCACGCCGAGCAGGGCCGCGAGGACGAGCGTCGCCGCGCGCCCGAGCGCGAGGATCGACTGCAGGCGCTGCACCCAGGCGGTGTCGACCTGGACCTTCGCGACCTTGGCGAGGCCGCCAGCGCGCGACGCCGCGTCCTCGGCGGCGGCGCCTGGCGCGAGCCGCAAGACGAACGCGTCCGGCAAGGGGTTGCGCCCGAGCGCAGCGACGATCTCTGCGAGGCCCTCCGTCCTGCCCATTTCGGCGAGCGCCTGATCCTTCGGTACGAAGCGCACCTGCCGCACGCCCGGGAGCCTGGCGAGCTCCGCACGCAGCCGGTCGGCGTCCGCGCGGGTCGCGCCGAGGTCGAGGAACACCGACATCTCTGGCTCTGTGGCCGAAGTGGGGACGAGCCGTTCGACGGTCGCGAGCGCAACGAATGCGCCGAGCGGCAGCGCGAGTGCCACGCCGATGACGAGGGCGTTCAAAAGGCTGCCGAGCGGGTCGCGCGCCACCCGCCGCAAGGCGGCAGCGAGGCTTTGGCGATGGTGCCTCAGCCAGCCTCTCATCGAGCCACCCGCCCGTGGTCGAGCCGGATGGTGCGCGAAGCGAAGCGCGCGGCGAGTCCGAGATCGTGCGTCGCGATGATCACCGTCACGCCGACACCGTTGAAGTCGCGGAACATCGCCATGATCTCCGCGGCCAGGTCGGCGTCGATGTTCGCAGTCGGCTCGTCGGCGAGCAGGATGCTCGGGCGGTTGACGATCGCCCGCGCGATGCAGAGGCGCTGCTGCTCGCCCCCGGAGAGCGTCGCCGGGTTGCTGCGCTCCCGGTCGAGCAGGCCGACCTTGTCGAGGGCCGCGCGCACGCGCTTTGCCGCGTCGCGCGGCGCGACGCCTGCCGCCGCGAGCGGCAGTACCACGTTTTCGAACGCGTTGCGGTCGTGCAGGAGCTTCTGGTCCTGAAAAACGAGGCCGAGGTTGCGGCGCAGGTACGGGATCGCCGGGGCGCGCATCCGGCCCACGTTCTGTCCGTTCACGAGCACCGCGCCCTGAGTGGGGCGCTCTACGGCGGGGATCAGCTTGAGGAGCGTGGACTTGCCCGCGCCCGAGTGACCCGTGAGGAACACCATGTCGCCCGGCTCGACGTCGAGCGTGACGCCGCGGAGCGCCTCGTGCCCGCCGGGATAGCGCTTGCCGACTTCCTTGAAGCTGATCGCGGACACGCCGCTCCCGGCCGAACGCTAGTCGAGCAGCGCCCGCGCGAAATCCGCCGCGGAGAACGGGCGCAGATCGTCGATGCCCTCGCCGACGCCGATGAATACGAGCGGAACCGGGCGGTTCTTCGCGATCGCCGCGACCACGCCGCCTTTCGCCGTGCCGTCGAGCTTGGTGAGGATGAGCCCGCTGAGCCCGAGCGCGTCGTCGAACGCTTTCACCTGGTTCACCGCGTTCTGGCCGGTGTTCGCGTCGAGCACGACCCACACCTCGTGCGGCGCGCCCTCCTGCGCCTTGGCGATCACGCGCTTCACCTTCTTCAGTTCTTCCATCAGGTGAAGCTGGGTCGGCAGCCGGCCCGCGGTATCGGCAAGGACAACGTCGATTCCCCGCGCGCGCGCCGCCTGGATTGCGTCGAAGATCACCGCCGCCGCGTCGCCGCCCTCCTGCGCGATCACCGGCACGCCATTGCGCTCGCCCCATGCGACGAGCTGCTCGCGCGCCGCCGCGCGGAACGTGTCGCCCGCGGCGAGGAGCACCGAGAGGCCTTCGCTACGGAGGAATTTCGCGATCTTGCCGATGGAGGTCGTCTTGCCGGCGCCATTCACCCCCGCGATCATGATCACGAAGGGTTTCGCCGCGCGCGGGTCGATGTCGCGCTCGAGGGGCGCGAGCTGTCCGGAGATCTCGGCCGCAAGCGCGTGGCGAAGTTCGGCGGGCGTTTCGATTTTCTCGCGCTTTACGCGCATGCGCAGCGCCGCGAGCAGGGCGTTGGTTGCCTCGACGCCCGCATCGGCCTGCAGGAGCGCGGCTTCGAGATCCTCGTAGAGCGCCTCGTCGATCTTCGTGCCGCCGAACAGGCCGCCGAGCGAGGAGCGCGTCTTCTTGAGGCCGTCCTTGAGCCGCGAGAGCCACGAGGCGCTCTCGGGACTGTCCTTGGATTTCTTTAGGAAGCCGAACATCGGGCGGGAGGAGGGCGGGTCCGCGACACCGGGCCCGGTGTCGCCAACTCGAACCCGATAAGATGGCGCAGATTCTAGCAGATGACCTCTCGCCTCCCGCCGAGCCGCGGCCTGCCGCAGCATTCCGAGAAGCGCGCTTCCCGCCGCGGCCCGGGCGCGGCACCGGCGCGCGCGCCGAACAAGGTGCGCATCATCGGCGGACGCCACCGTGGGCGCATCCTGCACTTTGCCGCTGCGGAGGGCCTCCGTCCGACGCCCGACCGGGTTCGCGAGACGCTGTTCAACTGGCTCGGGCAGGACCTGACGGGCTGCGCTTGCCTCGACCTCTTCGCGGGATCCGGCGCGCTCGGTCTCGAGGCCGCGTCGCGGGGCGCCCGCGAGGTGACGCTCGTCGAGCGCTCGCGCAAGGCATGTGCCGCACTCGAAAAATCGGCCGAAGCCCTCGGCGAGCGCGCCGTGCGAGTGGTCTGTGACGATGCGCTAGAATTCGCCGCCCGCTCGGGCGGGCGGTTCGACGTCGTGTTCGTCGACCCGCCCTACGGCTCGGGACTCGCGGAGAGGGCGCTCGCGCTGCTGCCGCCGCTTCTCGCCCCCGGGGCGCGCGTCTATTTCGAAAGCGACCGGCCCTTCGGCGACGACGCGAGCTGGCGCGCGGTGAAGGCGGGTCGGGCCGGGGCGGTGCACTTCCATCTCTTGGAGTTCGTGGACTCATGACCAAGGCCATTTATCCGGGGACGTTCGACCCGCTTACCCGCGGCCACGAAGATCTCGTCCGGCGTGCGGCGAAGCTCTTCGGCCAAGTCGTGGTCGGGGTGGCCGACAGCCGCGCCAAGAAGCCGTTCTTCGCCGGCGAGGAGCGCGTTGAAATGGCGCGCGAGGCGCTCGCCGCCTATCCGAACGTGACCGTCCTCGGCTTCTCGGGCCTCCTGCGCGACTTCGTGCGCGCACAGGGCGGGCAGGTGATTCTGCGCGGGCTGCGGGCGGTCTCGGATTTCGAGTACGAGTTTCAGATGGCCGGGATGAACCGAAGCCTGATTCCGGAAGTCGAAACGGTGTTCCTCACCCCGGACGAGAAGTACATGTTCATCTCCGCCACCATCGTGCGCGAGATCGCCGTGCTCGGCGGCGACGCCAGCGCGTTCGTGCCGCCGGCGGTGCAACGGCGGCTCGCCGCCAAGGTCAACTGAACCCGATCGAAGCGAGCAGGGCGGCCATGTCCTCGACGATCGCCGATGCGGCAACGAACAAGGGGGCATACCCCCTTGTAGATCCTCCGGACTTGCTCATGAGCGACCTGGAGGTTCCTCCATGGCGCTCATGATCACAGATGCCTGCATCAACTGCGACGTCTGCGAGCCGGAGTGCCCGAACGGGGCGATCTCGCAGGGCGACGAGATCTACGTGATCGACCCGAACCTCTGCACCGAGTGCGTTGGCCATTTCGACACGCCGCAGTGCCGCGAGGTGTGCCCCGTCGACTGCATTCCGCTCGATCCGCAGCGGGTCGAGTCGCGCGAGGTGCTGCAGGCGAAGTACGAGCGGCTCACCGCCGCGAAGAAGGCCACGGCCGCCTGATCGGGCTCAGGCGGCGGCAGCCACCGGCGGCTGGTCGCGATCGATGGCGCGGTTCGCGTCGCGGGCGTAACGCTCCAGGTCCGCGAGCTGCGCCCAGAGGGTGCGCTCCACGGCGGAGAGCTCCGCAACCCGGTCTTCGAGCGTTTCGGTGGCCTGGTGGATGCGCTTCACCGACTCGAGTCTGCGCCGCAGCATCAGCTGGTGCTCGCGCACCTGGGACTCCATCGGCGCCATCACCGACCGCAGCCAGCGCTCCGTCTCGCGGTTCGCGTAGCGATAGAGCTTGCGCACCTGGCTCGCCAACGTCTCGAAAAACTTCTGGGTCAGCGTCATCTTCTCGTGGGTGAGTAGGTTGAGCGGCGTGTCGAACTGCGTCCGGTAGTGCTCCTCGAGCCGGTCGAGCTCCTTCTGGTAGCGCAGCAGCGAGAACCGGGTCGGCGTGCCGAGGCGCAGCCCGTGCTCCTCGGCGAACCGCCGATACATCGCTTCCATCATGGTATGGATGTCGCTCACGACCGCTGCCGATGCGTCGAGCTGATTGCGCACGCTCTTGAAATAGCGCGCCATGCCGGCGCGGACGCCCGCGGTGAACTGGCTCCTGCGGATCTCGTAGATCGTCTGCCGCGATTCCTCGTTGAGCGCATCCATGCCGAGGTGGGTGAAGAGCCGGTTCGTCTGCCGCGCAAACACGCCGCGCAGGGCCTGGAAGCGGGCGAGGCTGCGCTCGAAGTCCTCTTTCTCGATGCGCACCTTGCGCATGAGCGCGTCGACGACGTCGAGGTTCTTGCCCCGCAGGGCGCGGAGCTCGACCAGTTGCTCCTGCACCGACGCAAGGCGCGCCTCGAGGATCGCGCGGACGTTGTTGAGAACGTCGGCAAGCTCGCCGCGGGTCGTATCCCGCACGATGTCGCGCTTCGCGGGAATGAGTTCCGTCGAGAGCGCGCGCTCGAGCGCGACGATGCCGCTGCGCTCGAGCAGGGGCTCGTCTCGGGTGATGCGTGCCACGAGCGCTTTCTGCGCCGAGACCGGAAAGATCCGCTCGCGTGCGAGCGTCAGCACCGAGGCGCAGTACGACGCCTGGTGCTCGATCTCGGCCGCGATGTCGGCGTCCTCGCGCAGCCCGTCCCAGAGCGAATCGATCTTGTTGAGGACGACCATCCGGCTCGCCGTCCTCGCCGAGGGGCGGCAGACGTGATCGCGCCAGATCGCGATGTCGCTGCGCGAGACGCCCGTGTCGAGCGCGAGCACGAACAGCACCGCATGCGCATTGGGGAGCAGGCTGAGCGTCAGCTCGGGCTCCGTGCCGATCGCGTTCAGGCCCGGCGTGTCGAGAATCACCAGGCCCTGCTGGAGGAGCGGATGCGGAAAATTGATGATCGCGTGGCGCCAGAGCGGAATCTCGACCGTGCCGTCGACGACTTCCACCGCGGCCTCCTCGGGCGTCTCGTCCAGGAACAGCCCGTAGTGCTTCGCTTCCTCGAGCGGCACGCGCCGGGTCGCGCGCACCTCCTGGAACGCTGCCGCGAGCGAATCGCCCGAGGTCACGTCCACCGGCAGCACCTTCCACTCGTCGGGATAGCGTTTGAACTCGCTCGTGCTCGCGTGACGTGCGCGGGTCTCGATCGGCAGCAGCTGGACCGACGGCGGCCTGGCCGGATCCCAGAGGATCTCGGTGGGGCACATCGTCGTGCGGCCGGTCGTCGAGGGAAGCAGGCGGCGTCCGTAGTCCGAGAAGAAGATCGCGTTGATGAGTTCGCTCTTGCCGCGGGAAAACTCCGCGACGAACGCGACGGTGAGGCGGTCTTCCTCGAGACGCTCGAGGAGCGCCTGCAGGCGCAGATCGGCTTGCGTGTCGGCGAGCTCGTTGGTGGCGAGCCAGCGGCGGAAGGACTGGATGCGAGCGGCCACGTCGCCGCGCCAGGCGGTGTAGGCCTGGAAGTGCCGGACGAGCCCGTCGCCGCTCATGCGTCTCCCTCCCGAAAGACTGCCGGGAGACTCTAACACAGGCCTCTCCGGGCCTGGCGTATCCGAATACTTATCTCTGGCAGCGCGGGCAGAGGTACGTCGAGCGTGCCCCCTGGACGATCCGGCGGATCGGCGTTCCGCACACGCGGCAGGGCTCGCCATCGCGGCCGTAGACGAAGTATTCCTGCTGGAAGTAGCCCGGCGCCCCGTCCGAGCCGACGAAGTCGCGCAGCGTGGATCCGCCGGCCTCGATCGCGCGCTCGAGCGTCTCTCGTACTGCGGCGTGCAGCCTGACGCAGGCGGCACGCGACAGGCGTCCGGCACGAAGCCGCGGGTTCACCCGCGCTCTGAACAGGCTTTCCGAGGCGTAGATGTTGCCGACGCCGACGATGATCGCCGCGTTCATGAGCAGTTGTTTCACCGCGACCTTCCGCCCGCGGCTCGCCGCGAACAGGAAGCCGGCGGTGAACGCCGGGCCGAGCGGCTCGACCCCGAGGCCGGCGATGAGCGGATGCGCATCGGGCGCCCCCCGCTGCCAGAGCACGGCGCCGAAGCGGCGCGGATCGCGCAGCCGAATGATCTTCTCGCCGAGTTGGAGGTCGAAGTGGTCGTAGGGGCCCGGGGGCTCGTCGGCGCGCGTCACCCGGAGGCTCCCCGACATCCCGAGGTGCACGATGAGCGTGGCGTCGCCGAGATCGAACAGCAGGTATTTCGCCCGCCGGCGCAACGCCGCGATCCGGTGTCCCGCGACTTTCGCGCCGAGGCCGCGCGGAACCGGCCAGCGAAGGCCGTGGTGGCGAACCGCCGCGCCCGTGATGCGCTCGCCCTCGACGTGGGGCGCGAGACCGCGGCGGGTGGTTTCGACTTCGGGCAACTCGGGCATCGCAGGCGCTCCGGTTCTCTGCGCGGCCATCGGGCGGCCGGGCGCGAAATATACCCGCCGCCGCGACACGCCGGTGCGCGCAATGTCGAGTTTGACCAGCCCGCGATGCACGCGCGGACGTAGCATCGACTGCCGGTGGCGCCACGCAGCATGGCGCGGGGCGGGCCTGATAAACTGCCTCGCAGTGTCGTCGCAAGCCCTGTCTGCGTCGGGGTTTTGCCGCCCCGGCCGATGCGCCGGTGCGGGCATCGCGCCGTAACCTTTTCGCGCAAGAGCGTAGGAACGAATGAACGAACCTGTCGAGCCGGGCCGGCAACGCGGACCCGCGCACTTTGTTGCCCTGGGCGGTCGCGTCGCGCTGGTCGCCGCGCTCGCGCTGTTCGCCGCGAGCGGCTGCGCGCAGCAGCCTGCAAAGCCTGCCCCGGCGACCGTGGCTGCGGCGGCGGATGCCGACGATGACGACGACGTGGACGTGATGGTCGAGTCCGCCCCGAGCGGCGCACTGCCCGACCAGGAACTCACCGCGGCGCTGCTCTACGAGTTTCTCGTCGCGGAGCTTTCGCTGCAGCGGGGCGATCGCGCGACGGCTGCGCGGCAATACGTGGACCTCGCGCGCAAGACACGCGACCCGCGCGTCGCGCGCCGCGCCGTCGAGCTCTCGCGGTTCGCGAACGACGTGCAGCTCGGGGCCGAGGCCGCGAAGATCTGGGCCGAGACCGACCCGACTTCGGTCACGGCGCAGAGTCAGCTCGCCATCGCCGTGATCCTCTCGGGACGCGCCGACGAGGCCGTGCCGTATCTGCAGCGCGTCCTCGCGACGCCCGGCGCGAACGTCGAGCAGGCGTTCACGCAGATCGGCCAGGTCTTGGGTCAGCAGCCCGACCGTGCGGCGACGCTGCGGGTGCTGCAGAAGCTCGCCGAGCCCTATCCGAACGAGCCGCGCGCCCGGTTCGAGGTGGCGCGCGCCGCCCTGGCGGCGAACGAAGACGCGCTCGCGCTCGCCGAGGTACAGCGGGCCGCGAAGCTCCGCCCGGGTTGGGAGCAGGCTGCGCTGCTCGAGGCGCTGGTGCTGCAGCGCAAGTCGAACGGGGCGGCGGCGGATTTTCTCGCCGGATTCCTGAAGGCGTATCCGAACGCGCGCGACGCACGGTTGCAGTACGCGCGCTACCTCTTCCTCGAGCGCAAGTACCCCGAGGCGCGTGCCGAGTTCCAGAAGCTGCTCGCGGACTTCCCCGACAACGTGGACGTCGTGTTCTCGGTCGCCGTCCTTTCCATGCAGCTCGAGGACTGGCCTCTGGCCGAAGCGAATCTGAAGCGGCTGCTCGATTTGCCGGTCCGCGACCGCAACACCGTGCTGCTCTACCTCGGGCAGGTCGCCGAGGCGCAGAAGCGCTACGACGAGGCGCTCGGCTGGTACCGGCAGGTCGGCGGCGAGCCGGCGTTCCGCGCGCAGATCCTCCAGGCGCAGGTGCTCGCGAAACAGGGCGACCTCGCGGGCGCGCGCCAGCTGCTGCAGAAGGCGGACGCGACGCGCAACGAACAGCGCGTGCAGCTGATCCTCGCCGAGGCGCAGATCCTGCGCGATGCGAACCAGCCGAAGGAGGCGTTCCTGGTGGTCGAGCGCGGGCTCGACAGGCTGCCCGAGAACCCCGATCTGCTCTACGACTACGCGATGCTCGCCGAGAAGCTCGACCGCGTGGACATCATGGAGTCGAGCCTGCGCAAGGTGATGCGCGTCAAGCCCGACCACGCGCATGCGTACAACGCCCTCGGCTACACGCTCGCCGATCGCAACCAGCGGCTCGGCGAAGCCAAGGAACTGATCGAGAAGGCACTCGCGCTGGAGCCCGACAATCCCATGATCATCGACAGCATGGGTTGGGTGCTGTTCCGGATGGGCGATTCCCAGGGGGCGCTCAAGTACCTCCAGCGCGCGTACGACCTCGGGCGCAAGGATCCGGAGATTGCAGCGCACCTCGGCGAAGTGCTCTGGTCGCTCGGGCGCCGCAAGGAGGCGATGGCCGTCTGGAACGAGGCGGTCTCGCGCGCGCCGGGCAACGACGTCCTCGTCAACACCATCGGCCGGTTCAAGCAATAGCCGGGCGGTCATGCGCGCGCTCGCGGCCGCCGCATTCGTCGTGCTCGCGGGCTGCGCGACGCTTCCCCCGCCCGCGGCGCCGCTCGCGGGTGACGCCTTCGAGGTCACGGGCAGGTTCGCTGCGCGCCACGGGGCGGAAGGCGGCAGCGGACGCATCCAGTGGCGCCACAGCGCCGCGGAGGACGATCTCGTGGTGTCGAACCCGCTCGGCCAGGGGATCGCGCGCATCACCCGCCGCGAGGGCGTGTACACGCTGGAGACGGCGGACGACCGGCGGTTCACGTCCACCGACGCCGACGCGCTCGCTGCCCAGGCGCTCGGATGGCCGCTGCCCGTCTCGGGTCTGCCGGACTGGCTGCGCGGCAGGCCCGTCGCGGGACGGCCGGCCGTGGTGGAGCGGGGCGCGAACGGCGAGCCGATCCGCCTCGAGCAGGACGGGTGGCGGGTCGAGTACCTCGCGTTCGACGACGCCGGGATGCTGCCGACGCGCCTGAAGGTCTCGCGCGGCGACCTCGATCTGCGTTTCAGCATCGAGTCATGGAACGTCGCCCGCTAGACCCGTGGGCGCTGGCGTGGCCGGCGCCCGCGAAGCTCAATCTCTTCTTGCATGTCGTCGGCCGCCGCGCCGACGGCTACCACCTGCTCCAGAGCGTGTTCCGGTTGATCGATCTCGCCGACACGTTGCGGTTCGCGCCACGCACGGATGGCGAAGTGCGCCGCGCGACGGGCGCGGAGGGCGTGCCCGAAGACGAAGACCTCGTCGTACGCGCCGCGCGGTCGCTGAAGGCCGCAACAGGCTGTGCCGCCGGGGTCACCATTTCCGTGGAGAAGCGCATCCCGATGGGAGGGGGTCTGGGCGGGGGCAGCTCGGATGCCGCCACGACGCTCGCGGCCCTGAACCGGCTCTGGGGGCTGGGGTTGCCCGTGGCCGAACTCATGCGCATCGGGCTCGCGCTCGGCGCGGACGTGCCGTTCTTTCTGCTTGGCCGAAACGCGTTCGTCGAAGGGGTCGGCGAACGGCTGCACCCGATCGATCTGCCGCCCGCCTGGTACGTGGTCCTGGTGCCCGGAATCGCCGTGCCGACGCGGGAGATCTTCGCTGCTCCTGAATTGACACGAGACACGAAACCCATCAAAATCCAAGGCTTTTCCACGAGCGCCGGTCGGAACGATCTGGAGCCCGTGGTGCGGCGGCGGTATCCGGCCGTGGCGCGCGCGATCGACTGGCTTTCCGGCCTCGGCGATGCGCGCATGACCGGCTCCGGCGCCTGCGTTTTCGCGGAATTTCGCACCGAGCGCGAGGCGCGCGCGGTGCTCTCCCGGATGCCGGCAGACATGTGCGGCGTGGTGGCGAGAGGGCTCGACCACCACCCGATTTCCGATCTTCCGGGCGATGCAGGTCAGTTGGGGAGTCGCCAAGTTGGTTAAGGCAGCGGATTTTGATTCCGCCATACGAGGGTTCGAATCCTTCCTCCCCAGCCA
>JALOSW010000235.1 GCA_025458245.1 Burkholderiales bacterium
GGGCGCCTCGCTGCCCTACGAGTTCCCGGGCACGGCGTACCTGATGCTCGCGATCGTGGGTGTTTCGGGGATCGTCGCGATCATCGGT
The DNA here is from genome assembly GCA_025458245.1 of Burkholderiales bacterium. Lineage (GTDB taxonomy): Bacteria > Pseudomonadota > Gammaproteobacteria > Burkholderiales > SG8-39 > JAOAEA01. The sequence goes on from JALOSW010000235.1 coordinate 89, forward strand.
GGCGCGGCCTATGTCCTGATCACCGTCGGGTCGCTGCTCTTCGGCAAGCGCCTCGACGCCGGTGCCTACGGGCGCGAGACGACCGTCCTGCGCATGCCGGTCGACACGGCCCTCACTGGACACGGCCATTCCGGCTTTGTCGCACCGGGCACGTTCGTGTTCGCACTGGTGTTCCTCACCGCGTTCGTCCTCTACTACTTCGTCAACTGGAAGTACCTGTCGACGGTGTGGGGGCTCAGCTAGGCCTGCGGACCATGCAAGCGGTCGGTTCGAAGCCCGCATCCGGTCGCGGCGAAGCCGCAGCGGGAGCGCGTCGCGTTCCTGCTGCCGGCGAGAAGACGGGCCCGGTGCGGCTCGTCTTCAACCTGTTCAAGCTGCGCATCGGCATCGTGATCGCCATCACGGCGCTCGCCGGGATGGCGATCCAGCCCGGCGCCGCCCTGGCGGGCTGGCAGATCGCGGTGCTGTTCCTCGCGGTGCTCGTGTCGTCGGCGAGCGCGGGCGCGTTCAACCAGTACTACGAGGCCGATCTCGACCAGCGCATGCAGCGCACGCGCACGCGGCCGTTCGTGACCGGGCGCCTCGCGCACCACCGCGGCTGGCCCCTCGTGATCGCAGCGATGACCCTGCTCGCGGTGCTCGCGGCGTGGCTCGCGGTGAACCCCTACGCCGCCCTCTACACGTTCCTCGGCGGATTCTTCTACGCGATCGTCTACACCGTGTGGCTCAAACGCCGCACCTGGTGGAACATCGTGATCGGCGGACTCGCCGGCAGCTTCGCGGTGCTGGCGGGCGCCGCGGCGGTGACCCCGGGGCTCTCGCCCGAGGCGCTGCTCCTCGCACTGATCCTCTTCCTCTGGACGCCGCCGCACTTCTGGAGCCTCGCGATCGCCTTTCGCGACGATTACGAGGCCGCCAAGGTGCCGATGCTGCCGGTGGTGAAGGGCGATCGCGTCGCCGGGAAAGCGATCCTCGCGCATGCGGTCGTGCTGGTCGCGCTCTCCCTGGCGATGGCGCTGCTGCGGCCCGGCTGGATCTACCTCGCCTTCGCGGCGGTCGGCGGCTGGTATTTCGTCAAGTACGCGCTGCGGGTCGCGGCAAATCCCAATCGCAAGACCGCGATGCAGTGCTTCCACGCATCGCTGATCCAGCTCTCGCTGGTGCTCCTCGGCGCGCTGCTCGACGCGGCCGTGCGCGCGGCGCTCGGCTGACCGGCAAGGGCAGGGGAGGCGTCGAGCGATGCGCTCCCCGCGCAGCCTGTTCCTGACGGCGTTCGCGCTCGCGGTACTCGCGATCCCGGCAGCGCGGGCCCAGCAGCCCGACTACGAGAAAGCGCTGCGCAACAGCCAGGCGGCGATCGGCCGCGAGGTGGGCGAATACCGGTTCCGCGACACGCAGATGCGCGAGGTTCGGCTCGCGGACTATCGCGGCAAGCCGCTGGTCGTGTCATTCATCTACACCGGGTGCTTCCAGGCCTGCCCGGTCACCACGCAGTTCCTCGCCAAGGCGGTGCAGCAGGCGCGCGACGCGCTGGGCCCCGACAGCTTCAACGTCGTTTCCATCGGCTTCAACCAGCCCTTCGACGGCCCCGAGGCGATGGCGAGCTTCGCCCGCCAGAACCGCATCTCGGATCCGCGCTGGGCGTTTCTCGCTCCTGAGCCTCGGGCGGTCGAGGCGCTGACGCGCGAGTTCGGCTTCAGTTTCAACGCCACGCCCAAGGGCTTCGACCACCTCACCCAGGCGAGCATCGTCGACGCAAACGGCGTGATCTACCGGCAGGTGTACGGCGAGAGCTTCGAGCTGCCCATGCTGGTCGGGCCGCTCAAGGAACTCCTCTCCGGTGAGGCTTCGCAGCAGCTCACGCTCGAGAACGTGTGGACGAAGGTGAAGCTCTACTGCACGGTCTACGATCCGGTGGGCGGCGGCTATCGCGTCAACTACTCGCTCTTCGTCGAGATCTTCGCGGGCGTGACGTTCCTGGGCGCGGTCGCGTGGTTCGTGGTGCGCGAGTTCCGGCGCGGGCGCCGCCACGCCGCCTGACGCCCCGCCTCCGCACGGCCGGAGCCGCACGCGGCGCCGTCCTGCTTGATGGATGTCAAGGAGCGCGGCGCCGCGGCCCGGATGATTGCCTGACGCGGCGCGCCTCGCGAGCGCCTCGCGCTACGTCATGGAGATCCGCCCCATCCTGTCCGCCAACGACGCGCTTGCCGGCCGGCCCGCGCGCGGCCTCGCGGCGCGCGCCTTCCGCGGCGCCGAGCGTGCGCTCGACAAGCCCTTCGGCGCCGCCGCCAATCCGCTGCGGCAGCTCGGCGCGCTCTCGTTCCACCTCTTCTGGATCGTGGCGGTCAGCGGCGGCTACGTGTACATCTTCTTCGACACGTCGCTCGCCGGGGCCTACCCGTCGGTCGAGGCTTTGACGGTCGAGCAATGGTGGGCGGGCGGCATCATGCGCAGCCTGCACCGCTACGCCTCGGACGCGTTCGTCGTCACCATGGTGCTGCATCTCCTGCGCGAACTCGCATACGGGCGGTTCCGCGGGTTCCGCTGGTTCTCGTGGTTGTCCGGCGTGCCGCTCCTCTGGCTCGCCGTCGCGTCGGGGGTGACCGGCTACTGGCTCGTGTGGGACGAACTGGCGCTCTTCGTGGCCGTGGCCACGACCGAATGGTTCGGCTGGTTGCCCGGCTTCGGTCCGGCGCTCGTTCGCAACTTCCTCGCCGACGAGGCGATGTCGGACCGCTTCTTCTCGCTGCTCGTCTTCCTTCACATCGGCCTGCCGCTGCTCCTGCTGCTCGGCATGTGGGTGCACATCCAGCGCATCACCCGGCCGCAGACGCGCCCCGACGCGTCGCTCGGTTGGGGCACGCTCGCCATGCTCCTGATCCTGTCGCTCGTGCACCCGGCCGTTTCGCTTGCGCCGGCGGACCTCGCGAGCGTCCCGACTTCGATTCCGCTCGACTGGTTCTACCTCGCGGGCTACCCGCTCATCTACGAGTGGTCGGCCGGCGGGCTCTGGCTCGCGAGCGCGGCTGCGACGCTCGCGCTCGCGATGCTCCCCTGGATCACGCTCGCGAAGCGGCCGCCGGTGGTCAAGGTCGATCTCGCCAACTGCAACGGCTGCGGTCGCTGCTTCGCGGACTGCCCTTACGGTGCGGTCGTGATGAAGCCACGCACGGACGGCAAGCCGCACGCCCGGCAGGCGCTGGTGCTCGACGACTTGTGTGCGAGCTGCGGCATCTGCGCCGGCGCCTGCCCCTCGTCGACGCCGTTCCGGCGCACCGATGCGCTCGTCACCGGCATCGACCTGCCGCAACTTCCGGTCGGCGAGCTGCGCGCGCGCCTGGAGGACGGGCTGGCGCGGCTCACGGGCGCGGCGAAGGTCGTGGTGTTCGGCTGCGAGTGCGCCGCCGACGTGCAGGCGCTCGCGGG
>JALOSW010000088.1 GCA_025458245.1 Burkholderiales bacterium
GGGTTCATCGGATAGCCCGCCGAGTCGACGAGCACCAGCTTCGCGACCCGGTCGGGCGCAGCGAGCGCGGTGGCCCAGGCGACGCTGCCGCCGAAGGAATTCCCGGCGAGCACGGCGCGCTGCACGCCCAGGCGATCGAGCATCGCGAGCACGAATCGGACGTAGGCGTCCATCGTGTACACGCCGTCGGGCGTCGGGCCGGTGAGGCCGAAGCCGGGGAGATCGAACCGGATGACGCGGCGCTCGTCCTTGAGTGCGTCGGCCCAGCCCTGCCAGGTGTGAAGGCTGGCCGAGGTGCCGTGCAGGAGCACGACCGGCGTCGCGTCGTCGCGCGGTCCTTCGTCGCGCAAGTGCACCTGCATCCCGGCGACCTCGACGAATGTCGACGGCGGCGGGGCCCAGCGCTGCTTGAGTGCGGAGACGGGGCGATCCGGAGCCCAGTTGATCGCCACGAACGCCGACACGACCAGCACGAGCGCCGCGACGCTCCCCGCGAGGAGTCGCATCGTCGTCTTCATTTCGTGCCGCTCAACCCCGCTTCCGATTTCGGCATCCACGCGAGCGTCGGCGCATGCAGGCTCTGGATGTAGAGCCGGTCGGCGGTTTCGGTGACGCCGGTAGTCTCGGGGTACTTGCCCGCGGGGTCCTGCAGGTCGGCCACCACGCGGCCGTCTTCGTCGAACGCGAACACGTGCCCGTATGCCGGCGGCACCGGCCAAAGCGACTTGGGCAGCCGCATGACCACTTTGCGCAGGAACGGCTTGTCCGCGAGCCGGTCGACGGCCGCGCCGCGCGGCTTCGTGAAGCCGAGCCAGATGCGCCCGTCCATGCCGCGCATGAGGTTATCCGGATAGCCCGGCAGGTTGGCGAGGAGGATCCGCGCCTGCGGCGAACCCGCGACCGACGCCTTGGCGTTGATGGCCGACGCCGCCGGATCGATTTTCCAGACCCGATACTCGCCGGTCTCGACGACGAAGAGGCTCTTCTCGTCTGCGGAGAGCGCGAGTCCGTTCGCGAAGCTGAGGTCGGTCATGACGGTGCGAGTCGCGCCCGCCGCGGGATCGAACTCCAGCACGCGACCGGTGGCGGCGTGCTCGAAGATGTCGAGAATGCTCGCATTGAACGTGCCGCCCCAATCCTTGGGACCGAAGCGCCGCGACGCATCGGTGAAGTAGATCTTGCCGCTCTTCGCGACCACGACCGCATCGGCGTAACGGATCGGATCGCCGTCCACCTTGTCGGCTAGCACCTCGACCCGGCCATCGGGCGCGATCGCGAGGAGGCCGCCGATCGCGTCGGCCGCGATCAGCCGGCCGCGCGAGTCGAAGTCGAAGCCCAGCACTCTGCCGCCCGTAGTCACCCAGGTCTCGAGGCCGGACCCGTCGGGATTCATGCGCAGGATCGCGCCGGAGGCAACCGCGGCGTAGAGCTTCCCGTCCGGGCCGATGAGCGCGTGCTCGGGACCTTCGTCCTTCCCGATCGACAAGTGGCGCAACGTCGCGAGCCGCGTGTTCGGCGCGTGCGGCCCCGCATAGCCGGGCGCTTCGGGCGCCTGCCACACGACCGGTTCGATGGGAATGGGCGCCAGCACCAAGTATCCGACGCCGACCAGCACGACGATCGCGACGAGCCACACCAACCTTCGCAACATTCGGAATCTCCTCGTCGAGCGGTTCCACAGCCGGTGCGGCGACGCGTCGTGGCGACAGACCGGCCCGACGCGAGCAGGGCGCTCAATCCGCTTCGTGCAGGTAGCGCAGCGTGAACGCGTGATCCGCGGCGAGCGCTTCCTCGATCTGGGTAGCGTACAGGGCTGCGATCTTCGTGCCCAGACCCGGAACCCGCGACGTCACGTCGAACCGCAGCGTGAGACGCGAGCGATCGGGGGCGATTTCATCGACGCCGCCGACGCCGGCGGCGGTCACCGGCTGGCCGAGCGGGCGAATCTCGAGGCGCGCCTCGATGTGCCGCGGCCCCACGCGCTTCCACACGCCCGCATGCCGCATCGACTGCCGGCCGCCGACGAGACCGCGCGCCCATGCGGGAATGCGCTTTGCCGACACCGGTGCCACGCGCACGAGGTCCACCCGGATCTCGCGGTCCGTTGCCGCGAAGCGCCGGATGTCGATCTCGGTCGAGCCGAGGCTGCGGTATTTGCGCTCGACGTAGTCGCGGCTCCCGAACACCGTCCAAAGGCGGTCGGCGCCTGCAGGAAAGTCCTGCACGATCTCGAGCGCGACCGAGGCCACGGCGCTGGCGCCCCTATCCTCACTCGACCACGCGCCGGCGCAGCGCCTTCACCTCGCCGCGCTTTACCTTCCCCTCCACGCGTCGGCGCTGCGACGCGCGCGTCGGCTTCGTCGCTCGCCGCGTGCGCGGCACATGAGCGGCGCGCGCGACCAGCTCGGCGAGCCGGGCGAGCGCGTCGGCGCGGTTCTTTTCCAGGCTCCGGTGCTGCTGCGCCTTGATGACGACGACGCCCTCGTCGGTGATGCGCTGGTCGCGGAGGGCGAGGAGGCGTTCCTTCACCGGGTCGGGAAGCGAGGACGCTCGCACGTCGAAGCGCAGATGAACCGCGTTCGAGACCTTGTTGACGTTCTGACCGCCCGCGCCCTGCGCGCGGATCGGCAGGAGCTCGACCTCTTCTTCCCGGATCGCGAGCGGCCCCGCGTCCCGGGTCCCGCGCGATTCGCTCATCGCATCGCGCCTTCGGGCGGGTCGAGGCGGACGTAGAGCCGCTTGTTGATGCGGCCCTTGTTCTCGGTGCGATAGATCGAGAGCGCGCCCAGCTCGGCGGTGGAGTGCGCGTGCGTCCCGCCGCACGCCTGCGCGTCGAAGCCTTCGATCGCCACCACGCGCACGCGCCCGTCGACCACGGGCGGCGCCACCTCCAGGGTGCGGAGGAGATCGCCCCGCTCGCGGAACTCCTCCTCGGGAACGTAGCGTGCGGAGATCGCGTGATTCGCTGCCAGCACGGCGTTCGCCTTCGCCTCGAGCGTCGAGGCGAGCGCCGCGGAGAAATCCTCGATCTTGAAGTCGATCCGCGAGTAATCGACGCCGATCTGCGCCCCGGTGATCAAACCGCCGTGATCCCGCAGCGCGATGGTGTTCAGGACATGGAGCACGGTGTGGTAGCGCGAGAGCGCGCGTCGCCGCGCCGCGTCGATGCAAAGGCTCGCCCGCTGGCCGACCATGTCGTGCTGCGCGGCCGGCTCGCATGCGTGCCAGATCACGCCGTCCCCGTCCGCGCTTGCGGACGCGATGGCGATCGTCACGCCGTCCTCCAGCCGCGCCTCGCCGGCATCGGGCGGCTGCCCGCCGCCGCCCGGATAGAAGCAGCTCCGATCGAATGCGATCGCGCCGTCGCGGACGGCGACGACCGTCGCATCGGCCTCGAAGCAGTCGTCGTCCTGGAGGTAGAGCCGCAGCGTCGCCCTGATCGGCATCACGCGGCTCCCGGATCCGGTGATTGCACCGAGAAGAGTCGCCAGTGCGAGGCGACCCGGCCCCGCCGCGGCTGCCGCTCGAAGTAGATCTTCATGACCTCGCCCGCCGGCGTGGCGATCTCGTACCAGTGCTTTCGCACGTACCGCTCGCCGCTGCCGTGACGGCAGGGGCCGGTCTCGCGCCAGCTGCGGATCAACGAGGCGACCACGACCGAGCGGCCGCGCCAGGCGAACTCGCTCGGAAGCCCCGGTTCGCCCGAGGCCATGCGCGCGGTGTCGGCGGTCTCGACGACCGGCTCGATCGCCTCGCTGACGAATCGCTCGCGCTTCGCATGAGTTGGGTTCACGCCGCGATCATATCCGTTGCTGCAGTGCGGCGCGCCCCGTCGCGACGTGCGCATGGACCTGCAAGCGTGCACGCGCGGCCTTTCGCCGACGGTCTGCGGGCGGTTGTCCTGTGGCATCATCTTCACTCTATGCGCCAACTCAACGAGCAAGACGCGCTGTTCCTCGACACCGACTCAGCGCACGCCAACTCCAACGTCAGCTTCATCCAGATCTACGATCCTTCGACGGCGCCGGGCGGCAAGATCCGGTTCAAGAGCCTGCTCGCGCTCATCGAGAGCCGCCTGCACCGCTCCCCGATCTTTCGGCAGAAGCTCGTGCGCGTGCCGCTCGATCTGGACGATCCGTACTGGATCGAGGACGAGAACTTCGACCTCGAGTACCACGTCCGGCACATCGCGCTGCCGAAGCCGGGCGACTGGCGCCAGTTCTGCATCCAGGCCTCGCGCATCCACGCGCGCGCGCTGGATCTCAACCGGCCCCTCTGGGAGATCTACCTGATCGAGGGGCTCGACACCCTGCTCGACCTGCCGCGCGACAGCTTCGCGCTGCTCACCAAGCTGCACAACGCGGCGATCGACGTGGAGCGGGGCACCGAGATCACGATGCTCCTTCACGACCCGACGCCGCACCCCCCGGCGCCCGAGCCGGCCGAGCCGTGGTTCCCCGAGGCGCCGCCGAGCACGCTGGAGATGGTGTGCCGCGGGCTTGCCCACACCGCGACCTCGCCTCTGCGGCTTGCCCGACCCGTCAAGCGCGCCATGAGCCGCTTCACGCCCTCGGGCGTGCCGGACGACGTGCTGTCCCACCCGGTCCAGGTGCCGGTGACGCGCTTCAACTCCATCGTCTCGCCTTACCGCGTGTTCGAGACGCGGCGCTTCCTGCTCGACGAGTTCCGCGAGATCCGCAGGCTCGTGAAGGGCGCCACGATCAACGACGCCGTGCTCGCGGTGTGCGCGGGCGGACTGCGCCGGTTTCTGGAGTCCGAGGAAGAGCTGCCCGAGTCTTCGCTCATCACTCTCGCGCCGATCTACGTTCGCGACCCGAGACGGGGCGAGAAGGCGAAGCCGGAAGTCTCGTGGGTGCGCCTGACGCTCGGCACGGACATCGCCGATCCGGTCGAGCGCCTCAGGTTCATTCGCGACCAGACCGCCGCCTCCGAGGCGATGTCCAGGGCCATCGACGCTCGGGAGCTGACCGACATCGGGACGCATGCGCCCGCGGCCACGCTTGCGATCACGGGCAAGATGCTCGGCCGCGCGCTGCTCGGCGTGGGCCGCCGCGCCCCGCTCGCGAACTGCGTGGTCACCAACGTGCCGGGGCCCTCGCAGGCGCTCTACCTCAACGGCGCCCGCATGACCTACTTCTCCGCGATCATGCCGATCAACGACGGCATGGGACTCGTGTTCGCGGTGACGAGCTACGACGGAAAGATCATGGTGTCGCCCACGTCCTGCCGGGAGCAGATGCCTGATCCGGAAGCGTTCGCGCAGTGCGTACGCGACAGCTTCCAGGAATACCTCGAGGCGTCGCGGTCGGCCCGCCCCGCGCGTGCGCCGGCGAAGAAGCGGGCTAGGCCGGCGCGAACCGGTACGTCATCAGCCGGTAAAGGCGCCCGGGCACGCCCGACGGCACGAACGGCCGCCAGCGCTCCTCGGGCTGCGCGAGCCGGTCGGCGACGATCCAAAGCACCAGCGGGTTGAAGCCGAGCCCGAGGTGACTGCCGGGAACGCGGATGTTCTCGTGCAGCGCCGGGTCGCCGTCGACGGTGGCCTCCTGGGGAGGCACCACGCCGTCGCCCAGCGAATAGAGGCACGAAAGCGGCATCGGCAGCGTCTTCCGGCCGCGCAACTTCTTCGCGCGCACCTGCATGGCATGCACCGCCGGGCCCATCGGGTGCGCGATCAGCCGGTAGAGCGTCTTCACCAGGCGCGGCGACTGGCTGCCTTCGGGATCCACGGTGACGGGGCTGCCGAGCGTGATCACCGAGCGCACGCACTCGGGTGCCTGGTTCGCGCCGTAGAGCGAGAAAAGCCCGCCGAGGCTCCAGCCCACGAGACTCACCTTGCGGCCGCTCTTGTGGTGCATGTAGCGGATCTTCTGCTCGAGCGCGTTGGCGTGCTTGGTGCGGAAGCCCACGTTGCGGCCGAAGCCCCAGGTCTGCACGTCGTAACCGCGGTTCCGCAGAAACAGCTTGAGCGCGAACATCGTGGCCTCGTCCGCCATGAAGCCCGGCAGCAGAAGCACCGGATGCCCGTCTCCGCGCGGCGCGCGCAGGAGCATCGGCAGGTGCCACGGAAGCGCGGCCATTTCCAGGAACGCGCGCGGCTCGGCGATCTGGTGGACGAGGCGCGGCTCGCCCACGTGCGAATGTCTGGTAGTCATCGGTCCCCTGTTGCTCGACGCATTCCCGTGTGCATCGGACGTTCTTCCCGCGCTGCCGCTCCCGAAGGCAACGAGCCGCGAGATCCCGTTTCTGCGAGTAGAAGGTCAGAGACTCCCTCGGACATTGACCCGCGTCAATCCCCGACCTTCTCGCGGCCTGCGCGAGACTCGCGTTCGTGAACTTCGATATGACGCTCCGGTTCGCTCGAGCACCTCTTTCATTGTGCTTTGCAGCAAACGCGCTCCCGTGTCATTGCTTCGCGGGTTCGCGAAGGAGCCGCCGCAGGATCTTGCCGACGTTCGTCTTCGGCAGCGGCTCGGTGCGGAACTCCACCGCCTTGGGCATTTTGTAGCCGGTGAGGTGCTGCCTGCAGTGCGCGAGCAGCGCCTGCTCGGTGAGCGTCGGGTCTTTCTTCACCACCACGATCTTGACCAGCTCGCCCGATTTCTCGTCGGGCACGCCGATCGCCGCCGCTTCGAGTACGCCGGGATGCATCATCACCACGTCCTCGACCTCGTTCGGGTAAACGTTGAAGCCCGACACCAGGATCATGTCCTTCTTGCGGTCGGTGATCTTGAAGTAGCCCTTCTCGTCCACGAAGCCCATGTCGCCGGTGCGGAACCAGCCGTCCCTGGTGAACACTTTTGCGGTCTCGTCCGGACGCTGCCAGTAGCCTTTCATCACCTGCGGGCCGCGCACGGCGATTTCGCCGACTTCGCCCTGCGGCAGCTCGTTGCCGGGGTCGTCGAGCACGGTCGCATCCGTCGAGGGGATCGGCAGGCCGATGGTGCCGGTCCAGTCCTTGATGTTGAGCGCGTTCGAGATGACGACCGGCGCCGTTTCGGTGAGCCCGTAGCCTTCGATGATCGGTGTGCCGGTCACCTGCTTCCAACGCTCGGCCACCGCGCGCTGGACCGCCATGCCGCCGGCCGAAACGACCTTGAGCGTGCGGAAATCGATCTCCGCGAAGCCCGGCGTGTTGAGCAGCGCGTTGTACAGCGTGTTGACGCCGATGATGGTCGTGAACGGCGTCTTCTTCAGCTCGGCGACGAAGGCGGGGAAGTCCCGCGGGTTGGTGACGAGGACGATCCGCGCGCCGATTTTCATGTAGACGAGGTTCGTGGTGAGCGCGAACACGTGATAGAGCGGCAGCGGAATCACCGCGATCTCCTTGCCGTCCCGGAGGTCGCGCGCGATCCACGCGGCCACCTGGACCACGTTCGCCACCATGTTGCCGTGCGTGAGCACCGCGCCCTTCGCGACCCCCGTGGTGCCGCCGGTGTATTGCAGGAAGGCGATGTCGTCGTGCGTCACCGCCACCTCGTCGAGCTTCTGCGCGCGGCCTGCGCGCATCGCGCTCTTGAGCGGCACGTGCCCGGGGATGCTCCACGCGGGAACCATCTTCTTCACGTGCTTGACGACGAGGTTGGTGATGAAGCCCTTGGCACCGGGGAACATGTCGCCGATCTGGGTGGTGATCACCGTCTTCACCGGCGTGCGCGGCAGCACCTCCTGCAGCGTCGCCGCGAAGTTCTCCAGCACCACGATCGCGGTTGCGCCGGAGTCCTTGAGCTGGTGCTCCAGCTCGCGCGCCGTGTAGAGCGGGTTCGTGTTGACCACGGTGAGCCCCGCCCGCAGCGCGCCGAACAGCGCGATCGGGTACTGCAGCAAGTTCGGCAGCATGATCGCCACCCGATCGCCCTTCTTCAGCCCGAGCGACTTCTGCAGATATGCGCCGAAGTCGCGCGTCGATTGGTCGAGCTGCCGGTAGTCGATCGACACGCCCATGTTCGTGTAGGCGGGCAACGCGCCGAACCGCGCGCACGACTTCTCCAGAACCTCCTTGAGGGAGTCGAACTCGCGGACGTCGACGTCCGCCGGGATCCCCTGCGGGTATTCCTTCAGCCAGATCTTTTCCATCACGTCCCCCTTATTGGGTCGAGCCGGGGTCGTCGGGTGCTCCGCCGCTTCGCCGCCCGCCTGCCGAGCGGGAAAGTGCGACCCACCGGCCTTTGCATCATCAACTTCACCGTAGTCCTCTGCGCTGCACGGCAATAGCCCGATGATCAAGAAACCTGCTCGGCACGCGCCGCGCCCCGACTTGGGCTCGCCGCCGCAATACGGCGTGAATCGCATTGAGGAACAAAGGGTTGGCTATTCGCCCCTGACGCAAGGTGCGGTTCGGCGCTACAGTAGCGGTGCCGCGGTGACGCCCCCCCGCCGCGCGCCTGTGATGCGACCAAGAAGAATGCGGGGGCGCCACCCGGAGGCGTGCCATGAGTCATCGACCCGGCGAGACCCTCGCCTATCGCATCTGTCCATTCTGCGAGGCCTGCTGCGGTCTCGAGGTGCGCATCGCGGACGGGCGCGTGCTCGGTATCCGCGGCCACGATGCGGACGTCTTCAGCCGCGGCTACGTCTGCCCCAAGGGCGCCGCGCTCAAGGACCTTCACGAGGATCCCGACCGCCTGCAACGCCCGCTCGTGAAGCGCGACGGCCGGTTCGTCGAGGCGACCTGGGACGAGGCGTTCGCGGAAATCGAGCGGCGCCTGACGCCGATCCTCGCCGAGCGCGGACGCGATGCGGTCGCGATGGTTGTCGGCAACCCGGTCGCGCACAAGATCGGCTTGCTGCTCTACGGCCCGCGGCTCGGAAAGGCGCTCGGCACGCGCAATTTCTTCTCCGCCTCGACGCTCGACCAGATGCCGAAGCAACTCTCCGCGGGCCTGATGTTCGGCGGCTGGCTGACGATCCCGGTGCCCGACATCGAGCGTTGCGATTTCCTCCTCGTCCTCGGCGCCAATCCGATGGTGTCGAACGGCAGCCTGTGGACGGTGCCGGACTTTCGCGGCAAGGCGAAGGCCCTGCGCGCGCGCGGCGGCCAGATCGTCGTCGTCGATCCGCGCCGCACCGAAACCGCCGCCATCGCGAACGCGCATCACTTCATCCGTCCGGGCGCCGACGTGTTCCTGCTTGCCGGGATGGTGCACGCGCTGTTCGACGAGAAGCTCGTGCGCCCGGGCCGGCTCGCCGAGCACGCTGCCGGGATCGACGCCATCGAGAAGGCGGTCGCGCCGTTCGCGCCGGAGCGCGTGGCCGCGCGTTGCGGCATCGACGCCGCGATCATCCGCGAGCTCGCACGCAAGCTGGCGACCGCCGAGCGCGCCGCCGTGTACGGGCGCATCGGTACGTGCACGCAGGAGTACGGCACGCTCTCGAGCTGGCTCGTCGACGTGCTGAATGTTCTCACCGGGCACCTCGACGCGCCGGGCGGCGCGATGTTCCCGAAGGCCGCCGCGTTCGCCGCCAACACGAGCGGCAAACCCGGCATCGGCAAGGGCATCGTGACCGGGCGGCGCAAGAGCCGCGTGTCGGGCGCGCCCGAGGTGTTCGGCGAACTGCCGATCACCTGCCTCGCCGAAGAGATCGAGACGCCCGGCGAAGGGCAGGTGCGCGCGCTCGTGACGCTCGCCGCGAACCCCGTGCTGTCGGCGCCGAACGGCCCGCGCATCGCCGCCGCGCTCGAGCGCCTCGAATTCATGGTGAGCCTCGACATCTACCTCAACGAGACCACGCGCCACGCGGACGTGATCCTGCCCGGCGTTTCGCCGCTCGAAGAGGCGCACTACGATTTCGCCTTCCCGCAGTTCTCGTATCGCAACCACGCGCGCTACAGCGAGCCGGTGCTGCCGATCACCGACGGCCGCCCGCTGGAGTGGCAGTCGCTGCTCCGCCTG
>JALOSW010000089.1 GCA_025458245.1 Burkholderiales bacterium
CGTCGGCGTGGACACCGACAGGCTGCACCCGGTCGTGTTCGGGGCGGGGCTCGCGCTCGCCGGCGTGGCCGGCGCGCTGCTCTCGATGGTGTACGAAGTGTCGCCCTCGATGGGCGAGCCCTACACCGTGACCGCGCTGATCGTCATCACGCTCGGCGGCCTCGGAAGCGCCATCGGGTGTCTCGTCGGCGGCCTGCTCCTCGGGCTGGTCGAGGCGTTCGGCATGCACTTCACGAACCCGTCGCTCAAGATGCTGCTCTCCTACGGCGTGTTCATGGCGGTGCTCCTCGCCCGGCCCCGCGGGCTGTTCGCGCGATGACGCTGCGCCGGGTGGTCGCCGTCACGGTGATCGCGAGCGTCGCGATCGCGACGTTTCCCTGGATCCTCTCGGATTTCGCGCTGTCGCTCGCGCTCACCTGCATCATGTACGCCGGCCTCACGGTGAGCTGGGCGATGTTCTCGGGCGTCACGAATTATCTTTCGCTCGCCACCGCGTTCTTCGGCATCGGCGCGTACGTCACCGCCTGGGGGCTCGGGACGGTGCCCTACGCGCTCCTCGTGCCCGCGGGCGGGCTCCTCGCCGCGGCGTTCGCCGCGCTCGTCGGCGCGGGCATCCTGCACCTGCGCGGCGCCTACTTCGCCGTGCTGACGTTCGGCCTCGGCGAGCTGGTGCGCCACGCCATCACCTATGCCGAGAAGACCTACGCGCACACCGTCGGCCGCGTGCTGGTCGACGCGCCCGAGACCACGATCGTGTTCTGGACCGTCCTCGCAGTCGCGGCTCTCGCGGTGATCGCGGCATTCGTGGTCCGCGCCAACCGGTTCGGGCTCGCCCTCGCGGGCATCGGCTCCGACGAAGCGCGCGCCGAGACGCTCGGCGTCAACACGAGGCGCGCGAAGATCGTCGGCTTCGCGCTCTCGGCTTTCTTCGCGGGTGCCCTCGGCGCGGCGATGGCGGTGCGCTGGACCTACATCGAGCCGAACTCCGTGTTCAACCCGTTCATCGGCTTCCAGACCGTGCTGATCGCCATGGTCGGCGGCGCGAGCACCATCGTCGGGCCGCTCGCGGCGTCGGTCGTGTTCAGCCTGCTCACCGAGTTCCTGCGCCTGCAGTTCCCGTACCTGTTCCTGATGGTGCTGGGCGCGCTGCTGATCCTGCTCGTTCTCTATCTTCCCGGCGGCCTGGCCTCGCTCTGGCCGACGATTCGCGCCCGCTTCGCGCGCGGAGCCGCCCGTGGCTGAGCCGGTCGCCGCCGCGCGGGACGTGAGCGTGCGTTTCGGCGGACTCGTCGCCGTCGATCACGTGTCGCTCGAAATCGCGCCGGGCGAGCTCGTCGGCGTCATCGGGCCGAACGGCGCAGGCAAGACCACGTTCTTTCACGCGCTCTCGGGGTTCATCGCCCCGACCTCGGGCCGGCTCGTCGTGGGCGGCGACGATCTCACCGGACGGCCCGCGCACGTGTTCGCGCGCCACGGCGTCGCCCGCACGTTTCAGACGCCGCGCGTGTTCCGCGACATGAGCGCCGAGCAGAACGTGCGCTTCGGGCTCGAGTTCGCCGGCCGCGGCCGCGCGGAGGCGCACGACGTGTTCGCGAACGCAGGCTCGATCCTCGACTTCCTCGGGATGGGTCCCTCGGCGCGGCTCCCCGCGGGCGAGCTCACGCCGGCGAAGCAACGCCTGCTCGAGATCGGCATGGCGCTCGGTGCGCGTCCGCGCCTCCTGCTCCTCGACGAGGTTGCGGCCGGACTCACGGAAGCGGAAGTCGAATCGACCGCCGCGCTCATCCGGCGCGTGCGCGACGAGCTCGGGCTCTCCGTCGTCTGGATCGAGCACGCCGTGCGCGTGCTGATGCGCTTCGTGGAGCGCGTCGTGGTGCTGCACCAGGGGCGAAAGATCGCCGACGGGGCGCCGGACGCGGTTGCCCGCGACCGCGAGGTCATCGAGGCGTATCTGGGCGAGGCGGTCGCATGAGCGCGTCGCTCGCCGTGCGCAACCTCTGCGCGGGCTACGGGCCGATCCGCGTGCTCGACGGGGTCGATCTCGATGTCGCCGCTGGCCGGCTCACCGCGCTCGTCGGCCCGAACGGCGCCGGCAAGACGACGCTCCTCAGGGCGATCACGGGCCTCCTCGCGCGCACCGGCGAAGTCAGTCTCGACGGTGCGCTGCTGCCGCCGCAGTCGCCCGTGGCGGCGGTGAAGCGCGGGCTCGCCCATGTTCCGGAAGGGCGCCAGCTCTTCCCGCTGATGACCGTCGCCGAGAACCTCGAGCTCGGCGGCTATCTCGTCGGCAAGGGGGAGCGCGAGGCGCGGATGCAGGGCGTCTACGCGAGCTTCCCCAAGCTCGCGGAGCGGCGCGCGCAGCTCGCGGGGACGATGAGCGGCGGCGAGCAGCAGATGCTCGCCGTCGGCCGCGCGCTCATGAGCGGGCCGCGCCTGCTGGTGCTCGACGAGCCGTCTCTCGGACTCGCGCCGAAGATGGTCGAGGACCTGCTCGGCATGGTGCGTCGCATCTGCGATACGGGCGTCACCGTGCTGCTCGTGGAACAGAACGTCGGCAAGGCCCTCGCGATCGCCGAAGACGCCTACGTGCTCGAACGCGGCCGCATGGTGCTCGAAGGCTCGGCGAGCGAGGTGCTCCGCTCCGACGCGATCCAGCAGGCCTACCTCGGGACGGCCGCGGCGCGTTAGCGGCGCGGCGCGCGACGCCTCAGAGGGGCGGGAGGATCTTCACCTTCAGCTCGCCGAGACCGTCGATGCCGGCGACCAGCGCGTCGCCGGGCTTCGCCCTGCCCACGCCCGCGGGCGTGCCGGTCATGATGAGGTCGCCCGCCTGGAGCGCGTAGTACTGCGAGAGGAACGCGATCTGCTCCGGGATCGACCAGATCATCATCGAGATGTCGGCGTCCTGCTTCGATTCGCCGTTCACGGTGAGCCAGAGGCGGCCCTTGGTCGGGTGGCCGATTTTCGCGGCGGGCGTCACCGGCCCGACCGGCGCCGCCTGATCGAAGTCCTTGCCGAAGCTCCACGGGCGGCCGTGATCCTTGCCCCACTGCTGCAGATCGCGCCGCGTCATGTCGAGGCCAACGGCATAGCCCCACACGTGGCCGTTCGCTTCCTCGACGGGAATCCGGAACCCGCCCGAGGCGAGCACGGCGACCATCTCGGTTTCCCAGTGGTAGTTCTCGGTCTTCGGCGGGTAGCGCACGTCGCCGCCGTTCGGGACGAGGTGGCACGGGTTCTTGGTGAAGAAGAACGGCTGCTCGCGGCCGTCTCCGCCCATTTCCTTCTGGTGCTCGACGTAGTTCCGGCCGACGCAGAAGATGCGGCGCACCGGAAAGCGCTCGGCCGAGCCGACGACGGCGAGCGACGGGATGTCCCATGCGGGAATGGCGTAGTTCATGCGTGCTCCGATCGCGAGAGGCGGTTCCGCTGTTGTTCTGAAGCCAAGGCGCGAGGATAACGCCTGGCCGGCGCGGGCGCTGCGGCGCCCGGCGGCCTTCGTGTAGCCTTTGCGTGCCATGTCCGAAACCGATCTCGCCGCGATTCGGGGCGCCGTCGCGAAGCTCTGCGCGAGCTTTCCGGGCGAATACTGGCGCACGCTCGACCGCGAGCGCCGCTACCCGACCGAGTTCGTGCGCGCGCTCACGCACGCCGGCTGGCTCGGCTGTCTGATCCCCGAGGACTACGGCGGCAGCGGCCTCGGCCTCTCGGCTGCGGCTGCGGTGCTCGAAGAGGTCCATCGCTCCGGCGGCAACGGCGCGGCGTGCCATGCGCAGATGTACGTGATGGGGACGCTGCTGCGTCACGGATCCGAAGCGCAGAAACGCGCATACCTTCCCGGGATCGCGACCGGCGAACTGCGCCTGCAGGCTTTCGGCGTGACCGAGCCGACGGCGGGGACCGATACGACGTCGCTCCGCACGACGGCGGTGCGACGCGGCGACGTCTACGTGATCGACGGACAGAAGGTGTGGACCTCGCGCGCCGAGCACTCCGACCTGATGCTCCTCCTTGCCCGCACCACGCCGCGTGCGGAGGCTGCCAGGAAGACCGACGGCCTCTCGGTGTTCCTCGTCGACATGCGGGAGGCGGTCGGCCGGGGGCTCACGATCCGGCCGCTTCGGACGATGATGAATCATGCGACGACCGAGGTGTTCTTCGACGCGCTCGAAGTGCCGGCGGCCGCGCTCGTGGGCGAGGAAGGCAAGGGGTTCCGCTACATCCTCGACGGCATGAACGCCGAGCGCATCCTGATCGCCGCCGAGTGCGTCGGCGACGCCCGCTGGTTCATCGCGAAGGCAAGCGACTACGCGAAGACGCGCGAAGTGTTCGGGCGGCCGATCGGCCAGAATCAGGGCGTGCAGTTTCCGATCGCGCGGGCCTATGCGGCGACCGAGGCTGCGGCGCTCATGGTCGAGCGGGCGGCGTCGATGTACGAGCGCGGCGAGTCTTGCGGCGCGCAAGCCAACATGGCGAAGCTCCTCGCGGCCGACGCCTCGTGGCAGGCGGCGGACACGTGCCTGCAGACGCACGGCGGCTTCGGATTCGCCGAGGACTTCGACGTGGAGCGCAAGTTCCGGGAGACGCGGCTCTATCAGGTGGCGCCGATCTCGACGAACCTCATCCTGGCGCATCTCGCCGAGCACGTGCTCGGGCTGCCGCGGTCTTACTGAAGCTCGAGCGGAACCGCGAACGCGCAAAGGGGCGCACAGGGACGCAAAGGACAGCGGTTCTCCGTCATCGTGCCCGGGGCACGCACGCGATACACGTCTGTACCGGGCACTGGGCGCGCTCACCGCGAGACCAACGCGCGCATGCCCTGACGGGGTCTTTTCTGACGCCCCCCACCCGCCCCTGTTTTGCGTCGCTTTGCGCCCTTTGCGCTTTTGCGGTTATGCGTTTCCAACCCCGCCCGCATCGGCCGCGGCGCGCAGCGCGTCGGCGCCGATGATTAGCTGCAGCACCTCGCTCGCACCCTCGTAGATGCGCAGCGCCCTGATCTCGCGATACAGGCGCTCGACCGTCATCCCGCGCACCACGCCCAGGCCGCCGAACAGCTGCACCGCGGCGTCGATCACGTGCTGGGCCGACTCGGTGGCGAACATTTTCGCCATCGACGCTTCGCGCGTGACGCGCGTGCCGAGCACGTCGCGCGTCCAGGCGCTGCGGTAGACGAGGAGCGCCGAGGCGTCGATTCTCGTCGTCATGTCGCCGAGGGCGACCTGGGTCAGCTGGAAGTCGGATAGGGTGCGGCCGAACATCTTCCGCGACTTCGCGCGCTGCAGCGCTTCGTCGAGCGCGCGCCGAGCGAAGCCGAGCGCCGCGGCACCCACCGTCGTGCGAAAGAGATCGAGCGTGCCCATCGCGACGCGAAATCCCTGCCCGGGCTCGCCGAGGAGCGCGCTGCCCGGCACGCGACAGTTGGTCAGGCGCAGCGTGCCGAGCGGATGCGGCGCGATCACCGGAATGCGCTCGCTTGCGTCCAGTCCGGGCGTGTTCGCGGGCACGATGAACGCGGAAATGCCCTTCGCACCGGGCGCCTCGCCGCTGCGGGCGAAGATCACGTAGGACTCCGCGATGCCGGCGTTCGAGATCCAGGTCTTCACGCCGTCCAGCCGCCAGCCGTCGCCCTCGCGCACGGCGGTGGCGGACATCGACGCCACGTCGGAGCCGGCGTCGGGCTCCGAGAGCGCGAACGCCGCGATCGTGGTGCCGGCCGCCACGCCGGGCAGCAGTGCGCGCTTCTGCGCTTGCGTGCCGAACAGACTGACCGGCGCGCTGCCGAGACCCTGCATCGCGAACGCGAAATCGGCGAGACCGGAGGCCCGGCCGAGCGTCTCGCGCGCGAGGGCGAGGCTGCGCACGTCGACCGCCTCCCGCGCGCCGCCGTATGCGGCGGGCACGCACGCTCGCAGCAGCCCGGCGCGCCCGAGCTCGCGCACGAGCCGCGCCACGCAGGCGTAGACCGCGTCGAGGTCGTTCTCGTCATGCTCGAGCAGCGCGGGCAGCGTCTGCGCGCACCACGCTTCGTAGTCGTGCGCCAGCGCGCGGTGCCCGTCGTCGAAGAACGGCCACCCGAGGTAGCTGCGGTCTGCCATCGCGTGCCCCCTGCGGTCAGTTGCCTTCGAACACGGGCTTCTGCTTCGCCACGAACGCGTGATAGGCGCGCTCGAAGTCCTGGGTCTGCATGCAGATCGCCTGCGCCTGCGCTTCGGCCTCGATGCACTCGCCGAGACCCGAGTTCCACTCCTGCCAGAGCATCGTCTTGGTCATGGCATGGCCGAACGTCGGGCCGTCCGCGAGGCTCTGCGCCATGGCGGTGGCCTCGGCGAGGAGCTTCTCGGGCTCGACCAGGCGGTTGTAGAAACCGAAGCGCTCGGCTTCCTCGCCCCCGACCACGCGGCCCGTGTAGAGAAGATCCGCCGCGCGCGAGAGCCCGATGAGGCGCGGCAGCAGCGTGCACGCGCCCATGTCCGCGCCCGCGAGCCCGACGCGCACGAACAGGAACGCGAGCTTGCTCCGCGCCGTGGCGAAGCGCAGGTCGGACGCGCACGCGATCATCGCGCCGGCGCCGGTGCACACGCCGTCGATCGCGGCGACGATCGGTTGCGGGCAGGCACGCATCGCCTTGACGAGATCGCCCGTCATGCGCGTGAACTCGAGGAGTTCCGGCATCTCCATCTTCACGAGCGGGCCGATGATCTCGTGCACGTCGCCCCCCGAGCAGAAGTTGCCGCCGTCGCCGGTGAACACGACCGCTTTCACGTCGGTCGCGTAGACCATCTCGCGGAAGAGGTCGCGCAGCTCGCCGTACGATTCGAACGTGAGCGGATTCTTGCGGTCGGGCCGGTTCAGCGTGATGGTGGCCACCTTCCCGTTCACTGCGTAGCCGAAATGCTTGGCCGGGTAGCCGGCGAGCTGGACGCGCTTCATCGATTTCCTCCTTGGGGGGGTCGGGCGCGATTCCGGCGATGGGTCGCGCGATTCTTCGTGGAAACGGGACGGGACGGCGCCGCGCCGGTAAGATTCCGCAGGCGAGCGAAGGATCCCGAATGAGCAAAGTCACGACGATGGATGTCGAGATCCGGTTCGGCGACTGCGACCCGGCCGGCATCGTGTTTTTTCCGCGCTATCACCGCTGGATGGACGCGGCGTCGCTGCATTTCTTCATGGAGTGCGGCATCCCGCCGTGGCACGTGCTCGAAACGACCACCGGCATCATCGGCACGCCGCTGCTCGAGCATCACACGCGGTTCGTGAAAAGCGCCACCTACGGCGAGCGCCTGACCATCGCCACGCGGATCGAGCAGTGGAGCCGCAAGACCTTCGTGCAGAAGCACACGGTCACGCGCGGCGAAGACCTCATCTGCGAGAGCGCCGAGACGCGCATCTTCTGCGTGCGCGACGCCGAGGATCGGCGCCGCATCCGCGCGATCCCCGTGCCGGAGGACATTCGCAGCAAGTGCGAGTGACCGGCTCGGCGCGCGCGTCGGAGCCCCGCCCGTACCGAGGACCATCGCGGCCGCGCCTAGCGCTGCGGATCGTCGCGCCACGGGGCCGACGGTCGCGGGGTGCGGGCGAGCCAGTCGTCGAGCGCTTCCACGTGCTCGGTCTCCTCGGCGGCGAACTCCGCCGCGAGCCGGCGCACCTCCGGGTCCTGGGTGTTGAGGCCCACCGCGGTGTAGTACTCCATCGCCCGCATCTCGTTCTCGCGGGCGTAGCGGAGCGCGTTGTAAGGATCGAGCATGTAGTCGAACGCCTCTTCGCCGCCCGCCTCGGGCGGCCGGCTCCAGCGGTATTCCCAAGACTTGAGCGCCGGCAGCGGCATCGACCCGGCCCGCGCGACGATCGAGTCGTGATGCAGGTTCGAATAGCGCACCATGTCGCGAAACAGCGCCGAGACCGCGTCGTTGCGATGCGCTTCCATCATGTCGGCAAGCTCGAGATAGCGCTCCGCGGCCTCGCGCTCGAGCGCGATCGCGTGCGCGAGAAACACCGGCAGGGAATAGTCCATGACGCAGTCCGTCCAGGTCGACGTGTCCGCCCGGCGGTCGGCCGGCGCGAAGCGCGAGACTGCGCGATCAGCCGGCCATCGTCAATCCGCCGCTCACGCTCAGCACCTGGCCGGTGACGTAGCTCGCGGTGTCGTCTGCGAAGAAGAGCACCGCGTCGGCGACCTCCTCGGGCTTGCCGAGACGCCGGAACGGGATCGCCTTCTTCAGCGCCTCGGTCACCTTCTCGGGCACGGCCGCCATGAGCGGCGTGTCGGTCGGACCAGGGCAGACGCAGTTGACGTTGATGCTGTACCGGGCCGTCTCGCGGGCGAGCGACTTGGTGAACGCGATCAGCCCGCCCTTCGCGCCGGAATAGACGGTCTCGCCGAGGCTGCCGACGCGGCCGGCGTCGCTCGAGATGTTGACGATCTTGCCGCCGCCGCGCTTGATCATCTCGGGCAGCAGCGCCTTGGTAAGCCGCATCGGACCGACGAGATTGAGCGCGATGATCCGGTCCCACAGGTCCGGCGTGCCCTCCCAGAACGGGTGCGTCGTGCCCCAGCCCGCGCCGTTGACGAGCACGTCGACGGTCCCGAACTGCGCTTGCACGGCGTCGGCGAACGCCGCGATCGACGCCGCATCGGTCATGTCCACGCGCATGAACTGCGCCTTGTGCCCGGCGGCGCGCAGCGCCGCGGCGCGCGCCTCGCCCTTGTCCGCCTGCACGTCCGCGACCACGACGTTCGCGCCCGACTCGGCGAGCTTGCCCGCGATAGCCGCGCCGATGCCCGACGCGGCCCCCGTGACGACTGCGACTTTGCCCTCGAGACTCATCGTTTCTCCTTTGGATCGTTGGCGCGCTGGTCGAGAAAGGCGGACACGCGGCGCCGGGTTTCGGGATGTTGGTACAGTCGGCTGGTCGCGGCAATCTCCGCGGCGAAGCCGGCGTCGCCGGGCACGCCCGCGAGCGCGATGCACTGCTTGTTCTCGGCGAGGGCCGCGCGCGGCACGTGGGCGCAGCGCGCCGACAGCTCGCGCGCCGCGTCGGCGAGGCGCTCGCGCGGCACCGCCCAATGGACGAGGCCCAGGCGTTCGGCCTCGCCGCCGTCGATCGTCTCTGCGCCGAGGATCAGGCGCTTCGCGACGCCGGGCCCAGCGAGCCGCGTGAGCCGCTGCGTGCCGCCGGCGGCGGGCAGAAGACCGAGGCGGGCCTCCGGCAATCCGAGCACCGCCTCGCGCGCTGCGATGCGCAGGTCGCAGGCGAGCGCCAGCTCGAAACCGCCGCCGAGCGCCGCGCCGCCGATCTCCGCGATCGTCAGGATCGGCGCGCTTTCCAGCCGCGCGAACACGCGTTGCATGCGCTCCACGACGGCGACCATCGCGGCTGTGCCCTGCGGGGTGGCAAACGAGGCGCGCATGAGCGCGAGGTCCGCCCCCGCGCAGAACACTTTCTGTGCGCTTCGCAGGTGCAGCACCGCAATACGCTCGTCGGCCTCCGCCGCGTCGAGCACGGATTCGAGCTGCGCGAGCAGCGCGTCGTCGATGGCATTGACCGGCGGACGCGCGAGCGTGGCCACCAGCACGGCGCCTACCTGCTCCGTACCGACCAGGCCTTCGGCCGCATGCTCATCGACCGGAGCAGCCCGGGAGACACCGGTCATTTCACATTTCCTCTCGTGGACGAGCGCCGCGCCGCGCGGCGGCCTGGCGCGGATGCCGACACCCGCTTCGCGCCGAGGTTAGCGGCTCGTGGTGCGCGCGGACTTGACTTGAATCATCCGCTTCCGGGTCCGCGGCGCGTCGGCGTCCCGGAGCGCCGCGTAGATCGCCTGCTCCATCCGTCGCATCGCGGCACGGTGCCCGGGCGGCCAGCGGTAGCGCAGCTCGGTCGTGGTCACGCCGGGCCAGGACTGGTTCTTCGCCTCGGTCACGGTCAGCGCCCAGGTTTCGAGCGCGGCAGGAAAGCCTGCGGGCTGCAGCAGCGCCCGGAGGCGCACCGCCCGACCGGCGACGAGCGCGTTGACGCCTCCCGTTCCGACGATCTGCACCGCGCCGCGGCCGCTGCGGCGCAGGTTGGCGCTGGTCACGCCGCCGCGGTCGACCGCAACACAGAGTCGGCCCGCATCGACCGCCACCGCCCACGAATAGGTCGAATGCGGCGTGCCCCGGGCGTTCGCGCTCAACACGAGGACGGGCAGGCCGGTGCGAAGTCGCGCCAGCACCGTCGGCGGGAGCGCGCGGTTCGCGGCCATGGTCGCGCCCCGCTCAGGCGAGGAGCCGCACCCGCACGCGGTCGCCCTCTTCGAGCG
>JALOSW010000236.1 GCA_025458245.1 Burkholderiales bacterium
GTAGACGCGGTCGCGCGTGATGCCGCGGCCCGCGAGCGCGATCGACGTCGCTTCCATCATGCGCTCGGGCCCGCAGACGTAGGCGACGGCGTTCGTGCCGTCCCACGATGCCTGGTGGATCGCGCTCACCGTGGAGCGCGCGGCGCCCGCCGCCGCACCGGTGCGATTGCGCTTGAGCCAGCGGCAGGTGATCTCGAAGGTGCCGCGCTGATCCCACGCCTCGAGCTCTTCGGTGAAGAGCATGTCCTGCGCGGTGCGCGCGCCGTAGTAGAGGCGCACGGCGCCGAATTTCTCGCGCTCGGCGATCAGGCGGTCGAGGAGCGGGCGCAACGGCGCGAGCCCGGTCCCGCCGGTGACGACGACCACGTCCTTGCCGTAGGCCGGCTCGATCGGCCATCCGCGTCCGACCGGCCCGCGGATGCCGACGGTGTCGCCCGGCCCGAGCGAGGTGATCGCCGTGGTGGCCGGGCCCGCTGCCCGGATGGTGAGCTCGAGGCCGTCGGGCGGGAGATAGCGCGAGACGGAGATGGCGGCGGCCGGATGGTTCGGCAGGCCCACCATCACGAACTGTCCGGGCCGGCCGTCGACGTGCGCGGCGTCGAGCCCCGCGAGGCGCAGCGACACGGTGTCGTGCGTTTCGCGGCGCGCCCCGACGATGCGCGCGGTCGCGTAGGCCTGGCGATCGTCCGCAACCGGCTCGAAGGTCGGCGGCGGCAGGTTGGGCTCGGCGGGGGCGATGACCGACAGCTCCTCGCGCACGTCGATGCCGACGGGGCACCAGGTGATGCAGCGGCCGCAGCCGACGCAGCCCGAGGTGCCGAACTGGTCCCACCAGCTCGCGAACTTGTGCGTGAGCCACTGGCGATAGCGATGCTTCGGCTGGGAGCGGAAGTCGCCGCCCGCGACTTTCGCGAAGCCGGGGCTGAAACACGAATCCCACACGCGCTCGACCACGGCTTCGGTGCCGGCGAGATCGGTCGTGCGCGTCACGCTGCTGCAGAAGCAGGTCGGGCAGGCGAGAGTGCAGTTGCCGCACGAGATGCAGCGGCTCGCGACCTCGGCCCAGCGCGGATGGTCGAGCTTCGCCATCAGCCGGTCGCGCAGACCCGCGGTTTCGACCGGATCGCCGATGCGCGCGCGGGTCGCGGCAACGGCCTGCACTGCGGCGACCGACTGCTCCATGTTGGCGGCCGTGACCGGCAGGCGCTCGAGAATCGCGGCGCCGGCGGGCGTTCCGGCCTCGATCACGAAGCCCGCGTCGAGCTCGGTGAGCGCGAGATCGTGCCCGGCGCCCGCGCGCACCTCGGGCCCGGTGCCCATCGAGGTGCAGAAGCACGTCGACGCCGAAGTCGTGCACTGCACCGCGACGACCAGTGCCGACTTGCGCCGCTTCTGGAAATCCTGCTCGACGTACGGGCCTTTGAGGAACACGCGGTCCTGGATGCCGAGCGCCGCCAGCTCGCAGGCGCGCACGCCGAGGAACGCGAGCGTCGGAATCTCCGGGTTCGCGGGTTCGTACACGACCTCGCCGGTGCTCTTGTGCCGCGAGAGCGCGACGGGAACCCGCGCCGGGTAGGTGTTCTTTTTCCACGAGGTCGGGCCGACCACGTAGCCGAACAGCCGGTCGTCGTTGCGTCGCGCGAGCCGGTACTTTCCGGGCGACTGCTCGTCGGTCCAGCCGCGCGGCAGGTCTTCGACGCGCTCGATCTCGTCGTACACGATGGCGCCGTCGGCGATGGTCGGGCCGATGAGCCGCCGGCCGCCCTCGCGCAGCGCGTCGAGCAGTTCCTGCAGGTTCGCGCGCGGCAGGAACCATGCGCCGCCGAGCGATCCGGGTCCGGCTTGCAGCATCAGTGCGTCTCCACCGGCGAGAGCCGATCCACTTCGCCCACGATCGCCTGCGCCATGGCGGGCAGCGCATCGGCGACCGCTCCGCTCGGCGCGTCGCCCAGCGCGAAGCATTGGCCGCCCACGCCGACGAATGATCCGCGCAACGCCGCACCGAGCCGCCCGGCAAGCGCGAGCGCGTCGGGAAGGGGCAGGGCGTGCGTCGACGGCGAACGCGGGTGCCGGAGGCCGGCGAGTGCGGCAACGCGATCGAGCGCTGCGACGAGCACCGTGCCGGGTGCGACGCCTGCGACCGCATCCACGACGACGCAGGGTTCGCCGGCGCCGAGGTCGAGCAGATGCTGCGCGTCGAGCTGGCCGACGGCCGCGAGTTCGATGCGCTCGCGAACTTCCGGCGGCAGCAGATCGGCGGCAAGCAGCGCCGCCGCGTCGTCGCCGCGCTGGCGCTCGCCGCACAGGAACACGCGCAGCCGGCCGTTCATCGTGCGGGTCCCTCCGTTTCGAGCCGCTCGATGCGCAGATCGAGGAAGTGGGTGGCGCAGGAGATGCACGGGTCGTAGCTGCGGATCATCTGTTCGAGGCGTCGCGTCGCCGTCTCGTGCGGGAGGTCGAGCACGGCCTGCGCGGCGATCCGGATGTCGGACTCGATCGCCGCCTGGTTCTGGCTCGTCGGCGGCACGATCTGGCATGCGGTCACGCGGCCGCGCTCGTCGACCTCGTAGCGATGGAAGCAGAGGCCGCGCGGCGCTTCGGTCGCCCAGCCGGCGGCGCCCGCGCGCGGCTGCCACGCCACGGCCGGTTCGGCGGGCGGACGATAGGCCTCGACGATGTCCAGCGCCTCGGCGAGCGCGTGCACCAGCTCGACGCTGCGCGCGACGATCGAGGCGTAGATGTTGGTCCGGATGGCCTCGGCCATGCCGCTGCCCGCCAGCGCCTCGCGGGCCGCGGAATGGAGACGGTCGCCGCAGAGGCTTACGCGCGCAGCCGGGCCGAGAAGATAGGGCGCGCCGCCGTCGCGCGAGCGCGCGTGCAGCGCGTTCGAGCGCTCGACGTGGAACTCCTCGAAGAGGTCGTTCCACGCGCCGATCGCGATGTCGACGCCGTCGCTCGATACGATGCGCCCCTCGTTGAACGGATACTCGCGGGGGTGGCTCAGGGCGACGAAGCGCATGTCGCGCGCGAAGTCCGGCATGGCGAGGCCCGCGGTCCAGCGCACCGTCTCCTGCGCGTAGCCGAGCGCGCGCTCGATGGCGGGCTTGAGTGCGTCGAGCTCGCCCCGGCGCGGCACGCGCGAGAAGCCGCCGACGCGCACGCTCACCGGGTGGACGGCGCGTCCGCCGAGCGCCTTGATGATCTCGTTGCCGACCTTCTTGAGCTGCAGGCCGCGCTCGACCACGGCGCGGTGGTCGGCGGCCATC
>JALOSW010000237.1 GCA_025458245.1 Burkholderiales bacterium
CGAAGAGCTCGTGAAAGTGCGCGCGATCGTCGGCGAGGACGCGTGGAAGGCCGGCACCTACGAGAAGGCCGCCAAGCTCTTCGACGAGATCACGACCGGGGATTACGTGGACTTCCTGACGCTGCCGGCGTACCGGATGATCGACTGATCGTCCGCACGTCCGGTCCAGCCAAACGCCCGCGTTGTGCGGGCGTTTGCGTTTTTTGCGGGCGACGCACCGTCAGTCGATGGTCGCGCCGGAGTCCTTCACGACCTTCGCCCAGAGCGCCAGCTCGCTCCTTATGAACGCAGCGAACGCGGCAGGCGTGTTCCCGACCGGCTCGGCGCCCTCGGCTTCGAGCCGCGCGCGCACGTCCGGGCTGTTGATCGCTTTCACGATCTCGCGATTCAACTTCTCCACGATCGGCTTAGGCGTCGCCGCGGGCGCGAGGATCCCGTACCACTGCGTCGCCGCATAGCCGGGCACGCCCGATTCGGCGATGGTCGGCACGTCGGGAAGGATCTTCAGGCGCTGCGCCGAGGCGGTCGCA
The DNA here is from genome assembly GCA_025458245.1 of Burkholderiales bacterium. Classification (GTDB taxonomy): domain Bacteria; phylum Pseudomonadota; class Gammaproteobacteria; order Burkholderiales; family SG8-39; genus JAOAEA01. The sequence continues at coordinate 531 of JALOSW010000237.1, forward strand.
AGCACGCGCACCTTGCCGGACTTGACGTAGGGGAGAAGCGGCGGTGCGCCGGTGATCTGCATCGAGATCTGTCCGCCGAGGAGATCGGTGAGTGCGGGCGCCGTGCCCTTGTAGGGAACGTGCTGGATGTCCACGCCAGCGAGCGCTTTGAAATACTCCGCTGCGAGATGCGCGGCGCTGCCGTTGCCGCCCGAGCCGTAGGTGAGCTGGCCGGGCTTGGCACGCGCCAGCGCGATCAGCTCCTGTGTCGAGCGAACGGGCAGCGCGGGCTGCACCACGAGCAGGTTCGGCACCATCGCGACGAGCGTCACCGGCGCGAAGTCCTTCACCGGATCGTAGGGGAGCCTCTTGTACAGCGCCGGGTTCGACCCGAACGTGCCCACGTGGCCCATCACGAGCGTGTAGCCGTCGGCAGGCGCTCTCGCGACCATCTCGACGCCGATATTGCCGCCCGCGCCAGGCTTGTTCTCGACGATCACCTGCTGGCCGAGCGAATCCGAGAGTTTCTGGCCGATGACGCGCGCGATGATGTCCGTGCTGCCGCCGGGCGGAAACGGCACCACGAGCCGGACGGGCTTCGCGGGAAAGGCGGCTGGCGCGTCGGCGCCGATCGCGCTCGCGCAGGCGAGCGCCATCGCGGCTGCCGACGCACCCAGCCAGCGGCGTCTTCGCGCCCTCACCCCGCCCGCCCCCCCTCGGATCTGGCCGCTCAAAACTCCACTTTCTCGCCGGGCTTAATCGGGATCACCGTCGTCGCCGTCGTCCCGAGCGCCTTGATGTAGTCCTGCGGCGTGCTCGTGGCGAACGGGTTCGTCCCGTAGTGCATCGGGATCACGTACTTCGCCTTGACGAACTCGCGCGTCGCGAACGCCGCGTCGGCGGCATCCATGGTGAAGTGCCCTCCGATCGGCATCAGCACGAGGTCCGGCTTGTAATACTCGGCGATCACCTTCATGTCGCCGAACACGCCGGTATCGCCCATATGCCAGATCCGGAACCCGTTCTCGAGTTCGATGATGAAGCCGACCGGCTCGCCGCCGGGATGCGTTTCGTCCCTGTCGGTCGTCGGGTTGCGCCAGACGTAGACCGAGGAGTGCTCGGCGTGCGTCGCCGTGACCTTGATGCCGGGCGCCGGCGTGATGCGGCCGCTCTTGTTGAACCTCGGCAGCTGCGCCGCCGGCAGCACGCCGAGCGTGGTGAGCGTCATGTTGAGATCGCCCGGCCCCCACAGGGCGATGTTGTGCATCTTCGCGATCGCCGGCGCGTCGCCGACGTGGTCGCCGTGCCCGTGCGTCACGAGGAGCACGTCCACTTTGCCGAGCGCGGCGGGATCCTTGTAGCCGGCGGGCGTGACCGGGTTGCGCGAGAGCCACGGGTCGACGACGATCACCTTTCCGCCAGGCGACGTGATCTTGAACGCGGACTGGCCGAGCCACAGGACTTCGACTTTGCCGCTCTGCGCGAGCGCCGGAGGCGCAGCGAGCGCAGTCGAGAGCGCCAGCAGCGCGAGCATCGAACGAAACGACATGACTTCCTCCAGGTGAAGCGCCGGCGTTGCAGGCCGGCGTGCCGGCATTATTCGGGCAAGCGGCGCGGGCGGTAAGCGCGGAGGCGCGCATAGCAGTTATGCCGTTTCGGCATGAGTATTCGGATATGCCTGGGTCCAGCGCGGCTCGGCGTCGACGTCGCGAGGGCCGAAACCCGGGCGCGCGCGCCGCATGTGGGCTATCGTGCCGCTCCTTCCTGTTGCCGCGCCGCGATCCGCTCATGGCCCTCAAAGCGACCATTTTCAAAGTCGATCTGCAGGTTTCCGACATGGACCGCGGACACTACGCGAACCACGCGCTCACGATCGCCCGCCACCCGTCCGAGACGGACGAGCGGATGATGGCGCGCGTGCTCGCGTTCGCGCTGAACGCGGACGATGCGCTCGCGTTCGGCAAGGGGCTCAGCACCGAGGACGAGCCGGACCTCGTTCGCGCGGACCTGACCGGCGCGATCGACGCCTGGATCGACGTCGGTCTTCCCGATCCGCGTCGGATTCGAAAGGCGACCGGTCGCGCGCGCGAGGTGATCGTGTACGCGTACGGCGGCCGGGCGGTCGAGCTCTGGTGGACAGCGGCGGCGAGGGAGCTCGAACGCCTGCGTAACCTGCGCGTGGTCGAGGTCCCCCATGCGGCGAGTCAGGCCCTCGCGCGCCTGGCGCAACGCTCGATGCGGCTCCAGTGCACCGTGCAGGACGCGCATGTCTGGCTCGGCGACGACACGCAGACGGTCGAGGTCGCGCTCACCGTGCGCAAACCCGCCGACGCGACGTAAGCCGCCGTCTGCGGGTGGCCGCATCCGGCGGGGGCGGTTACCATCGCGCTTCGTCGTGACCATCGAGCCGACCATGAGCCGCCCCGCACAGGATCTGCCGCGCATCGTCCTCGCCGTGCTCTTCATCGGCGGGCTGATGGCCGCCTCGTTCTGGATCCTGCGGCCGTTTCTCGGCGCGGTGCTCTGGGCGGCGATGATCGTCGTCGCGACCTGGCCGCTGATGCTCGCGCTCCAGAAGCGGCTCTGGGGCAAGCGCGCGCTGGCGGTCACGTTCATGACCGTCGCGCTGCTCATGGTGCTGATCGTGCCGCTGGCGATCGCCGTGCTGACCATCGTCGACAACGCATCGCGGATCGCCGGCTGGCTCCGGATGGCCTCGGACTTCGAGGTGCCCAAGCTGCCGGAGTGGGTCGC
>JALOSW010000009.1 GCA_025458245.1 Burkholderiales bacterium
GATCTGCGGCAGCGCGACGAACGCGATGCCGGTGTCGCCCATGTCCGCCAGGCACACCGCGTTCCACGTGGCCTTGTGCGTCGGCTGCTTGCCGTCGAGGACTTCGCGGATGTTGTGCGCGGTCGCCGTGACCATCGACTCGATCATGTAGCCGGTCTTGGGCGCGCCGGTCGGCACGGGCGTCTGCTCGACGGGCGGGATCGCGACGCACACGCCCACCGAGTAGATGTTCTGGTACTTCGGGTTGCGCTGGTACTCGTCGATGACGATGAAACCGCGCGGGTTGGTGAGGCCCTCGATCCCGGACACGGCGTCGACGCCCTTGAAGGCGGGCAGCATCATCGAGAACTTGAACGGCAGCACGTGCTCCTTCTTCGGCTTGCCCTCGTCGTCGTGCTCGGTGACGTGCATCTTGCCGGGCTCGACTCTGGTCACCTTCGCGTTGGTGATCCACTTGACGTGCTTCTCGCGCAGCGCGCTCTCGAGCATCGTCTTCGAGTCCCCGACGCCGCCGAGGCCGAGGTGGCCGATGTAGGGCTCCGCGGTCACGAAGGTCATCGGCACGCGGTCGCGGATCTTGCGCTTGCGCAGGTCCGTTTCCATGATGAACGCGAACTCGTACGCGGGGCCGTAGCAGGAAGCGCCCTGCACGGCGCCCACCACGATCGGACCCGGATCGCTGCAGAAGGCTTCCCAGTCCCGCCCGGCTTTCTCGGCGTGGTCGACGTGGCAGACCGAGTGCGTGTTGCCGTGCGGTCCGAGACCCTCGATCTCGTCGAAGGCGAGCTTGGGACCGGTGGCGATGATGAGGAAGTCGTAGTCGAGCATCGCACCGTCGCCGAGCTCGATCTGGTTCTTCTCGGGGTGCACCCGCTTCACGCCGCGCGAGTCGTACGCGACACCCTTTTTCTCGAGGTAGGGCGCCGCGGGAAACTCGATGTCCGCGCGCGTGCGCCAGTTCACCGCGACCCACGGGTTCGACGGCACGAAGTGGAACGTCGGCCCGTTGCCCACGACCGTGAGCTTGTCTTCCTTGCGCAGCTGCTCCTTCATTTCGTAGGCCATCGGCATGCCGCCGAGGCCCGCGCCCATCACCACTACATGTGCCATGCCCGCCCCCTTGTTGGATTCACGCCTGCCGTCACCGCTGCTTCAACGCCGCCAGCGCCGCGACCGGATCGAGCGCGACGCGCTCCCCGGGTGCGAGCCCTGCCAGCACCTCGATCGACTTCTCGCCGGCGCGCTCGCCGAGGCGCAGCTGGCGGAACCGGATCTCGCCCTTGTCGCTCACGACATAGGCGCCGGCGACTTCGCTGCGATAGGCCACCGCCCGTGCGGGAATCAGCAGCCTCTGCGACTTGCCGGTGCCGAAGTGGGCACGCGCGAACATGCCGGGGTACGCGCCCCGCGCGTCGTCGGCGAGGTCGAGGCGCACGCGCTTGGTGTGCGTGCGCACATCGGCCGCCGGCAATACCGTGACCGCCTTCGGCTTGAAGGTCTTGCCCAGCGCGGGGATCTCGACCGACGCGAAGTCGCCCTGGCCGCGCATTCCCGCGACCGTGTCTTCGGGCACGTCCGCGACGACGCGCAGCGCCGCCGGGTCGTAGATCACGAACATCGGCTTTCCGGGCTGCGCGAGATCGCCCAGTTCGACGGTCCGCTCGGCGATGACGCCAGCGAACGGCGCGACCACGACTGCGTAGCCCTTGACCGTCGCCGCCTGCCCGGCGCCCGCCTTGGCCGCCGCGAGCGCCGCAGACGCGGCGTCGAAGTCGGCTTGCGCCTTGTCGAGCGCCGCCTTGCTCACGAAGTTCTCGCTGACGAGTCGCTTCGTGCGCTCGAGGTTCACCCTGGCGTTGGCGAGTTCGGCCTGCGCGCGGGCCGCCTGCGCCTCGCCCGAGGCGAGCGCCTGCGCCGCCTCGCGCTCGTCGATGCGGGCGAGCACCTGGCCCTTGGTCACCGCGTCGCCCGCGTTGGCGTGGAGCTCGATCACGCGGCCTTGCAGCTGCGCCGCGACGGTGGCCTGCCTGACCGCCTCGACGACGCCATCGGCCGCGTACGCGGCGTCGACGTCGCGCAACTCGACGGGCGCCGTCGCGAGCGGCGGCGCAGCCGCCAGCGCGGCCGAAACGGCGAGCAGCGCGCCGGCAGCGAGTGCCGGGAGCAGGAAGCGCCGACCGGGTCTGTCCACCATGTTCATTAGTGTTCTCTGATATTCCTGGCCGTATGGAACCGGCCCGAGGCGACGAATCGCAATCTGCGCCGAGCGGTTCCCCGTTGATCCGGCTCGATCTGCCGGGACTCGGGCCGGGCGAGCCCCGATACTCCCGGCGCTTGCCGGAGAACGTCGCTCCGTCATGCTCGAGCACTTACGCGGTTGATATACTATAGGGGGTATGGTATCTTGTCAAGCAGAGCCGGCCGCCGAGTGCCGGCGAAGCGGCGGGGACCATGGACACGAAGCTCACCAACGAGTCGGACAAGCGCGCGCTGATCCTGCGCCTGAAGCGCGTCGAGGGGCAGTTGCGAGGCGTGCAGCAGCTGATCGAGAAGGACGCGCCATGCGAGTCGGTGGCGCAGCAGTTGTCCGCGGCGCGGCGCGCCCTCGACAAGGCGTTTCACGAGATGGTGGGGTGCCTCATCGAGTCGAAACTCGGCGAGGAAGCGAAAGCGAGCGGCGAGGCCGCCGAAGTGCGCGACCTGCTCTCGCGCTACGGCTGAGGCGCACGACGACGCTGTCCAACCCCGCGCGGCCCGCGACGATCTCCGGAAAGCGGCAGCGCAGAGCCGCCGGCACCATTCGGCCCTCGCATCGCGCGCATGCACGACCGCCCGCGCGCGGCGCCCTTGATAGTCGCCGCACGGGCCTGCATCTAGAATCGGGTTGGCAATCGGCCGATGAACCGGCCCGGAGATCGGACGCGTCGTGAAATACCAGGACTACTACGAAACACTGGGCGTGCCGCGCGAAGCCTCGGCGGACGACATCAAGAAGGCGTACCGCAAGCTCGCGCGCAAGTATCACCCCGACGTCTCGAAGGAGAAGGATGCCGAGGAGAGGTTCAAGGACGTCCAGGTCGCGTACGACACGCTGAAGGATCCGGAGAAGCGCGCCGCTTACGACCAGCTCGGGCGCCATCGGCCGGGCGAGGACTTCCGGCCGCCGCCCGGCTGGGAGACGCACTTCGCCGGCGCCGAAGGCGGCGCGCAGGGCTTCGACGAGTTCGTCGATCTGAACGATCTGTTCGCGCATCTCGGCCGCGGCGGTCCGTTCGGCGGAGCGACCCGGTCGGGGCGCGCGCGCGGTGCCCAGTTCCGCCCGGAGGATCTGCGCATGCCGGGCCAGGACTACGAGGCCAACGCGCAGATCACGCTCGAAGACGCGGCGCGGGGCGTCGAGATCTCGCTCGACATGGTCGTGCCCGAGTACACCGAGGACGGCAGCGTTCGCCGGGTGCGGAAGACGATCCGCACGCGCGTCCCGCCCGGCGCAACCGACGGCCAGCGCATGCGCGTGCCCGGCAAGGGCGGGCCCGGGTTCAACGGCGGCCCGGCCGGAGACCTGTACCTCAACATCTCGCTCGCGCCGCATTCCCGATTCAAGGTGGACGGCCACGACCTCTACATCGAGCTGCCCATCGCCCCCTGGGAGGCGGCGCTCGGCGCACAGCTGGAGGTCCCGACCCTCGACGGCCGCGTGCGCATGGGCATCCGCCCCGGCTCCAAGGCCGGGCAGAAGCTGCGCATCGCGGCCAAGGGCTTGCCGAAGCCGAAAGGCGGCGCGGGCGATCTCTACGCCGTGCTGCAGGTGGTGACGCCGACGGTGCTTTCCGAGCGCGAGAAGGAGCTCTACGAGCAGCTCGCCGGGGCGTCGAGCTTCAACCCGCGTGCGCACCTCGATTAGCGCGAAGGAACGATCGGCATGGACATCGAATTCCTCGACGACGACCTGCGGCTCGCGCTCGACGAGCTCGCCACGCGATCGGGCCTCGCCGCGAACGAGATCGTGAGTCTGGTCGAGTACGGCGTGTTCGAGCCGCTCGGCGCGGCGCTCGGGGAGCCAGCGCGGTGGACGTTCTCGATGCGCAGCATCCGGGTGGCGCGCCGTGCCGCACGGCTCCGCCACGAACTGGAGCTCGACGATCCGCACGCGCTCGCGGTCGCGCTCGAATTGCTCGAGCGCATCGACTCGCTCGAGCGGCAGGTGCGCGAGCTCCGCTGCCGCATGCTCGGCGAGTAGCGCGACGCCATGCGCCGCCGGGTCGCGGCTCTCGCCTGTGCAGCGCTGGCGGTTGCCGCGCTCGCCGCCGGCTGCGCGGGCTATCGCGGCGGCTGGGCGAGCGTGCCGTACACCGGAGACCGCCCGCCGCATCCGACCGAGCTGCCCGAGTCCGTCCGCCTCTTCGATCTGGAGGAGGTGAAAGTCCCGGGCATGCGCCTGCGCGTGAGCCTCAACAACCGCCTGCGCACCTACGACTACCAGGTGTGGTTCGCGGTCGTTCCGGTCTCCGGTGATCCGCGCGACGTACTCGTCGGCGACCAGGACGGCAGGACTCGCGTGTATGTCGGCGTCACGCCGCAATCGGCCGGATACGTGTTCCGCGGCAAGGCAGCGAAGCTCGAGGTCGACGGCCGGATCTACGCGCCGGTCGCGGTGCGACGCTTCGGCCAGTTCGACGCGGCCGGCAACATCGTCGCGCGCGGCGGCAAGTGGCAGTACGTCGAGCTGGGGCCGGAGTTCGCGCTGTCGCAGCCCGGGACGAGCTACGCCCTGTCGCTCGTCTTCGACGTGCCCGTTCCCAAAGCGGAGAGCGCGAAGATCTCGATCGACTTGTCCGAGGCGCTGCGCGATCCCTCGCAGCCGGCGCTCCCGCTCATCCGCTTCCAGCCCGTGCGCTGGCGCGAGGGCTACACCTGAGCCGGGTCGGCTCGCGAGTCAGCGGGCGCCGGCAACGACCCTTCCGTCGACCAGCTCGATCCTGCGATCGCACCGTGCCGCGAGCCGCGGATCATGGGTCACGATCAGGAACGCGCTGCCGTGCTGCTCGTTGAAGCGGCGCATGAGCGCGAACACGTCGTCCCCGGTATGCGTGTCGAGGTTTCCGGTCGGCTCATCGGCGAGCACGAGCGGCGGACGCACGGCGAGCGCGCGGGCGATCGCGACCCGCTGCTGCATGCCGCCCGATAGCTCGGCGGGCTTCTTTTCGGCTGCATTCGCAAGACCGACGGCGTCGAGCAGCGCCGCCGCCCGCTCGCGCATCTCCGCGTCCCGGCGTCCGCGCTCGATGACCAGCGGCATCAAGACGTTCTCCAACGCGCTGAACGCCGGGAGCAGGTGATGGAACTGGAAGATGAAGCCGAGCGTTCGTCCGCGCAGCCTCGTGAGCCCGGTGTCGTCGAGCGCCGTCACCTCTTCGCCCTGGATGCGGACCTTTCCGGATGTCGGCCGCTCCAGCAGGCCGATGATGTTGAGGAGGGTCGACTTGCCCGAGCCCGACGGTCCGATCAGCGCGACAAACTCCCCCGCGGCAAGCTCGAGGTCGATGCCGTGCAGCACCTCGGCCTCGACCGCCGTGCCGACGTTGTAGGACTTGTGCACGTCGGCGAGCGAGAGAACGCTCGTGCTCATGTCGATCGGATCGCCTGCGCGGGGTCGAGCTTCGCCGCGCGGCGCGCCGGGAGGGTGGCCGCGAGCACGCCGGTCGCGAGCGCCACGAGCCACGTCGTGAAGAACAGGGAAGGCTCGAGGAGCGGCGTGAAAAGGGCCGAGCCGTCCGCGCTGCGCACGAAGCGCGCGAAGAGCGAAACGAGCGCCGCGGCGATGGCGGAGCCGAGAATCGAGCCGACCACGGCCACGAGGCCGCCCTGGATCAGGAACACGCGCAGGATCCGCCCCTGGCTCGCGCCCATCGCGCGCAGGATGCCGATCTCCTTCTGCTTCTGCACCACGGAGACGACCAGCACGCTCGCGATGCCGAGCGCCACGATCAGGGTCACGAACACGCGAATGGTGAGTGTGCTCGCCGTCTGCGCGCGCAGCGCCGAAAGAAGCTGCGCGTTCGTCTGCATCCAGCTTTCCGCGAGCAGTCCCGTCTGACCGGCGATCGTCCGCGCAGTCGCTTCGGCGCCGAAGAGCTCCGACACCGTCAGGTCGATGTTGGTCACGCCACCCGGAAGGTCGAGCAGGTTCTGCGCGAGCTTCATCGACGTGAAGACCCAGCGCCGGTTGAGGTCCTTGGTGCCGACGTCGAACATGCCGACGACGGTCACGAGATCCTCGCGGTTCCCTGCAGTGGCAAGCCGGATCTTGTCGCCCATCGCCACCCCGAGGTCGCGCGCGAGTTCGATGCCGATCACCGCGTCGGTTCCGGACGGCCGGAATCTGCCCGCGACCATGTCGTCCTCGATGCTCACCACCTTGCGGTAGAGCTCGGCGTCGACGCCCAGAATCGCGACCGACTTCGACGCGTTGCCTCGCGACGCGAACGCTGGCCCGGAGACCATCGGCGAGGCGCCCACGATCCCGGGCGTCTCGGCAAGGCGAGCGAACACGGCCTCCCACTGGTCGATGGAGCGGAGCCGCTGGGCACGGCTTTCGACGCGTGCCGCGATGTCGGCGCTCGCCCGGTCGAGCGTCGGCCGCGCGACTTCCTCGGGCGGGCGGATGACGATGTGCGCCTGGCTGCCGAGCGTGCGCTGCACGAGATTGGCCTGCAGCCCGGTGATGAGCGCCGTGATGAACACGACCACCGCGACCCCGACGGTCACACCCGCCATGATGAGCAGCGTCTGCATGCGCCCCTCGCGCAGGAAGCGCAGGGCAACGAGGAACTCGAAGGGCACGGCGTGCGTCGGTCGTGGGAGTGCGAACGCGGATCGTGAGTTTGGGAGTTCGCGGGGCGCCGGAAAAACGGCTTCGTGGATCTCGCTGCCCGCCGCACTCAGCGAATGAACGTCTCGCCCTTCGCGGGCGGCGGCTTCACGACCGGCGTCGTCTCGACACGTACGCGCTGTCCGACGGCGATCGTCGACTGGGCAGACGGAACGACCGCCTCGCCCGGCACGACGCCCTCGAGCACCTCCGTCTTGCCGTCGCCGCGCAAGCCGAGCTTGACCGGCTGCCGCACGACCCGACCTTCGCGCACGACGAGTGCGTAGGGCGCCGTCGTCGCCGCGTCGCGTATCGCCTCCGTCGGCACGATCACCGTGCCGTCACGCCGCGCGCCGACGATCTCGGCAGACACGGTGAGGTCGGGTCGCAGGAACGCGGGCGGCCGGGGAACGCGCAGCTTCACTTCGACGGTGCCGCGCTGCGCGTCGACCGAGGGCGCGATGTAGAAAACCTGCGCGTCGAACGGCTGCCCCGGATAGGCGTCGGCAACCGCCTTCGCCTTCTGGCCGGACGCGAGCAGGGCGAGGTTCTTCTCGTCGACGTTCAGCACGAGCTGGGTGTCGCCGGCGACCGCCATCTCGAACATCTTCTTGCCTGCCTGCACCACGTCGCCCGGCTCGACGAGCTTGACGAGGAGCGTCCCGTCGGCGGGCGCCTTGACATGCATGTTGTCGAGCTTCGCCTGCGCCACGTCGACGGCCGCGCGCGCCTGGTCGCGGCGCGCGAGCGCGAGCGCGTAGTCGCTGCCCTCCGGCCGGTTCGTCTGCGCCTGCGCCACGCCGCTCCGGTATTGCGCCTCCGCGGTCTGCAGGTTGCGCGTGGCCTCGTCGAGCCGTGCCTTGCCGTAGAAGCCCTTCTCGTAGAGCTGCTTGACGCGCTCGAACTCGGCGCGATTGAGCTGCAGCGTCGCCTCGGCCGCGCGCAGGTTCTGGTCGGCAACGGGAGTCGAAACGGTGGTGAGCTGGCGCACGCGCGCCTCGGCCTCGGCGAGCGCCGCGCGCGCCTGCGCGAGTGCGGCGCGCTGCTCGTCGTCGCGGAGCGTTGCGATCGTCTCCCCAGCCTTGACGGGGTTGCCCTCGGTCACGGCGATCTTTCCGACCGTGCCCGTGACGACGGCACCGAGTTCCACCCGCGCGGGCGTGATGACCCGCCCGGTCGAGACGACCGTCTGCACCAGATCGCCGCGCGTGACTTCGACCGCCGCCACTTTCGGCCCGAGCAGCCACCGGCCGCCCAGGAAGACGAGAGCGACGAGCAGCAGGACGGCAAGGGCAAGCGGAACGGGACGGAGGAAGCGCTTCATTCTTTTTCTGGACTCGCGAGACCGTGCAATGGTATCGGAACGCCCGTCGCCCGGTGCACGTGGCATACTGCCGGCGCCCGCCGACGCCCTTCATGCTGCTGCGTCTCCTACTCGCCGCTTTCGCCGTCTTTCTCGCAGGTCCGATCGCCGCGCAGGAGTTGCCGGCGGTCGTCGCGCAGGCTCTCGCGAAGGCCGGCATACCGCAAGCTTCGGTCGGCGCCTACGTCCACGGCGTCAATGCGGCCAAGCCGGCGCTGGCGTTCAACGCGGCGCAGCCGATGAACCCGGCGTCCACCATCAAGCTCGTCACCACCTACGCGGCGCTCGAGCTTCTCGGCCCCACGTTCACCTGGAAGACCGACGCCTACATCGCCGGGCCGCTGCACGACGGCGTGCTCACGGGGGATCTCGTCCTCAAGGGCTCGGGCGACCCCAAGCTCACGCTGGAGAACTTCTGGCTACTCCTGCGCGGGCTGCGGCAGCGGGGGCTGAAGGAGATCCGCGGCGACCTGGTCCTCGACCGGTCGGCCTTCGACGCCGGCGATTGGGATCCCGCGCGATTCGACGGCGAGCCGATGCGCGCCTACAACGTGGGCCCGGATGCGCTGCTCGTGAACTTCAAGGCAGTGCGGTTCCTCTTCGTCCCCGAGATCGAGCACGGCACGGCGCGCATCGTTCCGGAACCGAAGCCCGCGCAGCTCTCCGTGACCAACAACGTGCGCCTGACTTCCGCTCCCTGCGGCGACTGGCGCGCGAACCTGCGAATGGACGTGCAGAACGGGGCGGCCGGGCCGCGCGTGACGTTCACGGGCTCCATGCCCTCCTCGTGCGGCGAGCGCATCTGGAACGTAGGTCTCCTCTCGCATTCCGCGTACGCGGGCGGCGTGTTCCGCACGCTGTGGGAAGAGATGGGCGGCACGCTCGCGGGCACCGTGCGCGATGGCCCGGTGCCGCCGAACGCGCGGCTCTTCGCGACGCAGGAGTCGCCGCCGCTCACCGAGATCGTGCGCGACATCAACAAGTTCTCGAACAACGTGATGGCGCGCCAGCTTTTCCTCACGCTCTCCGCGGAAGCGCTGAAGCTCCCCGGGCGCGGCGACCGCTCCGCGCGCACCGTCGCGTCCTGGCTCTCGCAGAAGGGTCTCGAGTTTCCCGAGCTCGTGATGGAGAACGGTTCGGGGCTCTCGCGCATCGAGCGCATCAGCGCGGCGAGCATGGGCAGGATGCTCGTGGCGGCATACCAGTCGAGCGTCATGCCCGAGCTGATGTCGTCGATGCCGCTCGTCGCCTACGACGGCACGATGCGAAAGCGCCTGAAGCTCGAGTCGGTTGCCGGGCAGGCGCACATCAAGACCGGATCGCTCGCGGATGTCCGCTCCATCGCGGGCTACGTCCTCGACCGCCATGGCCGGCGCCAGGCGGTCGTGTTTTTCGTCAACGGACCGAACGCGGGTGCTGCTCAGCCTGCCATCGACGCCTTCCTGCGCTGGGTGTACGACGGTACCGCGCCGGGGGCCTGAGTCCCGGGCGGTGCGCCGCCTTCCGCGAGTGTGCAAAGCGCACGCGACGTGCGCATCCACCCGCCCTTAGAATCGGGGCCTTCATTCTTCGCGGAGCGGGGCCGAATGCGCCCCGCTGCGTCCACCCGAGAGACCTCTTCGTGACTTCACAGCTTCACCCGGTCGTTCTTTGCGGCGGCTCCGGCACGCGGCTCTGGCCGATGTCGCGGCGCATGCTGCCGAAGCAGTTCCTGCCGCTCGTCTCCGAGCGGTCGATGCTTCAGGACACGATCCTGCGCCTATCCGGACTCGCGACCGCCGCGCCGATTCTCGTGTCGAACAACGAGCACCGGTTCCTGGTCGCCGAGCAGCTGCGCGAGATCGGCGTGAAGCCCGGCGCGCAGATCCTCGAACCGGTCGGACGCAACACCGCCCCGGCAGTGGCGGCGGCGGCACTCGCCGCCGTCGCTCTCGATGCCGAGGCGATCCTGCTCGTGCTGGCGGCCGACCACCTGATCCGCGACGTGTACCGCTTCCACGACGCGATTCGAGCGGCGGCCCGGCTCGCAGCCGCCGGCAAGCTGGTCACCTTCGGCATCGCGCCCGACCATCCCGCCACGGGCTACGGATACATCGAGCGCGGCGAGCCCGTCGCCGGCCACGACGGTGCATTCGCCGTCGCGCGGTTCGTCGAGAAGCCCGATCGCGCGAACGCCGAGGCCTTTCTCGCGAGCGGGCGCTTCTCGTGGAATAGCGGCATGTTCGTGTTTCGAGCGCGGCGCGTCCTGGACGAACTCGGCCGCCATGCGCCTGCGATACTCGCCGCGGCGAGCGCAAGCTGGGAGAACGCGACGCGGGACCTCGACTTCCATCGCCTCGATGCCGACGCCTTCGCCGCGTGCCCGTCGGACTCGATCGATTACGCGGTGATGGAGAAGACGGCAGACGCGGCGGTGATCCCGGTCGACATCGGCTGGAGCGACGTCGGGTCGTGGTCGACGCTCTGGGACGTGAGTGCCAAGGACGAGCACGGCAACAGCGTGCGCGGCGACGTGCATCTCGCCGGCACCGAGGGCAGCTTCGTGCGCGCGGAAAGCCGGATGGTCTCGGTGATCGGGGGGAAGGACCTGGTCGTCGTCGAAACCGACGACGCGGTGCTCGTCACCACGCGCGATGCGGTGCAGGGCGTCAAGGACATCGTCGGGCATCTGGATCGCGCGCATCGCAGCGAGGCGGTGCACCACAAGCGCGTCTACCGTCCGTGGGGCTGGTACGAGAGCGTGTCCGACGGCGACCGTTATCAGGTCAAGCGGATCATGGTGAAGCCGGGTGCCGCCCTCTCGCTGCAGATGCATCATCACCGCGCCGAGCACTGGGTCGTGGTGTCCGGCACGGCGAAGGTGACGCGCGGCGAGGACGTCATGCTCGTATCGGAAAACGAGTCGACCTATATCCCGCTGGGAACGAAGCACCGGCTCGAAAACCCGGGGAAAGTCGCCCTCTACCTCGTCGAGGTGCAGTCGGGCAGCTATCTCGGCGAGGACGACATCGTCCGGTTCGAGGACGTGTACCGGCGCGGATAGCGCGGTCGACCCGGCGCTCCAGGCAGCTCTCGGCCCGACCGCCTCCGCCGGACGGACGCAAGCGGCAGACCGATGGCGCACGGCAGTACGGCGTCCGGACGCTATGATCGCGTCATGGCGCGTGCACCGAGGGCCGCATGACCCGCTACGACGTGTTCAACGGGGACGCGGATGGCCTGTGCGCGCTGCAGCAGCTTCGCCTCGCGTTCCCCGCCGACGCCGTGCTCGTCACGGGCACGAAGCGCGACGTGCGCCTGCTGGAGCGCGTGCCCGCGCAGCGCGGCGACACGGTCACGGTGCTCGACGTCTCGGTCGAGGCGAATCGCGCGGCGCTCACGCGCGCGCTGGATGCCGGCGCCGTGGTCGAATGGTTCGACCATCACTACGCCGGCGAGCCGATCGCGGCGTCGAACTTCGCGCCGCACCTCGATGCGGCCCCGCGCACCTGCACCAGCCTGATCGTCGACGACTGGCTCGGCGGGCGCTGGCGCGCGTGGGCGCTCGTCGCCGCGTTCGGCGACAATCTGCACGCCGAAGCGGAGCGGCTCGCGAGGGCCGAGGGCTATTCCGATCAGCAGACCCGGACGCTTCTCGAACTCGGCCAGTGCCTCAACTACAACGCGTACGGGGAAAGTGTCGCCGATCTCTACTTCGATCCCGCCGAGCTCGCGACGCGCATGCGCCCCTACGAGGACCCGTTCGCCTTCGCGCGCGACGCGGGCGTTCTGCAGCGGCTTCAGCTCGGCTACGCGGACGACATGACCCACGCCATGCGCGCCGTGCCCCAGGCGATCGGTGCGCACGCCCGCGCTTATTTCCTGCCCGACGAGAACTGGGCCCGCCGCGTGATCGGCGCCTTCGCGAACGGCCTGGCGATCGAGTACCCCGGGATCGCTCACGCGGTGCTCGCGGCGCGGCCGGACGGATCGTTCACGGTCAGCGTCAGGGCGCCGGAAAACCGGCCTGAAGGCGCGGACGAGCTCGTCCGCGCTTTTCCTACCGGCGGCGGACGCAAGAACGCGGCGGGGATCGACCGCCTGCCACCGCTCGAAGTGGATGCGTTTCTGCGCGCGCTCGGCGCGCGATACGGAGACTAGCTGCGCCGCGGACCGTGCGGCGCCGTCGACTAGCGGCGCTTCGCGACCGCGTAGGTCGCCATCTCTTCCTTGACCACCCGGCGCAGCACATCCTCGAGCGTCGCGCGGTCGATCGCGGCGCGCAGGGCCTCGTTGATGAGCGTCTGGTAGCCGCGCTGTCCTGCGCGCTTCTTGAAGAATTCGACCACCGCAGTATCGAAGTAGATCGTGACGCGCGTCTTGCCGAGGCTGCGTGCGCGCGGCACGGCGAGCGCCCTGCGCTTTCGGGTGCGCGCCTTACCGGCAGCGCTCGCGCGGGCCGCAGGCTTGCGTTTCGCGGAACGGGTGGAGGCTCCGGCGTTTCCCATCGTGTTCCCCTCGGGTTCTCACTTTTTTGCGGCGCACGGACCTTGCGGCCGGGCGGCGGGCGACCTGCATTCTAGCGCCCTCCGGCCCGCGGGGGCAGCCGTTCCTGCTCTGCCGGAGGGCCTATTGCGGGGGACGCCGACGTATGTATGGGCCGCGGCAACGTCGGAACGCCGGCACCCGGCGCGGGCGCCCTCCACTTCGGCCTGCCTTCGACGGCCGGAGGCCGACTCCGAACCCGACCGTCGAACGCGCAGCGAACCTGTCGCCCCGCCGCATCGGCGGTATCCGGGTGCTCCGGGCAACGCACGGCGGCAGGGTGGTCTATGCTTGGTTACTTCGCACGGCAACACGGAGACAAGGCCATGGACACCGAGTACCTGCTCGACGAAACCAAGCGCATGCTCGCCCACACCGAAGACCTGCTCAAAGCGACGGCGAACGAGGCCGGCGAGAAGGCCGCCGATGCACGCTCGCGACTCTCCGGCCGGATGCGGGCACTCCGCTCCCGGCTCGCCGACCTGGAGGACGAGGTCGAGACGCGGGCGCGCCACGCGGCAAGGCGCGTCGATCGCTATGCGCACGATCACCCCTGGGAGACAGCCGTCGTCGGCGCGGCCGTCGGCGCCGCGCTCGGGGCGCTGATCGGCGTGATGCTCACGCGGCGTGACGATTGACGCGCCATGTCGTCGCAGGGTCGTCGCGCCGCACGACGCGGCGCGACGGGCGCACCTGCAGGAGGTCGACGGCCAAGTGACTGGGACACGCCGTGCCCGTTTCGGTAGCGGCTGAAACCGGGCACCCCTCGGGAGCGCTCCGGCGATGATTCGGAATCGCGCACCCGGAACGCGGACCGTCGAAGCCGGCTAAAGGATTCCCTCGGGATTCGCGAGCGCCCTGCCGTCGTTCAGCGCGAGCCAGCCCTTCACGATGCGGTAGACGTACCAGACGATCACGACGCCGACGATGATCATGCCCAGGCCGAACATCCACATGGTCGCGCCGCCGATGATCGCGCCGAGAAGCCCGATCCAGAACGTGCGGATGATCCAGGTGTAGTGACTCTCGAGGAAGCTGCCGCGCGCCTCGTCGCGCTTCAGGTAGGCCATGATGATCGCGACGATGCCCGTGAGCCCGATGAACAGGCTCACTGCGTCGAGCGCGTAGATCACGTGCGTCAGCTTGACGAGCGACGCCTGCGGACCGCCCGCGGGCGTGGTCTGATCTCCTTCCATCGCTATCCCTTCCCTCGAAGTCGCCCCGAACGCGCAGCGCGCCCCGGCCTCACGCCGGCATCGGGCGCCCGTCGCGCAACGTCATCCAGCCCCGGGCGACGCGGTAGATCGCCCACAGCCCGAGCGCGAAAAGCCCCACGATCCAGGTGGCGACGCCGATGATCACCACCAGCAGCACGGCCGAGACGATGGTCACGATCACGACCCACAGGAGCGCGTACCAGAAGGTGCGGATCTGCCAGCCGAAGTGCGAGTCGAGGTAGGTGCCGCGCACGGCGTCGCGCTTCACGTAGTTGATGATCACCGCGATGATCGACGGCCAGCCGAACACGAAGCTGCCGATCACCGTGGCGGCCCCGAAGGCGCCGATCACGAGGCTCAGCGCGTGCAGGGCGTACACGACGTGCGTGAGCCGTACGAGCGAAGCGTCCGGGACGCGATTGTCGGTGAGCTGGGGTTCGACCATGTTCAAGCTCCATTGAGATGCGGATGCCAGGCGGGTGGCGGGGCCGCGGTCAGAGGCCGAGTTTAGTCCACAGGTCGTCGACACGCTGCTTCACCGCGGCGTCCATGGCGATCGGCCGGCCCCATTCGCGTGCGGTCTCGCCGGGCCACTTCGCGGTCGCGTCGATGCCCATCTTCGAGCCGAGGCCCGAGACCGGGCTCGCGAAGTCGAGATAGTCGATCGGGGTCGACTCGACGAGGGTGGTGTCGCGCACGGCGTCGACTCGCGTGGTGAGCGCCCAGATCACCTCTTTCCAATCGCGCACGTTCACGTCGTCGTCGGTGACGACGATGAACTTGGTGTACATGAACTGCCGCAGGAAGCTCCAGATGCCGAACATCACGCGCTTGGCGTGGCCGGGATACTGCTTCTTCATCGATACCACCGCAAGCCGGTACGAGCAGCCTTCGGGCGGCAGGTAGAAGTCGACGATCTCGGGAAACTGCTTCTGCAGGATGGGAACGAACACCTCGTTGAGCGCGACCCCGAGTACCGCCGGCTCGTCGGGCGGTTTACCCGTATACGTGGAGTGGTAGATCGGATCCCGGCGCATGGTGATGCGCTCGATGGTGAACACCGGGAACGGCGCGACCTCGTTGTAATACCCGGTGTGATCGCCGAAAGGCCCTTCCATCGCGGTTTCGCCGGGGTGGATCACGCCCTCGAGGACGATCTCCGCGCTCGCGGGCACCTGCAGATCCGAGCCGAGGCATTTCACGACCTCGGTGCGGCCGCCGCGCAGGAGACCCGCGAACTGGTACTCCGACAAGGTGTCCGGGACCGGCGTCACCGCACCAAGGATCGTGGCCGGATCAGCGCCGAGGGCGACCGCGACGGGGAACGGCTGGCCCGGATTCGCCGCCTCATGGTCGCGGAAGTCGAGCGCACCGCCGCGATGCGCGAGCCAGCGCATGACGACCTTGTTCGGCGCGATCACCTGCTGGCGATAGATGCCCAGATTCTGGCGCTTCCTGTGAGGCCCGCGCGTGACGACGAGTCCCCAGGTGATGAGCGGCCCCGCATCGCCAGGCCAGCATGTCTGGACCGGGATGCGCGAGAGGTCGATGTCCGCGCCCTCCCACACGATCTCCTGGCACGGCGCGGACCGGAGCTCTCTCGGCGCCATGTGCATGACCCGCTTGCCGATCGGGATCCAGCGCTCTACGACGTCGTTGAAGCCCTTGGGCGGATCGGGCTCCTTCAGGAACGCGAGCAGCTTGCCGATGTCGCGCAGCGCATCGACCGACTCGGCACCCATGCCGAGCGCCACCCGCTTCGGCGTCCCGAAGAGATTGCCGAGCACGGGCATCGTATGGCCCTTGGGTCGCTCGAACAGCACCGCGGGACCGCCCGCCTTGAGCACGCGGTCGCAGATCTCGGTCATCTCGAGACGCGGATCGACCTCGGCTGCGACTCGCCTCAGCTCGCCCTGCGACTCGAGCTGGGCCACGAAGTCGCGCAGATCGCGGTAGCGCACTAGCCGGGCCTCGCGGGCGCGGGCAGGCTGCGGCCCACCTCGGCAACGAAGTCGCGCAGCGCGGCGTCGCGGCCCCACTTCGAATAAACGAGCTCCGCGCCGCCCGCGCTCACGCTGACGATCGTTTCGCCGAGCGCACCCAGCGCGAGACGGACGAATCCGAGACCGCCGAGCAGGAGCGCGATCGGCGACATCAGATTCGCCGCCGCGAGAAGCGCGCGAAGCAGCGTGCCGATGACCTGCGTCGCAGGCGGCAGCGCGCCGGGCTCGGCCTGCGACTGCTCCGCGCGCGGCGCGGACTCGAGGGAGACGATCTGGCCGTTGATGGCGCCGCGCACCGGTCCGACGAGCGAGGCCAGCACGACGGCGGCAAGGAGCAGCACCGCGCCGATGACTATGGCGCGCACCGAGCGCTCGAAGCGAACGCGCACCAGGCCGATGTTCGCGAGAGGGAGGCTCTGCTCCACATTCCGCCCCGAGACCACCAGGCGCCGGTTGGTCAGAACGGCGAGATCGCGCCCCAGCGCCGCTTCGGCGACGATCTTCTCGCCCGTGTCGAGCTGCGGATAGTCTGCGGGCCGGGCGGTGCGGGGAGGAGAAGCCATTTGCGGGGTCTGCGAGCCGCTGCTATGTTAAGGCCGCACGGCCGTGACGACAAACGGCCGACTTTCCCCGCACGGGGCCACCGAGAGGAGACAACATGAATCGCACCCTGCGCGCACTCGCGGGCGCACTCGCGCTCGTCGCCATCGCCGCGCCTGCCGCGGCGCAGACCACGCAAGCCTGTCCGGACAAGCCGGTTCGCTACTACCTCCCCTTCCCGCCGGGCGGGGAGTCGGACATCGCCGCCCGCTACCAGCAGGATCTCCTGCGCAAGAAGTGCAAGCAGGAAATGGTGATCGAGTACAAGACCGGCGCCGGCGGCGCGATCGCATGGCAGCAGCTCAACGCGCTGCCCGGCGACGGCACCAACGTCATGGGCATCAACCTCCCGCACGTGGTGCTTCAGCCGCTCGAGGGCCAGGTGCAGTACAAGACCGACGACCTCACGCCGGTCTACTGGTTCCACTACACGCCCGACGCGATCGTCGTGCCCGAAGCGAGCCCGATCAAGACCTTCAAGGACCTGGTGGCGGCCGCCAAGGCGAAGCCGGGCGAGATCACGCTCGCCGGCAGCGGCACCAACTCCGCGAACCACGCGGCCCACGAAAAGTTCAACCAGCTCGCCGGGGTCAAGACCACTTATGTGCCATTCAAAGGCACCGGCGATCTCACGACCTCCGTGATCGGCGGACACGTGACCGGCGCCATGAGCTATTCGACGTTCGCGATCGCGCAGAAGGGCAAGGTGCGGATGCTCGCGATCGCGACCGAGAAGCGCCTGCCGCAGTTTCCGGACGTGCCGACCTTCAAGGAGCTCGGCTTCGACTGGATCGACGGCGCGTATCGCGGCATCGCGGTGCCGAAGTCGACGTCGCCCGAGGCGCGCAAGCGCATCTCCGAGATGATGGAGCTTCTCAACAAGGATCCGGAGATGCGCCAGAAGATGATCGACGGCGGCTTCGAGTCGGTCGACATCACCTACGAGATGGTGCCGGCGTTCATGGCGGATCGCACCAAGGCATACATGGCCACGGCCAAGCAGATGGGGCTGGCCAAGTAGCGCGCAGCGGCCGCGCAACCTGGGCGGATTCAGGATTCAGGATTCAGGATTCAGGATTCAGGATTCAGGATCGGACGCGGTGCGTTCGCGTGAGGTCCCCGGATCCTGGATCCCCAAATCCTCGATCCGGGTTGTTCGATCCTGATTTTCGATCCCTGCGCTACTCCGGCTGGATTCCCGCGTCGCGGATCGCCTTGGCCCACTTCTCGGTCTCGCTTTTCGCGAAGCGGCCGAGCCACTCCGGCGACTGCGGATCGAGCTGCACGCCGAGCGTGTCCATGCGATCGCGCAGGTCTTTCGCGTCCATCGACTTGGTTATGGCGGCGTTCAGCGCATCGACGACCGGCTTCGGCGTCCCGGCCGGCGCGAACGCGCCGAACCACGCGATCAGCTCGTAGCCCGGCAATCCGCCCGCCTCCGCGACCGTCGGAAGGTCTACGTGGGGCGTTCGCCGGGCGCTCGTCACCGCGAGGCCGCGGATCTTGCCGGCTTTCACCTGCGGGAGCGTCACGGCGAGGTCCGCGGTGAAGAGTTGCACCTGCCCGCTCATGAGGTCGGTGATCGCGTTCGGCGAGCTCTTGTAGGGCACGTAGGTCATTTTCGTGCCGGCCATGCCGTTCAGCATCTCGGTCGCGACGCGCTGCGACGCGCTCGCCGCGGCGAAGCTGATCTTGTCGGGATTGGCCTTCGCGTAGGCGATCAGCTCTCGCAGCGTCTTCGCGGGGAAGTCGTTGTTGACCGCAACGATCAGCGGCACCGAGCCCAGGAAAGCGACCGGCGCGAAGTCCTTCTCCTGGTCGTAGGGCGTTTTCCGGAACAGGCTCGCGTTCGCCGCGTTGGTGCTGTTCGTGCCCCAGAGCAGCGTGTAACCGTCCGGCGCCGCGCGCGCGACCGCCTCCGCGCCGATCATGCCGTTCGCGCCCGGCTTGTTGTCCACGATCACCGGCTGGCCGAGGAGCTTCTGCATTTCGTTGGCGTACGCACGCGCCATGGTGTCGGTCGCGCTCCCCGCCGCGAACGGCACGACGATGCGAATCGGCTTGGACGGGAACCCTTGGGCGGCCGCGCCCCCTGCAATCGCCAACCCGGCAATCAGGGCGGCTGCATTGCGCATGACGGAAAAACGCATTGATCGCTCTCCTCGGGATGCCGTGCGGGCGCCGCTCAGGACGCGAGCGCCGTGCGCAGCCAATAGTCGGCCACGATGCCGAGGAAGATCGCGGCGCCGAGCCAGTTGTTGTGCAGGAACGCCTTGAAGCAGCGGCCAGGATCCCGGTCACGGATGAGCGTGTAGTGATAGAGCGCGATGCCGCCGGCCACGCCCAGCCCGAGGAGGTAGAGCGCGCCCAGTCCGGCGAGACGCCCGACATGCACGAGCGTCGCGAGCATCGCCGTGTAGCAGACGAGCACGGCCGCCACGTCGAACCGGCCGAACGTGATGGCCGAGGTCTTGATGCCGATCTTGAGGTCGTCCTCGCGGTCGACCATCGCGTACTCGGTGTCGTAGGCAATCGCCCAGAACACGTTGGCGAGCAGCATCCACCACGCAATGGCGGGGAGCTGGCCGAGCGTCGCCGCGAAGGCCATGGGGATGCCCGCGCCGAAGGCGATGCCGAGGTACGCCTGCGGGACTGCGAGAAAGCGCTTGGTGAACGGATAGGTTGCGGCGAGGAACAGCGCGGCCACCGAGAGCGCCATGGTAAGACGGTTGAGCGGCAGCACCAGCAGGAACGAGACGAAGATGAGCGCGAGCGCGAGCGCCAGCGCCTCGCGCCGGGTGACCTTGCCGGCGGCGATCGGACGCTCCCGGGTGCGGCGCACGTGCGCGTCGAAGCGCGCGTCGGCCATGTCGTTCAGCACGCACCCGGCCGAGCGCATGAGCCCCGTCCCGAGCACGAAGATCCACAGGATCAGCCACTGCGGCCGGCCGTCCGCGGCGATCCAGACGGCCCAGAGCGTCGGCCAAAGAAGCAACAGGATGCCGATCGGCTTGTCCAGCCGCATCAGCCGCTCGTACAGCGTCAGGCGATCCTTGATCAGGGCGAGTTCCACGCCCCTATTTTCGCACCGCGGCTCCGGCGGCGGGAACGGGTAGCGCCTGGCTTCCGCGGCTCGGGACTCCGAAAAGCAGAAGGGGCGCCGCAGCGCCCCTTCTGGCCGTCTTCCCTGTCCCCGGCCGCTAGATCCCCAGCCACTTGGTGAGTTCGGCCATCTGCTTGTCGTCGCCCGGCTGGTAGCCCTTGAACTTGAGCCGCTCGAGAATCGCCGGCCCGTCCTTGGACGTCTCGAGGGTCAGGAAGATCTCGCGGATCTTCTCCACGTCGGCGGCAGGGACGTTCGGGGACGCCACGAGCAGCTTGATCGGCACGGCCTTGGACTCGAACAGCACCTTGCCGCCCTTGGACTGCCATTCTTTCACCACCGCGCCGGCGGCGGTGACGCCCACCTCGTAGAAGCCGTTTTCCATCATGAACGGGATGCCGTCCTGATAGCGGGTCGTGCCGAGATCGAGCTTCGCCGGATCGGCGCCTAGGTCGCGCAGCGTCGCGCGCACCATCCAGGCGGTAATCGAGTCGGGGTCGGGCATCACCATCTTCGACTTGAGCACGTCCTGCGGCTGCTTGTACGGCGCGTCCGGTTTCATCAGGAAACGCGCCTTGTACTCGGTGAAACCCTTCGTCACCACCACCAGCTTGTATCCGGAGTCGCGCATGGCGCGCAGCGCGTGATGGGTCGGGTGGATGTAGGCGAGGTCGTAGGTCTTGGCCGCCAGGTTCTTCTGGAGCACCGGGTACTGATCCACCGGAACCAGCTTCACCGGCCGCTTGACCGCCTTCGAGATCATCTCGCCGAGCTCGCGATAGCGCTCTCGCGTCTCGTGCGGGGTGATGCGATAGGTCACGCCTTCGTTGATCCCGAAGACGAACTCCTGCTGGGCGGCGGCTGGCAGCGCGGCCGCCGTGAGCAGCAGGGCGAAAGCGAATCGGACGAGTTTCATGACGTTCGCGGCTCCGTGGAGCGGTCTGGATCGACCTCGGAATTATAGGCAGCGTGAGATATGCATCTCAGGACGTATGTCACGTCCCTTCAGTCTGCCGGGCGGTCCGGCCGCGTCGCTCGTCGGAAGGGTGTGACTTTTGAACAGTCGACGACGAACCCGCGCGCGCCGCCGCGTCACGCCTTGAGAAGATCGGCGCGGCCGGACGCCCAGCGCTCGACGTGCTTCGCCGCGGCGTCCGGGAATTCGGCGAGCATGCGCTCGGCCGCAGCGCGCGCCGCCTCGACGAGGTCGGCGTCGTTCGCGAGGTCGGCAAAGCGCAGGAGCGGAACGCCGCTTTGCCGCACGCCCAGAAACTCGCCGGGCCCGCGCAACAACAGGTCCTCCCGCGCCACGACGAATCCGTCGGCGTTCTCGTAGATCACCTTGAGCCGCGCACGCGCCGATTCGGAAAGCGGGTTGCGGTACAGAAGAATGCACGCGCTTTCCGCGACGCCGCGTCCGACCCGTCCGCGCAGCTGGTGGAGCTGCGCGAGCCCGAAGCGCTCGGCGTGCTCGATCACCATCAGCGACGCGTTCGGCACGTCCACGCCGACTTCGATCACCGTGGTGGCGACGAGGACGTCCTTCGATCCCGTCTTGAACGCCTCCATCACCGCAGCCTTCTCCGCGGGAGCGAGCCGGCCATGCACGAGTCCGACGCGCAGGCCCGCAAGCTCGGCCGAGAGCGCGGCATGCGTATCGATCGCCGTCTGCAGATCCAGCGCTTCCGATTCCTCGACGAGCGGGCAGACCCAGTAGGCCTGCCGGCCCGACCGGCACGCCTCGCGGATGCGCGCGATGACCTCGTCCCGGCGACTTTCGGAGACGAGTTTCGTTACCACCGGCGTGCGCCCCGGCGGGAGCGCGTCGATGACCGACACGTCGAGGTCGGCGTAGTAGCTCATCGATAGCGTCCGCGGAATCGGCGTGGCGCTCATCATCAGCTGATGCGGGATCGCGCCTTCGTTGGCCGTACCGGAACCCTTTTCGCGCAGCGCGAGCCGCTGGTGCACGCCGAAGCGATGCTGCTCGTCGACGATCGCGAGCGCGAGCCGCGCGAACGCGACCCCCTGCTGGAAGAGCGCGTGCGTCCCGACCGCGATCTGCGTCTCGCCGCTCGCGATCGCTTCGAGCGCGGCGCGCCGCTCTGTCTTTTTCTGCGCGCCAGCCACCCAGGCCACGCGTACGCCGAGGGGCGCGAGCCACTCCGAGAACTTCCGATAGTGCTGCTCGGCAAGGATCTCCGTCGGCGCCATCACTGCGGCCTGATGCCCCGCCTCGACCGCCCGCAGGGCCGCGAGCGCGGCGACGATCGTCTTGCCGCTGCCGACGTCACCCTGCAGCAGCCGGTTCATCGGATGCGGCGACGCGAGGTCTCGAGCGATCTCGCGCCACACGCGCTGCTGCGCCGCCGTCGGGCGGAACGGCAGACGCGCGAGCAGCGCGCGCGTGAGTGCTCCGTCCGCGCCGAGCGCCGGCGCGCGCTGCGCGCGCCGCGCACGGTAGTGCGCGCGCATGGAGAGCTGCTGGCCGAGCAGCTCGTCGAATTTGACCCGCCGCCACGCAGGGTGCGCGTGCGACTCGTAGCTCGCGAGATCGGCGCCCGGCGTCGGCCGGTGCAGCGCGAGGACCGCGTCGGCGAATCCGGGCAGGCCGAGCGTGCCACGGATCTCCGCAGGCACCGTCTCGGTGAGCGGACAGCTCGCGAGCGCTTCATCGACGAGCTTGCGCAGCTCCCATTGGGGCAGCCCGGCGGTCGTCGGATAGACCGGCGTGAGCGAGGTCGCGAGCGGCTCGGGTCGGCGCAGCACGCGAAAGCGCGGGTGCACCATCTCGCCGCCGAAGAACCCGGAGTTCAGCTCGCCGAACGCACGCACTCTCGCCCCGACGGCGAGCGCCTTCTGCTGGCTTGGGTAGAAGTTGAGGAAGCGCATCACCACGAGCCCGCTCGCGTCGCGCGCCTTGACGACGAGCTGCCGGCGGGGACGGAACGCCACGGTCGCGTCGACGACCTCCACCTCGACGAGCACCGGCTTGCCGGTGCGCGCCTCGCCGACCGGCGTGATGCGCGTCTCGTCCTCGTAGCGCAGCGGCAGGTGCAGGACGAGGTCGCACTGGCCCGCGAGGCCGAGCTTCGCGAGACGTCTCGCGAGTGCGTCGCGCGAATCGGTTCCGCGCATCGCGACTCGGGGCCTTTCGTCTGGCGCTGCCTGGCGCCCGCGACGCTCGGCACGCGTCATTCAGATCCACCCGCCGCAAGGCCGCCGCGTGCGCCGCGCCTGCGTACCGCCGGACTCGTCGCCCCGGACGGGAACCCTCGATCGCGGACGCTTGATCGCGGCGTCAGCCAAGCACGAGCACCGCGTCCGCCTCGACCAGCGCGCCGCGCGGCAGCGAGGCGACCCCCACCGCGGCACGCGCCGGATAGGGCTGAGGAAAGTAGCGCGCCATCGCCTCGTTGACCTTCGCGAAATGCGCGAGATCGACGAGATAGATGGTCACCCGGACTGCATCTGCGAGCGATCCGCCCGCGGCTTCGGCGACCGCCTTCAGATTCGCGAACACGCGGTCGATCTGCGCATCGATACCCTCGACGAGCTGCATGGTCGCAGGGTCGAGCCCGATCTGGCCGGAGCAGTACACGGTATCGCCGCAGCGCACCGCCTGCGAATACGTGCCGATGGCGGAAGGGGCGCCCGGGGTGGAGATGATGTTCTTTTTCATGGCGGAATGCGCAGCAGGAAGGAGGCAGGAATCTTAGCAGTCAACGGCGAGCAAGCCGGGGCAACGCGCCGCGCGTCCGACGTGTAGGCTTTGCGCACGCCATGTCGCCCGGCTGCGCACCCTTTGCGTGGACCGGGCGTGGCCGATCCGCCGCTCATGTCCTCGCCCGTCATCACGAATCTCGAAAAGCTCGTCGGTACGCCGCGCGACGGCGCCCTGCTCCGCTTCTCGCTCGGCAACGAGCATCTCAAGCTCGGCAATCCCGCGGCGGCGATTCCGCACCTGCGCGAGGCGGTCGCACGCGATCCGAACTACTCGGCGGCGTGGAAACTCCTCGGGCGTGCCTTGGCCGAGACCGGCGCGCCCGCCGAGGCGCTCGAAGCCTATCGGCAGGGCATCGCCGTGGCCGAAGCGCGCGGCGACAAGCAGGCCGCCAAGGAGATGTCGGTGTTCGCCCGCCGCCTCGAGCGGCAGCTCGCCGGCGACGCCGGCGGGAAGCGCGAGAGCTGACGTACCGCGCGAATCGCATCGGCGGCGTGCCCGCGTGGCGACTCTCGCCGCCGCATCGACTCGGAACGCCTGGCAGGCTTCGAGCGGCGCGGGGCGCGTGCTGCGAAGCAACTTCAAGTTCCGCAGCGCAACCGCCTGATCGGACTGCGCAGCGGGCGATTCGGGGCTGCGCGATCGGCGCGCCGCACAATGTTAAATGTAGTGAAACCACCAGGGATGAGCGGTAATTTGTCACACGGGCGCGTCGTGCAAAGCAGACACACTTCGGACCCATGCGGCGGTCGCGACGACGACGGCCGCAGAGCGAGCGAAGTGAATCCCACCCCGGCGACGGCGCCGGTCAACAACAAGCGGGAGGTAGCGAGCGATGTCGATTCCGGTGTTCCTGGTGGCGCCCGAGGCAAGTATCGGCTGGCGCGTGTCGTTCGACGGCGCTCCGGAAGCGCATTCGTTCGTCGACAAGCGTCTCGCGATCCGTTACGCGCGCGACTGGGCGGAAGCGAATCGCCCGAGCCGCGTTGTCGTGCGCTCCCGCGAGGGTTCCGACGAAGCCCACTGGGACTACCCGCCCCTCTACCTTCTGCGCCGCCGCAGCTAGACCCCGCGCCGGGCAGCGCAACGTTCGCGCCGCCCGGCACTTTTTACCGCTCTCAGGGCTGCGCCGGCGGCTTCGCGAGCCCGGCCGCCGGTACCATCGGGACGTCCTTCCCGATGGAGATCCACCATGACGACGTCATCCCGCCGCGCGCTCGCGCTCGCCACGGCCATCGCGGTGTTCGCGGCGATGCCCGGCACGGCATTCGCCAAGAACGACAAGGGTCAGGGCGGCGGTCCGCCCGGCCAGGCGGGCGGCCAAGGCAAGGGCAAAGGGAACAGCGGTAACCCCGGAAACGGCGCCTCCGACCCCGCGGCGATCGCGGCCTCCCTCACCGCCGCGTCGATCCGCACGTCGCTCGGATCGAACGTCGGCGTCCTGCACATCGGCGCGAAACCCCTGCCCCCCGGAATCCAGAAAAACCTCGCGCGCGGCAAACCGTTGCCGCCCGGCATCGCCAAGAAGACCGTTCCCGGCGGCTTGTTCCCGCACCTGCCGCGCGTCGACGGCTATGAATGGATCCAGGTCGGCACGGCGCTCGTGCTGGCCGGCGTCGGCACGCTGATCGTGAAGGAGATCATCGAGAACGTGTTCGACTAGGCGGCGGGGCGTTGCGAGAGAAAGGGCCGCCGGAGCGGCCCTTTTTTCATCGCCGCCGCGCCGTGAGACCGCCTCACGTTGCGATGAGCCCGATCCCCGCGCCGAGCGCGTAGAGCACGAACGCGAGCAGAGTCTTCGCCTGCGCGGGGACAATGCGCTGCGTGTCTTCCGGATGCGCGAGCAGCGCCCGCGCAGCGGCCGCCGCGGGGAACACGGCTGCGAGTCCGCCGAGCGCCCCGGCCGGCACGCCCATCGCGGTCGACCCAATCTGGAAAACGAACGCGAACGCCATCATCCACCCGAACATGCGTGCGGCGCGGGGTCGCCCGAGGCGCACGACGAGCGTCCGCTTGCCGGCCTGCGTATCGGCGCGATAGTCGGGGAACTCGTTGATCCACAGGAACGCGGCGATGAGGATCCCGAGCGGCACGGCGAGCCACGCCACCCACGGGGCGAACGATTGCGTCATCACGAGATACGTCCCCGCGCAAACCAGGGGACCATAGGCTGCGAACACGGCCCCCTCGCCCCAGCCGCGGTAGGCGAGCTTGAGCGGCGGCGCGTGGTAGAAAAACGCGAGCGCGACGCCCCCGAGCCCCAGCCAGAGCACGGCCGGCTCGCGCAGCGCGACGATGGCGAGCCCCGCGGCGATGCAGATCGCGTAGCCGACGATCGCGATGCTCCACGTCTGCCGCGTCGTGAGCAGCCCGTCGACCAGGACGCGCTTGCCGCCGGAGAACGGGCTGCGATCCTCGGGAGCCACGGCCTGATCGGCACCCGAGTCGAAGTCGAACACCTCGCCCGAGGCGTTCTTCGCCCACTCGAGCGCGAAGATGCCCGCGGCCACGAGCGCCAGCCAACCCCACGCGCGCGAACCGGCGTGCACCGCCGCGGCGGCGCCGAGAAAAATCGACGACATCGACGCGAGCGTGATCTTCGGATCGGCGAGACGCCAGAATCCGGCGGCGAAGTCGAGGCGGTCGGGAACGCTGCTCATGGGACGGCGCGTGCGCGGGTCGCGATGCAGGGAAGGATGCCACGCCGCGCGAACCTCTTCCAACCTCGCGTCGAACAGCGCTTCTTCGGGGAGCCGCGCGGTCAGGCCGACCAGCCCGTGTGTGCGCCGATGAAGCGTACGGCGCTCGCGTTCGCCGCGCGCGCCTGCGGCAGCATCGGCATCGCCTGGAACACGTGCGCCATGCCTTCCCAGATCTCGAGCTCGACCGTCGTGCCGGCGCGATGCGCAGCCGCGGCGGCGCGCACCGACTCGTCGCGCAGCATCTCGATGCCGCCCGCCTGGAACAAGAGCGGCGGAAGGCCCGCGAAATCGCCGAAGAGCGGAGACGCGGAGGGCTCGAGCACACGCTCGGGCGCGATGTACATGCCGCGGATCCAGCCGAACGCGGCGTAGGTGAACATCGGATCCGAGCGCTCGTTCGCGAGCAGGCTCGGAGAGCTCATCGTGAGATCGACGGCCGGCGAGAGCAGCACCGCGCATGCGGGCATCGGCTCGCCCGCCGCCCTGATTCGGTGAAGCGTCGCGAGCGCGAGATTGCCGCCCGCCGAATCGCCCGCGATCACGATCCCGGCTGGCGCGACGCCTTGCGCGAGCAGCCACCGATAGGCCGCGTGGCAGTCCTCGGGCGCGGCGGGATACCGATGCTCCGGAGCGAGGCGGTAATCGGGCAGCAGCGCGCGTGCGCCGAGGCTCCGGCACCACGAAGCGGCGAGCGCCGCGTGCGTGTTCGGAAACCGGAACATGAACGCGCCGCCGTGCAGGTAGAGGAGCACGCGATCCGCGCGGGTTTCCGGAACCTCGATCCACTCGCCCGGCACCCCGCCGCAGTCGACGTCCGCACGGCGCGCTTGCGGATCGACGCGCGCGAAGCGGCGATCGAAACGGAGCTGGCGCCTGCGCAGCGTCGGCACATCGGCCCACGCGCCGTAGCGGCGCTTCGCAACGAGTCGGATCGCAACATGCACCCAGAAGCGCCGCCATCGAGCGTCTCCGCCCGCCATCAGTCGCGCGTAGGGCGGACGGGATTCCCCAGGAACGATCCACGCCTCGGTCAATTCCTCACCTCGATCCAGCGCATCGAATACGCGCGAGTATGCCGTGCGCGGCGTCGCCGATGACGGGAACGCGCCCGAGCCGCGTCGCCCGCAACCCGCCCGGCTTCCACTACTATCGCGGCCGGGAGGAAAGCAGATGAAGGCAGGGACGACGCCGGCACGTCGCCTCGGGCAGGCGCTCGACGTGGCGGTGATCGGCGCGGGCTTCGGCGGACTCGGGATGGCGATCCATCTCCGGCGCGCGGGACTCCGCTACATCGTGCTCGAGCACGCGCAGAGCCTCGGCGGCACGTGGCGAGACAACCGCTATCCGGGCGCGGCGTGCGACGTTCCCTCGAATCTCTACTGCTACTCGTTCGAGCCGAACCCGGACTGGTCGCGGGTGTATCCCGACCAGGCCGAGATCGAGGCGTACATGAACCGGTGCGCGGACAAGTACGGTGTGCGCGATGCGATGCGGTTCGGCACGCGCGTCATCGGCTTGCGCTACGAGCCGCAGGCGGCGCTGTGGCGGATCTCGCTCGAGGACGACACCGAGATGACCGCGCGCTTCGTCGTGAGCGCGACCGGCGGGTTGAGCCGACCGAAGCTGCCGGAGATCGAGGGGCTCGGCACGTTCCGCGGCGCGCTTTTTCACTCGGCGCGCTGGAATCACGACTTTTCGCTCGCGGGCAAGACGGTCGCGGTCATCGGCACGGGGGCGAGTGCCATTCAGATCGTGCCGGCGATCGCGCCCAAGGTCGGCCGGCTGCTCGTGTTCCAGCGGACTCCCGCTTGGATCGTGCCGCGCGACGACCGGCCGCGGACCGAGGCCGAGCGCGCGCGCTATCGCAAGCATCCCTGGACACAGCGGCTCTCCCGCCTCGCGACTTACGTCCGGTTCGAGTCGCGCGCGGTCGGCTTCACGAAAGCGCCCGGCCTGCTGCGCTTCGCCGAGAAACACGTCCGCCGCTACATCGCGCACGAGGTTCCCGACCGCACGCTGCGCCTGAAGTTCACACCGACCTACGCGCTCGGCTGCAAACGCGTGTTGATGTCGAACGATTTCTACCGAACGTTCCGCCGGGAGAACGTGGCGCTCATGTGCGAGCCGATCGTACGTGCGACGCCCGCGGGCCTGGTCACGGCGGACGGCGTGGAGCACGCGGCCGACGCGATCGTCGCGGCGACGGGATTCCACGCCGCCGAGGCCGGCTCGCCGTTCCCGGTGCTCGGCGTCGGCGGACGCGAGTTGAACGAAGGCTGGCGCGAGGGGGCGCAGGCCTATCTCGGCACGACGGTCGCGGGCTTTCCGAACTTCTTCATGATCACGGGCCCGAACACGGGGCTCGGCCACAATTCGATGATCTACATCATCGAGTCGCAGATCGCGTACATCATGAACGCGATCGCGACGCTGACCGCTCGGAAGCTCGCGGCGGTGGACGTGCGTCCCGACATTCAGGCGACGTACAACGCGGAGATTCAGGCGCGGCTCGCGCACACCGTGTGGAACACCGGCGGTTGCCGAAGCTGGTACCTCACGCGCGACGGCCGGAACACGACGCTGTGGCCCGGCTTCACGTTCGAGTACCGGCGGCGCACCAAGCGGTTCCATCTCGGGGACTACAGCATCGTCGCGCCTGCGTCCGGAGCCGCGCCATGAAATCGCTCGCGGGGAGGGTCGTCGTCGTGACCGGCGCCGCCTCGGGCATCGGACGCGCGCTCGCGTTCGAGCTTGCGGGCGCCGGCGCGAAGCTCGCGCTCGCGGACGTCGACGCGCCGCGGCTCGAGACCGTCGCCACGGAGCTCCGCTCGCGCGGGGCCGAGTGTCTCGTACGCATCGCCGACGTGGCGTCGGAGACGGACGTCGCGGCGCTCGCCGACGCCGTGAGGGAGGCCTACGGGGGCGCCGATGTCGTCGTCAACAACGCGGGCGTTTCGCTCGTGGCGCCGGTGGCGTCGCTCGAGCTGCGCGACGCGCACTGGCTGATGGGCATCAATTTCTGGGGCGTGGTGCACGGCTGCCGCACGTTCCTGCCCCAGCTTCGCGCCAAGCCGGAGGCGACGATCGTCAACGTGTCGAGCATTTTCGCGATGGTGTCGGTGCCGACGCAGTCCATGTACAACGCGGCGAAGGCGGCCGTGCGCGGCTTCTCGGACGCGCTGCGCGAGGAGTTGCGCGGCACGGGCATCACGGTGTTGTGCGTGCACCCCGGCGGCATCCGCACGCGCATCGTGGAGCAGGCGCGAGTCGTCGACCTCGCGGGCATCGCCGCCAGCCACGAAGCGCTGCGCGAGCGCTTTCACGCCGACGCCCGCACGTCCGCGGAGGACGCGGCGAAGGCGATCGTCGCCGCGATTCGCGGCGGGCGCGAGCGGCTGTTGATCGGCCCGGACGCGCACGTCATCGACTGGCTCTGGCGCATGTTCCCCACGCGCACCGCGCGTTGGCTCGTAGGCCTGGGTCGCAAACGGATCCGACATTAGGCGGCGCAAGCATGGACACCCTGCAAACCTCGGACGGCATCGCGCTGCGACTTCAGGAGTGGCCCGCGCCGGGAACCGCGCGCGGCACGGTGCTCGTCGTGCACGGGCTCGGCGAGCATGTCGAGCGGTATCGCGTGCTCGCGGCGGAACTGAACGCAGCGGGCTGGAACGTCGCCGGCTACGACCATCGCGGGCACGGACGATCCGAGGGAAAGCGCGGGCGCATCGCGCAGGACGACAGCATGCTGCTCGACCTCGCTGCCGCGATCGACCACTTTCGCGCGCGCTTCCCCGGGCCCCTCGCGCTGCTCGGCCACAGCATGGGCGGGCTCGTCGTCGGCCGTTTCGTCGCCGAGGGCGCTGCGGACGCGCGCGCGTCGTGGTCGCGCGACGTGGATGCGCTGGTCATGTCCTCGCCCGCTCTCGATCCGGGGATGAGCGCGTTCCAGAGATTGCTTGTCGCCGCACTGGGCGCGCTCGCACCGGACATCGCGGTGGGCAACGGCTTGAAGCCCGAATGGGTCAGCCGCGATCCCGCAGTGGTCGCCGCCTACGTCGCCGATCCGCTCGTGCACGATCGCATCAGTCCGCGGCTCGCGCGATTCATCGCCGATGGCGGCGAGATCGCACGCTCGCGTGCCAGGGGCTGGCGCGTGCCGACGCTGCTCATGTGGGCGGGCGCCGACCGCTGCGTCGCGCCTTCCGGAAGCGCCGAGTTCGCGGCCGCCGCGCCGCGCGAGCTCGTGTCGAGCCGCGCGTTCGAAGGCCTCTACCACGAGATCTTCAACGAGCCCGAGCGTGGCGAGGTCGTTCGCACGCTGCTCGACTGGCGACGATGCCCGACGTTCCCCTCTACCTCGCCATCGACCAGGGCACGCACGCGAGCCGCGCGGTGGTGCTCGACCGCGCCGGAACGGTGCTCGCCTCCGCCTCGCAGGACATCGGCCTCGTCCGCCCGCAGCCGGATTGGGCGGAGCAGGATGGCGACGAGATGGTTGCGTCCGTGTTCGCCTCGGTCACGGGTGCGCTCGCGAAGCTCGGCGAACGGCGGCACGACGTCGTGGCGGCCGGGCTCGCGAGCCAGCGCGCGAGTTGCGTGTGCTGGGATCGGCGCGATGGCCGGCCGCTCTCGCCGATTTTCAGCTGGCAGGATCGGCGCGCGCACGTCTGGCTGCGCCAGTTCGAGCCGCGCGGCGACGACGTGAAGCGCCGCACCGGGCTTTTCCTCTCCGCGCACTACGGCGCGAGCAAGCTGCGCTGGGCGCTCGACAACCTGCCCGCGGTGCGCGAGGCACGCGACGCGCGCACGCTCGCGTGGGGGCCGCAGGCCAGCTTCCTGGCGTTCCGCCTCCTCGACGAGCGCCCGATGCTCGCCGATCCGCAATGCGCGGCACGCACGCAGCTCTGGAACATCGCGACGCGCGATTGGGATCCGGCGCTGCTCGCCCTGTTCGGATTGCCCGAGGGGTTTCTGCCCGCGTCGGCGCGCACGGTGCAGCGCTACGGCACGCTGCGCTCCGGCGACGTGGCCGTTCCGCTGATGGCGGTGAACGGCGACCAGTCTGCCGCGGTGTTCGCGTTCGGCTGGCCCGAGGAGGATTCCGCCTACGTCAACATCGGCACGAGCGCATTCGTCCAGCGTGCGGTGACGCGCGACCCGGGCTACGTGCCGCGCCAGCTCGTCGGCGTCATCCTCGACGACGGCGAAACGACGGTCTACACGGTCGAGGGCAACGTCAACGGCGCGGGCACCGCGCTGGAGTGGCTCGCACGCGAGCTCGGCGAGGCGGACATCGTCGACGCGCTGCGCGAATGGCTGGAGCGGCCCTGCGAGCCGCCGCTCTTCCTTAACGGCATCGCCGGTCTCGGCGGTCCGTTCTGGAAGCCGGACTTCGAATCGCGCTACGTCGGCGCAGGCGAACCGTGGCAGCAGGCGGTCGCGGTCGTCGAGAGCATGGCCTTCCTGCTGCAGGCGAACATCGAGGAGATGGCGAAGTACCTTCCGCCCGCGAAGCGCATCCGCGTGAGCGGCGGCGTCTCGCGCCTCGATCGGCTGTGCCGCAAGCTCGCCTCGGTGACCGGACTCCCCGTGCATCGCCGCGAAGATCCCGAAGCCACGGCGCGCGGCATCGCGTACCTCGCGGCCGGGCGGCCGGCGGGCTGGAATCGGGCCGCCGAGGAGCACGTGTTCGCGCCGGCGGACGACCCGGCGCTGCGCGAGCGCTACCGCAGATGGCGCGCCTTGATGGCGGAGGCGACCGGGATTTAGCGGCGTCACCGGGCCGACGCGGGGACGCCGATACCGTGCAACGTTCGGCGGAGCGCCGGCGCGCCGACAGGCGCACGGCGAAGCGCGACCCACCGCGCGAGCATCGTGTGCCGGGCAACCACGCGCGCCGCAGCGGTAACTCCTCGATCGGTAAAGCAAACGGAGGGTTGCGTCGCGCAACGTGAACTACGTCGCGTTCGCACCCGCGGCCGGGCACCGACTTTGCATCCGATGCCGACGTGCCTCCTGCCGCCAGCTCTGCGCTTACACCCGCCGCCTCTGTCGCGCCGGCCAAGCCGTCGGTCGCGGCGCCGCACCGCGCCGGACGCATGTTCCGGCTCCTGCGCCATTTCGCGCTCACCGGGCTGGCGGTCGTGCTGGTCGCCGCCGCCGTGCTCGGCGGCATCTACCGCTCGGTGGCGGAGCGCTCGCTCGTCGCGCTGGGCGAGGAGAACAACACGTCCCTCACGCTCGCGATGGCGAACGCCCTGGGTCCGACACTCGCCTCCTACCTCGAGGCGGCGCACCCGATTCCGACGGCCGACCTGCAGAGCCACGCCAACCTCCCGGCATTGCGCGCCGCCGTACTCGCGCACATGCGCGACGTGAACGTGGTGAAGGTCAAGGTGTACGACCTCGCGGGCCGCACGGTGTTCTCGACAGAGGCGAAGCAGATCGGCGAAGACAAGCGCGGTAACGCAGGGTTCCAGGCGGCGCTCGCCGGGCGCGCGGCGAGCGAGCTCACGCACCGCGACCGCTTCAGCGCGTTCGAGCAGGTGATCGAAGATCGCGACGTGCTCTCCACCTACATTCCGCTGCACGCCACCGGCACCGGCCGCGTGCAGGCGGTGTTCGAGATCTACTCCGACGTGACGCCCTTCGTGCAGAAGATCGCCCGCACGCAATGGCTCGTGACCACGGCGGTGCTGGGCGTGCTGCTGCTCGTCTACGCCGTGCTGTTCGCCGTCGTGCGGCGCGCGGAGCGCATCCTGAAGGCGCAGTACGCCGAGCGCGAGGCGGCGGAGGAAGCTCTCGCCGCGGCACGCGACACGCTCGAGCAGCGCGTGGAGGAGCGCACCGCCGCGCTCGAGGCGGAAGTCACCGAGCGCCGTCTCGCCGAAGCGCGCGCGAACTACCTCGCTCACCACGACGAGCTCACCGGCCTGCCGAACCGCATGCTTTTCATGAGCAAGTTGCAGCAGGCGATCGGCCTCGCCGGGCGGACCGGCCATTCGGTCGCGGTGCTGTTCCTCGACCTCGACCGCTTCAAGAACGTGAACGACTCGCTCGGCCACGCGGCCGGCGACGGCCTGCTGAAGCTGGTGGGCGAGCTGTGCGCGAAGGAGCTGCGCGACGGCGACGTCGTCGCGCGCTCGGGCGGCGACGAATTCATCATCTGCCTCAACCATGTCGCGACTGCCGAGCAGGCGGGCGGCGCGGCACGGCGCATCCTCGCCGGCATTTCGCGGGGCTTCGACGTGGGCGCGCATCGGCTACACGTGAACGCCAGCATCGGCATCACGCTCTACCCGGCCGACGGCGCCGACGCCGAGACGCTGGTGCGCAACGCCGACACGGCGATGTACCACGCCAAG
>JALOSW010000238.1 GCA_025458245.1 Burkholderiales bacterium
GGGTGGTATTCCTGGTCGCCCACCGTCATGCCGCGGGTCGCCTGGATCTTGAGCGGCTCGAGCGTGTCGCCCTTCATGATCACGTACTGCGGCGGCCAGTAGGAGCCCGCGATCGCGTACTTGTCCTCGAAGCCCTTCGCCTTGGAGGTGTCGACCGAACGCGCCTCGAGGCCGATGCGGATCTCGGCGACGTTGTCGGGCTTCTCCATCCAGAGATCGATCAGGTTGATCTTGCCGTCGCGTCCGATGACGTAGACGTAACGCCCTGACGCGGAGGTGCGCGAGATGTGCACCGCGTAACCGGTCGGCACGATGCTGATGATCTTCTTCGTGTCGCCGTCGATCAGCGCCACCTGGCCGGTGTCGCGCAGGGTCGTGGAGAAGATGTTGTCGAGGTTGTAGCTGTTCATCTTCTTCGTCGGCCGCTTCTCCGGCGGCACGATGACCTTCCAGGTCGACTTCATCTGCGCCATGCCCCACTCGGGCGGCGTGGGAGGCGTTTGCTGGATGTAGCGCGCCATGAGGTCGACTTCGGCGTCGCTGAGATCACCGGAGGTGCCCCAGTTCGGCATGCCTGCCGGCGAGCCGTACTTGATGAACACTTTCAGCGTCTCGGTGCCCTTGGCGAGCGTGATGTCGGGCGTGAGCGGCTTGCCGGTGGCCCCCTTGCGCAGCACGCCGTGGCAGCCCGCGCAGCGCTCGAAGTAGATCTGGCGCGCCTTGTCGAACTCGGCCTTCGACATCTGCGGCGCCTTGGGGTTGATGTCCTGGTGCATGTCCTCCTGCGCGAGCGGCTGCGCGAAAGCCGGAGCGGCCGCGAGCGCGGCGGCGATTCCGGCGAGCGCGAATCGGGTAAAGCCTCTGCTTCTCATCTCGCTCCTCCTAAGAGACAAACATGGGAAATCGACCGAGGCGGAGGATGCGGCCGGGGATGCCGGTCTTCCTTGATGCGTCTTAAGGTTTTCCCGGGGTGCGATTCCTATATTCCTGCGCAACCGCCGCCGCGCTCGCGGGGCGTACCGCGCGAGGAGGAAACAGGGGATGTCGAGGAAGACCCGTGCCGCTGCCGCCCGGCTCGAACCGGGGCGGCGAGCGTCGCGCCGCGGCATCGTGCATCTCGTCGGCGCCGGACCAGGCGACCCCGAGCTGCTGACGCTGCGCGCGGTCCGGCGCATCCGCGAGGCCGAAGTCGCGGTGTGCGACCACCTGGTGAGCGAGGCGATCCTGTCGCTGCTGCCCGCGAAATGCGAGCGCATCTATGCGGGCAAGGAGCGCGCCAACCACGCGCTCCCGCAGGACGAGATCAACAAGCTGCTGGTCGCGCTCGCGC
Organism: Burkholderiales bacterium; assembly: GCA_025458245.1. Taxonomy (GTDB): domain Bacteria; phylum Pseudomonadota; class Gammaproteobacteria; order Burkholderiales; family SG8-39; genus JAOAEA01. The sequence continues at coordinate 1,331 of JALOSW010000238.1, forward strand.
GCGAGGGACGCCGCGTGGTCCGACTCAAGGGCGGCGACCCGTACGTGTTCGGGCGGGGCGGCGAGGAGGCCGAATTCCTCGCCCAGTACGGGGTCGACTTCGAGGTGGTTCCGGGCGTGACGTCGGCGAGCGGCGCCGCGGCCTACGCGGGCATTCCGCTGACGCATCGCGACTACACGGCCGCGGTGACGTTCGTGACCGGCCACCGGCGCAACGGGCGCTGCGACCTCGACTGGGCCGCGCTGGCGCGGCCTTCGCAGACGCTGGTGATCTACATGGGGCTCGCGACCATCGCGGAGATCGGCGAGAACCTGGTCGCGCATGGACGCGCGGCCGACACTCCGGTTGCCGTGATCGAGCGCGCCACCACGTCACGCCAGCGCGTCCTGGTCGCCACGCTCGCCGATGTCGCGGCGCGCATCGAGGCGGAGCATATTGCTGCGCCGGCGCTCGTCATCGTGGGCGAGGTGGTGCGCCTGCGCGAGCGGCTCGACTGGTTCGACACGGCCCGGCTCCTGGGCGACGCGCGCAGCCTGCCGCTGGCGTCCTGACCGGGGGATCATGGCCGAGTATCAGGGCTGCGAGCTACCGGACACGCTCTGGTACGACCTCGATTACGTCTGGGTCGCCCCGCTCGCCGACGGCACCTACCGCATCGGACTCACCGACCCGTCGCAGACCATGGCAGGCCGGGTGCAGCACTGCTCCATCCGCGACGTCGGCACGCATCGCGACCGCAAGAAGCCCGTGGCGCGGCTCGAATCGGGCAAGTGGGCCGGCGGCATTCCCGCGCCGTTCGCCGGCACGATCACCGCGCGCAACGCAAGGTTGATCGAGGCGCCCGGCCTCGTGAACGTCGCCCCCTACACGGACGCGTGGGTGGTCGAGATGCGCCCGGACGACCCGGCGAGCGCGCTCGAAGGGCTCGTGACCGGCGACGCGGCGCTCCGCGGCCTGCGCGAGTGGATCGATCGGTATCGGGTGCAATGCATGCGATGTCAGGATTGAAGGTTCAGGATCCAGGATTCAGGCTCAGGATCCCGGACCCAGGATCCAGGATCCAGGATTCGGGATTCGGGATTCGGGATTCAGGACTCAAGACTCAAGGCTCAGGACTCAGGACTCAGGATTCGGAATGGGATGCCGCTGGCCGTGACGCCGTCCCTGAAGCCTTCATCCTCGATCCTTGATCCTGCTTTCTCGCCCATGCTCGTCCAGCTCCTCGTCTCCGAGTGGTGCCACACCTGCCCTGCCGCGGAGAAGGTTTGGCGCGACGTCGCGGACGAGCGCGAATTCGACTTCGCTGTCGTCGACGTGATGCAGCCCGAGGGGCGGGAGATCGTCGCGCGCCTGCGCGTGCGCTCGGTGCCCTCGCTCGTCATCGACGGCGACTTGAAGGCAGTCGGCGTGCAGACCGCGGAGGAGGCACGCGCCCTCGTCGCCGACGCCCCGGCGCGCGCGAGACGGGCGGCCGCGAAGCACGCCGGCATGATCCTTTCGCGCGACAATCGCGCGTGGCTGGTCGCCGCGCTCGTCTACCTCGCGGCGACGGCGCTGGTTCTCGTCCGGCACGGGGCTCTGCTCCCCGAGGGCTCGGGACGGGCGAGCGCCGTGCATCTCTTCACCGGCGGCTTCGTGATGTTCACCATCTATGGCCTCGGAGCGCACATGCTCCCTCGGTTCACCGGCAACCCGATCCGCGTCGGCGCGTGGGCGTGGTCGCAGTTCGCGCTCGGGAACGCAGGCCTCGCATTGCTTGCGGCAGGCCTTTGGATGGGTCTCGGCGCGCTCGAGCTCGCCGGCGGCGCGGCCCTGTGGCTTTCGCTGGCGGTGTTCGCAGCGCGCCTCCTGCCGGTGCTCGCAGGAGACGCTCGCCCTGGCGCCGCCGACGCGTTCGCCCAAGACACCGACTGACGCAGGCGCACGGCGGCGTGAGCTACACCCTCGTCAAGCATGTTCACGTCGCCGCTGCGGCGATCGTCGTCCTGCTGTTTCTCCTGCGCGGCTACTGGATGCTCACCGAGTCGCCGATGCTCGAGCGGAAATGGGTGCGCATCGTTCCGCATGTGAACGACACCATCCTGTTCGCTGCGGCTTTGTGGCTCGCGACCGAGATCGGATTCGTTCCCTTCGTGGCGGCGAAGCTCGCGGCCCTGGTCGGCTATATCGTGCTCGGTGCGATCGCCCTGCGCTACGGTCGGACCAAGGCGATCCGCGTCGCGGCTTTCTGCGCTTCGATCGCGGTGCTCGGCTATCTTGCGGCCGTCGGCGTCACGAAGAGCCCGACGCCTTTCCTTTGAGTCGCCGAAGCCCGGACCGATGCCGGAAACGGCTCTTTCCCGGCCCCGCGCCGATTGACAAACCCGGCGGAACAATGGACGCTTCCGCGCTAGACATCCGCCCGCGAGAGGCGGAGTCAAGGAGATGGCAGCGACGGAGACCAGGCCGCGCTGCGGCTTGGGAGTCGCGACCATG